>JAJRSX010000170.1 GCA_024278555.1 bacterium | reverse complement strand
CAGCGGCTCCACGACAAGTGCTACCGCCGGCCCCACTTCGACGCCGGCCAGTACGTCGAAAAGTTCGACGACGAGGGGGCGCGCAAGGGGTACTGCCTCTACAAGGTCGGGTGCAAGGGGCCGACCACCTACAACGCCTGCTCCACCATCGGCTGGAACGGCGGCGTCTCCTGGCCGGTGGGGTCGGGGCACGGCTGCCTCGGCTGCGCCGAGGACAACTTCTGGGACAAGGGCTCCTTCTACGCGCCGGTGACCAACTTGGAGGTGACCGGCCAGGTGGAGGCGACCGCCGACCGGATCGGCAAGACCGCCGCCGGGGTGGTCGGGGCGGCGGTGGCGGTCCACGCGGCGGCCACCGCGGTGAGCCGCTTCGGCAAGAAGGAGGAGGAGTAAGATGGCGACCCAACGGACACCCAATGGGTACACCCTCGATGACTCGGGCCGCCGCGTGGTGGTGGACCCCATCTGCCGCATCGAGGGCCACCTGCGCGTCGAGGTCAACGTCGACGACCAGAACGTGATCCGCAACGCCGTCTCCACCGGCAACATGTGGCGCGGTATCGAGATCATCCTGAAGGGGCGCGACCCGCGCGACGCCTGGGCCTTCACCCAGCGCATCTGCGGGGTGTGCACCGGGGTCCACGCCCTGGTCTCGGTGCGCGCGGTGGAAGACGCCCTCGGGATCGCCATCCCGGAGAACGCCAACACCATCCGCAACCTGATGATGATGACCCAGTACGTCCAGGACCACCTGGTCCACTTCTACCACCTCCACGCCCTGGACTGGGTCGACGTGGTCTCGGCGCTTGCCGCCGACCCGAAGCAGACCTCCGACCTCGCCCAGTCGATCTCGCCGTGGCCGAAGTCGTCGGTGGGCTACTTCCGCGACGTCCAGAACCGGGTCAAGAGGTTCGTCGAGTCCGGCCAGCTCGGCCCCTTCCAGAACGCCTACTGGGGCCACCCGGCCTACAAGCTGCCGCCGATCGCCAACCTCATGGCGGTCGCCCACTACCTGGAGGCCCTCGATTTCCAGAAGGAGATCGTCAAGATCCACGCCGTCTTCGGCGGCCGCAACCCGCACCCCAATTGGGTGGTGGGCGGCATGCCGTGCGCCATCAACGTGGACGACGCGGGCGCGGTGGGCGCTATCAACATGGAGCGGCTCAACCGGGTCTCGTCGATCATCGACCAGGCGATCGCCTTCATCGACCAGGTCTACATTCCCGACCTCAAGGCGGTGGCCTCCTTCTACAAGGACTGGGGCTACGGCGGCGGCCTGTCGTCGAAGAACTGCCTCGCCTACGGCGAGTTCCCGGAGCGGGCCAACGACTGGAGCTGGCAAAACCTCCACCTCCCCTCCGGCGCGGTCCTCGACGGCGACCTCTCCACGGTCCACGACGTCGACCTCAAGGACCCGGAGCAGATCCGCGAATACGTCGCCCACTCCTGGTACCGCTATCCGGACGAGTCCCAGGGGCTCCATCCGTGGGAGGGGGTCACCGAGCCGAACTTCGAGCTCGGCCCCGATACCAAGGGGACGAAGACCGCCATCGATGCCCTCGACGAGTCGGGCAAGTACTCGTGGCTGAAGGCGCCCCGCTGGCGCGGCCACGCCATGGAGGTGGGCCCCCTGGCGCGCTACATCGTCGCCTACGCCCGCGGTCACGAGGAGATCAAGGCGCAGGTGGAGGGTCTGCTCCACGACCTCGGCCTGCCGGTCACCGCCCTCTTTTCCACCCTCGGCCGCACCGCCGCCCGCGGCCTGGAGTGCTCCTACGCGGCGCATCTCATGCGCGACCAGTTCGACAAGCTGATCGCCGCGATCAAGGCCGGCGATACCGCCACCGCCAACATGGACTCCTGGGAGCCTTCGAGTTGGCCGGCGGAGGCCAAGGGGGCGGGTGGGGGCGAGGCGCCGCGCGGGGCGCTCGGCCACTGGATTCACATCAAGGAGACCAAGATCGCCAACTACCAGGCGGTGGTCCCCACCACCTGGAACGCCTCACCCCGTGACCCCTCGGGGCAGATCGGCGCCTACGAGGCGGCGCTCCTCAACACCCCCATGGCCGACCCCTCCAAGCCGTTGGAGATCCTCCGCACCATCCACAGCTTCGACCCCTGCCTCGCCTGCGCGGCCCACGTCATGAGCCCGGACGACCAGGAGATGGCGGTGGTGAAGGTGCGCTAGGCGCGTGCATGAGTCCGACAGAGACCATGTGGCCTATCGCCAAGAGCCGACCGCTGAACGCTGAACGCTGAACGCCCCGATCCGGGAGTCTCCATGGCTGCCACCACCACCCACGCATCCCCCGTCCCGGCATCCCAGCCGGTCTACGCCTTCCAGGCGCCGGTGCGCCTCTACCACTGGGTGAATGCGGCGTGCATCTTCACCCTCGCCGCCACCGGCTACCTGATCGCCCACCCCCTGCCCACGGTCATGGGAGAGGCGAGCGACCACTTCATCATGGGGCGGATCCGGCTGGTCCACTTCACCGCCGGCTACCTCCTGGCGGTCTCCCTCGCCGGGCGGATCTACTGGGCCCTGGTGGGCAACCAGGTGTCGCGCCAGATCTTCTACCTGCCGGTGTGGCGTGGGAGCTGGTGGTGCGGCCTCGGGGAGGAGATCGCCTTTTACCTCTTCCTGCGCAAAGAGCCGCCCACCGAGTCCGGCCACGCCCCCTTGGCGCAGGTCGCCATGCTCCTCTTCAACACCCTGGGGACCCTCTTCATGATCTTCACCGGCTTCGCCCTCTACGGTGAGGGGCTCGGCCACGGGAGCTGGGCGGACCGCGCCTTCGGCTGGGTGGTCCCCCTCTTTGGCGACGCCGAGCGGGTTAATAACTGGCACCTCCTCGGCATGTGGATCCTTCTGTGCTTCGTCATCATCCACATCTACATGGCGGTGCGCGCCGACATCGTCGGTCGCACCACCTCGCTCTCCTCGATCGTCGGCGGATGGCGCTCGCCCAAAGGAAGGTAGGAGCGGGCCATGCCCGCGATCCAGGCTCGAAGGGCCTGCCCCGCCTGCGGCGCGGATCGCGGGCATGGCCCGCTCCTACCACCATCCCGTCGCGGCTTCGCTGACCGCTGAAAGCCAAGAATGCACACCCTCGTCCTCGGCATCGGCAACCCCCTGTGGGCGGACGAGGGGTTTGGGGTGCGGGCGGTGGAGCTCCTCCACGAGCGGTACCGCTTCCCCCCGGAGGTGGAGGTGGCGGACGGCGGCACCCAGGGGCTCTTCCTCCTGCCCCTGGTGCGCGGCGCGGCCAACCTCTTGGTCCTCGACGCCATCGACTTCGGCGATGAGCCGGCCACCGTCCGGGTGGTGCGCGGCGACGGGGTGCCGCGCTACCTCGGGGCGAAGAAGGTCTCCATGCACCAGACCGGCTTCCAGGAGGTTCTCGCCTCGGCCTCGCTGGCCGGTGACCTGCCGTCGCGCCTGACGCTGATCGGTGTTCAGCCGGTCACCCTCGACGACTTCGGCGGCTCCCTCACGGAGCCGGTGGCCGCCCGCCTCGACGAGGTGGTGGAGGCGGCGGTGGCGGAGCTGCGCGGCTGGGGCATCGAGCCGGAGAGACGCACGACCTCCCCGGCCCCCCTCGCTCCGACCGAGATGGCGCGGGCGGCCTACGAGGGGAGGGGAGAGGGGTGAGCGTGGCCCCCCCCACCGACCTGGACGCCGTCCTCGCCTGGCTTGCCACCACCCTGGAGGGGTGGCGGCCCGACACCCCCAACGCCTGCCTCGACCTCGCCGCCCTGCCGGCGGACCAGCTTGTCGAGGTCGACGACTACCTTGGCAGGGGTGAGGTGGATTTCACCGTGGCGGGCGGCAGGATCCGGGAGGCGCGGCTGGCCGGTGTCTGGCGCCACGAGTCGCCGCCGCGCCTGGAGGTAGGGCCCGCCCCCACGCTCCCGGAGACGGCGCCCCTCCCCGGCCCCCTCCCGGTGCGCCCGGAGGACCTGATGAACGGCGAGGCGATCGTCGCCGAGGTCACCACCCAGGCGGCCGCCTACCGGCCGGGCGACCCGCCCCACCAGATCCACCTCTCCCACCTCCCCCTCACCCCCGGCGATCTCGCCTTCATCGACGCGAGCCTCGGGGAGCGGCCGGTGCGGATCCACGTGCGCGGCTACGGCGAGACCCACATCACCGGCGCCGCCCTGGCCCACGTCTGGCACCTCCGCCACGCCAACGCCTCGGGCAAGACCATCCTCTCTACCATCGAGATCGGCGACCTCCCGGAGGTCGTCCGCGCCACCCCCGAAGACCTCGCCGACGCGGCGAAGGAGGCGGCGGCGATGGTGGCGGGGGGGTAGCCACGGGAAGGTCAGGACGCGAGGAGAACGCGATGTACAGATGTGAGCACTTCGCCATTCACGAGCTGGTCCCTCCCGGGGTGTTCGCGGCGCGGGGAGAGAAGGGGTGGGAGCTGCTGGACGAGCGGCTGCTCACCGCCCTGGACCGGTTGCGCACCCGGTTCGGGCCGATGACGGTCAACAACTACTATTGGGGCCACGAGCGAGAGTGGAGCGGTCTGCGCACCCCGGATAGCCCGTTTTATAGCCCCTTCAGCCAGCACACCTTCGGTCGCGCGGCCGATTGTCTGTTCAGCAAGTGGTCGGCGGAGGAGGTGCGGCAGGAGATCTTGGCCAACCCCGCCGACTCGGACTTTGTCCTCATCGGCAGCGTCGAGCTCGGCACCTCCTGGCTCCACTTCGATGTCCGGAACTGCGACCGGGTCAAGCAGTACCACCCGTAGGCGTCCGTCCGACTGAGTGCCTGCGAAAAGGTAACGACTGGGTTTCGCGGGCCCTTAGCTTAGTCGTGATCCGCTGCGGCCAGGGGCTCCACGAGGATCGGGTTGCGGGCGGCACGGGTGTCGTCGAGGTGGGCGAGGGGGGTGGTGTGGGGGGCGGCGTGGAGGGTCTCGGGGTCCTCGTGGGCGAGGCGGACGACCTCCCGGAAGGCGGCGGCCGCCGCCTCCAGGGTGGCGCGGGACTCGGTCTCGGTCGGCTCCACCATCAGCGCCTCCTTGGCGATCAGGGGGAAGTAGATGGTGGGGGGGTGAATCCCGCAGTCGATGAGCCCCTTGGCCACGTCGAAGGCGGTGCAGCCGGTGGTCCGCTTGAGCTCGCTGGCGGTGAGGACGCACTCGTGGAGGAAGGGGGCGTCGTAGGCGAGGGGGAGGGCGTCGCCGATCCGGTGGCGGAGGTAGTTGGCGTTGAGGACCGCCTGCTCGCTCACCCGCACGACCCCGGCGGCGCCGAGGGAGCGGAGGTAGCAGTAGGCGCGGACCAGAACCCCGAAGTTGCCGTGGGAGGCCAGGAGCCGGCCGATGGAGTGGGACGGTTGCTGCCACTCCATGGTGCCGTCGTCGCCGACCACCGGCCGCGGGCCCGGGAGGAGGGGGGCGAGGTCTCCGCGCACCGCCACCGGCCCGGCGCCCGGGCCGCCGCCGCCGTGGGGGGTGGAGAAGGTCTTGTGGAGGTTGAGGTGGACGAGGTCGAAGCCGATCTCGCCCGGCCGCACCTTGCCGAGGATGGCGTTGAGGTTGGCGCCGTCCATGTAGAGCAGCGCGCCCACCTCGTGGAGGAGATCGGCGATCCGGTCGATCTCCCCTTCAAACAGCCCCAGGGTGTTGGGGTTGGTGACCATCATCGCGGCGGTGTCCGGGCCGAGGTGGTCGCGGAGGGCGTCGAGGTCGATGGTCCCGGAGGCGGTGGAGGGGATCTCCTCGACCGAAAACCCGGCCATGCGCGCCGAGGCGGGGTTGGTGCCGTGGGCGGAGTCGGGGACCAAGACGGTGGTACGTCTCTCGCCGCGGCCCTCGAAGTGGGCGCGGACGATCGACATGGCGGCGAGCTCGCCGTGGGCGCCGGCCGCCGGCTGGAGGGTGGTCGCGGCCATGCCGGTGATCTCGCTGAGCATCTGCTCCAGCTCCACCATCAGGCGCATCGCCCCCTGGGCCAGGGGCGGAGCACAGTGTGGGTGGAGCGCGGCGAGCCCCGGCAGGGCCGCGGCCTGCTCGTTCACCCGCGGGTTGTGCTTCATGGTGCACGAGCCGAGCGGGTAGAAGGCGGTGTCCACCGCCAGGTTCTGCCTGGAGAGGCGGGTGTAGTGGCGCACCACCTCCGGCTCGGAGACCTCGGCGAGGGGGGGTAGGGCGGCGCGGCGGAGGGGGGCGGGGATGGCGTCGCTGGTGGTGGGTAGCGCCTCGTCCAGCAGACGGCAGCCGGCCTGGCCCGGCCGGTGGTGGTCGAAGAGGGTCTCCATCAGCGGCCAAGCTCCTCGCAGATCGCGCGGGCCGCGGCGACGTAGGCGGCCAGGTCATCGGCGGTGCGCTGCTCGGTGACCGCCACGAGTAGCTCGTTGGGGCGGTTGGTCTCCCAGCACGACAGGGGGATCCCGGCGAGGATGGAGCGCTCGGCCATCGCCGCGACGAAGTCCTCCGCCGCCACCGGCAGGCGGATGGCGAACTCCCGGAAGTGGGGCGGCTCACCCACCGCCTCGATGCCGTCGATGGCGAGCAACTCCGTGCGCAGGCGTTCGGCGCCGTCGGCGCAGGCGGCGGCGACCCGCGCCAGCCCCACGGGCCCGAGGAGGGCCGTGTGGATGGTCGCCCGCGCCGCCATCAGGGCCTGGTTGGAGCAGATGTTGGAGGTGGCGCGGCCCCGGCGGATGTGCTGCTCGCGCGCCTGCAGGGTGAGGACGAAGCCGTCGTTGCCGTGGTGGTCGGCGGTGCGCCCCACCAGGCGGCCGGGCATCTGGCGCACCAGCTTGCCGGTGCAGGCGAGGTAGCCGAGATAGGGGCCGCCAAAGGAGAGGGGCAGGCCGAGGGGCTGGCACTCGCCCACGGCGATGTCCGCCCCCCAGGCGGCGGGTGGGGTGAGGAGCGCCAGGGCGAGGGGGTCGCAGGCGGTGACCAGGAGCGCCCCGGCCCCGTGGGTCGCCTCTCCCCAGCCGCGCAGGTCGAGGCAGCGGCCGGTGAAGTCCGGGGTCTGGACGACCACCGCCGCGGTGGTCTCGTCCACCTCGGTCGGGGCGGTGGCGCCGGCGGCGACGACCACCTCGGCGCCGCTGCCGGCGAGGTAGGTGCGGACCACCGCCAGCCAGTCGGGATGGAGGCGGCTGTCGACCACCACCCGGTCGCGGCGGGTGGCGCGCATCGCCATGAGGCAGGCCTCGGCGAGGGCGGAGGCGCCGTCGTACATGCCGGCGTTGGCGACCTCGAGGCCGGTGAGGCGGGTGATGAGGGTCTGGAACTCGAAGGTGATCGCCAGGGTCCCCTGGCTGATCTCCGGCTGGTACGGGGTGTAGGCGGTGAGCAGCTCGCCGCGGGCGGTGAGGGTGTCCACCGCCGCCGGGATCGCGTGGTCGTAGGCGCCGCCGCCGGCAAAACAGGTCAGCTCGGCGCCGCGGTTGCTGGCCGCCAGGTCGGTCAGGTGGCGGCGCAGGTCCACCTCCGCCAGGGGCGGCGGTAGCTCCAGGGGGCGGGTGGTGCGCAACCGCGGCGGGATGGAGGCGAAGAGAGCGTCGCTCTCGTTCACCCCGAGGGCGGCGAGCATGGCGGCGCGATCGGCGTCGGTGGTGGTTAGGTACGGCATGGGGCGGGGATCGTACCCCTCGGGCCGGGCGGTGGAAAGGGAGGCTGCCTCCGTTGGTAGAAGCTGCGCCATAGAGGTGGACTTGTGCGTGGGTCATGGGGTCGTTAATTTTTCCGAAGAGTGTGTCAATGGCGTAATTAATAGGTCGGAAATGTAACGCAACCAGGTCAAGCAAGACCTCGTTAGATATGTGTAACCAATTGGTACTACAGGGGGATGATGATATAGAAGAACCCTTATTCTGTTTTTCGTCTCTTCTTCTACTAACGGCCCATTCCTTCTTCGGAAGTTACCCTGAGAAAGCGGTGAGTTGAGCCGGTTAGGGAACGAAAATGGTACGTAACTCGGCAAATAAAGTGGCTAGGTGGCGGCCTTTGCTGGCGGCGGTCGCGGTGGCCGTCGCCACGGCGGGTGCGGCGCCTGTCTCGCCGCGGATCGACACCGGCTTTTCCCCCGGCGCGACGCCCCACGAGCAGATCCTCCACGTGGAGGCGGATTTTGGGGCGGTGGACCACGAGCTATGCCGGGTCCTCTGTGACCTCACCCGCTATCCGGGGCTCCACCCGTGGATCGCCGAGAGCTACCGTCTCTCCACTGATCCGGACAACGGGACCCAGCAGGTCTTCGTGATCCTCGATCTGCCGTGGCCCGCGGGCCGCCAGTGGGCGCGCCTGGAGGTGGAACAGTTCGGCGGCCACACCCTGGCGTGGCGCCAGATCGAGGGGAGCTTCAAGAAGCTCAACGGGACGCTGATCGTCCGCAATCAGGACGGCCACGTCCGCCTGAGCTACTGGGCGGTGATCGACGTGGGGTTGCCGAACATCGCCACCCGGCCGGTGATGGAGCACTTCGCCCGCGAGTTCCTCCGTGCCGCCTATGAGGCGGCCCGGCAGGGCGCCGTGGGTGGTGCGGCGGTGCCCCTGCGCGTGGCGGTGGGCGAGTAGGAGGGGGCCATGCCCCCGATCCGCGCCACCGGCGCGGCAGGCCCTCCGGGCCTGGATCGCGGGCATGGCCCGCTCCTACCTCATTGCTACGGTCACCGTGTCGTACCTAATCCTCCCCCCTCGGCGGCGTCGTAGCGCCGCCTCTGCGGTCTGCGAAGAAGACCGCACTCCTACCACTCGCGGCGCAGCCGTTCGAGGTCGTCGAGGCCGCCGATACAGACCACCACGTCGTCGAGCTCCAGGGTGAGGTTGCCCGGCGGCGCGGTGATCATGGTGCCGTCGCGCCGTTTCACCGCCACCGCCAGGACGTGGTAGTTGGAGCGCAGGCCACTCTCGTTGATCGGCAGGCCGGCGACCGGGCAGTCGGCGCTGACGGTGATCTCCTCGAGCTGGAGCTCAGCGCAGGCCGATGACATGGCGACCTCGACGAAGTCGCTTGCGGTGGGGCGCAGGAGCACGTGGGCCATGTGGCGGGAGCCGGCGGCCGCCGGGTAGACGACCCGGTTGGCGCCGACACGCAGGAGCTTTTTGCGCGCCTCTTCGCTGGCGGCGCGGGCGACGATGTGGATGGTCGGGTTCATCTCGCGGGCGGTGAGCACCGTGTAGACGTTGTCCACCTCGCTCGCCATGGCGCTCACCAGGCCGCGCGCCTCATCCAGCCGTACCGCCTGGAGGTCATCTTCGGAGACGGCGTTGCCGACGTAGGCCGCGTACCCCTTCTTTGCCGCGGCCTCGGCCCGCTCCGGGTCGCGATCGAGGATGACGAAGGGGGCGCGGGCGGCGGCGAGCTCGTCGGCCACCGCCTCGCCCACCTGGCCGAAGCCGCAGACTACATAGTGGCGCTTCAGGCGGGAAATGGCGTCGACCATCTTCTTCTCCTTGATGGTGAGGAGCTTCTCGGTGAGGGCGGAGGCGATGAGGGAGGTGGAGAAGGCGAGGAAGGCGAGGCCCGAGATCATCACCCCACCGGAGAGGAGCTTGCCGGCGCCGGTGACCGCCACCACGTCGCCGTAGCCGACCGTGGTGATGGTGACGATCGCCCACCAGAAGGCGTCGCCGAGGGTGTGGATCCGCGGGTTGACCTCCGCTTCCAGGATGAAGATGGAGAAGCTGGAGAAGGTCAACACCCCGAGGAAGAGGAGCGTCACCATCCCCAGCTCCCAGGAGCGCTCGCGGAAGGCGGAGAGGAGCTGTCCCACGTGGCCCGAGTAGCGGAGGATCTTCAGGAAGCGCACCAGCACGAAGATGCGCATCAGGCGGAAGGGGCGGAAGGCGGGGAGGATGGCGAGCAGGTCGATCACCGCCAGGGGGTGGGCCATGAAGGCGAGCTTCGGGAGCAGGGCCCGCCCGGCGGCGGCGGGAAGGGGGGTGCCGGCGGCGCGCAGGTTGAGGTAGTCGGTGGTGAAGTCGCTCGCCACCCAGAGGCGCAGGAGGTACTCGACGATAAACAGCGGCACCACCACCAGCTCCACCCGCTCGGCCCACACCGCCAGGGGGTCGCCGGGGGCGACGCTGCTCTCCAGCAGGAGGACGATCACCGACACCACCACCACCAGGCTCATCCCCAGGTCGACCCCGTTGCGCGCCGGCGACAGGGGGTTGGAGAGGAGGTCGTAGACGACCGCCTTGATCCGACGGGAGGAGCGCGGGGCCATGGGCGGGACGCTACTACGACGGCGGTGGAGAGGGCAGAGGGCGGGGGACTTTCCCCTGCTCGCAGCGGCCCCGAGCGGAAGTTGCAAAGGGGCCGTGCTTTGGTAGTATCGCCGGCCGCTGAAGTCGACCGAGTCGTTTCTTCCTGCGTCTAGCTGTTTCCTCTTTTGCGCCGCCTCTCTCGCGCCTACCCACGATGGAATACAGCGGTCTCCTGATCTTCGCCCTCTTTGCCGCGGGCTTCGCCGGGCTGATCTGGCTCCTCGGTGTCCCGTTCGGCCCGCGGGTACGTCTCGGCTACAAAGAGCAGCCGGTGGAGTGCGGTAAGACGCCCTTTGATCTGCCTAGTGGCCGGTTCGACGTCAAGTTCTACATGGTCGCGATCCTTTTCGTGGTCTTCGACGTCGAGATGATGTTCCTCTACCCATGGGCAACCCTGTTCCGGAAGCTCGGTCTCTTCGCCTTTGCGGAGATGATGGTCTTCCTTGCGGTCCTCGGCGTCGGCCTTGCCTATGCATGGCGCCGCGGTGCCCTCAACTGGGACTAAACCAATGGCCGATCAAGGCTGGTTCACCTCCAGGTCCGATGAGCTCTTTGGCTGGGCGCGTCGCTGGTCCATCTTCCAGTACCCGTTCGCCACCGCCTGCTGCGGCATTGAGTACATGTCGGCGTCGTGCTCCCACTACGACCTCGACCGCTTCGGTGCCGGCTGGCCGCGGTGGACGCCGCGCCAGTCCGATGTCCTCTTCGTGGTCGGGACCATCAACCACAAGATGGCCCCGGTCCTGAAGACCATCTACGACCAGATGTGCGAGCCCAAGTGGGTGATCGCCATCGGCGTCTGCACCTGCACCGGCGGCTTCTACAACAACTACGCCGTGGTCCAGGGGATCGACACGATCGTGCCGGTGGACGTCTACATCCCGGGCTGTCCGCCGCGGCCGGAGGCGATCATCGACGCGGTGATGAAGCTGCACGAGAAGATCCAGACCGAGCGCCAGTCGCGTCGCGGTGCCGAGTTCGTGAAGACGAGCGTGGAGGGGTGATGTCTTCGATCGTGGCGACCCTGCGCGAGCGCTTCCCCGAGGCGGTGATCGACAGCCACGCCCACTGTGGTGATGAGACCGTGGTGGTCCGGCCGGAGTCCATGCGCGAGGTGGCGACCTTTCTCCACGACGACCCGGACCACGGCTTCGAGATCCTCATGGACGTCACCGCGGTCGACTACCTGCGGCGCAAGCCGCGCTTTGAGGTGGTCTACCACCTCCTCTCCCACCGCCGCCGGGAGCGGTTGCGGCTGAAGGTCCCGGTGGACGGCAAGGGGCCGGTGGTGGCGTCGCTCCACGACCTGTGGGCCTCGGCCAACTGGTACGAGCGCGAGGTGTGGGATATGTATGGGGTCCGCTTCGACGGCCATCCGGACCTGCGCCGTATCCTCATGTACGACGAGTTCACCGGCCATCCCCTGCGCAAGGACTACCGGGTCGACAAGCGCCAGCCCCTCGTGGGGCCGGTGAATTGAATTGAACGACACAACGCAAAGATGCAAAGGAACTTAAGGACGCAAAGGGTCTTGCCGGCAGAGAGGTGGCGATGAACGTCGGCGTGCGCCGACGTGGACGCATCGTCTGTGGGAGGCGAGCAACGAAAGACAACCCCAAATCTCCGTATATGTTTCCCTTTGCGCCTTTGCCTCTTTGCGCCTTCGCGTGAAAAAAATTTCACCTCCGATCCCCATGACCGTTACCGAACGTCCGCTGACGACCAAGTCGATGCTCCTCAATCTGGGGCCGTCGCACCCGTCGATGCACGGGGTGGTGCGCTTCGTCCTCGAGCTCGACGGCGAGTCGATCGTCAAGGCGGACTGCGAGATCGGCTACCTCCACCGGGGCTTCGAGAAGATGTCGGAGCAGGGGAGCTACCTCACGGTCATTCCCTACACCGACCGGCTGAACTACGTCTCGCCGTCGATCAACAACCAGGGGTACTGCATCGCGGTGGAGAAGCTCATGGGGATCACCGTGCCTGAGCGTGGTGAGTACCTGCGGGTGATCATGAGCGAGATCGGCCGTATCGCCGACCACCTTACCTGCATTGGCGCGGCGACCATGGAGGTCGGCGCCTTCACCGCCTTCCTCTATTACGTGGAGGCGCGCGAGGCGATCTACGACCTGATCGAGGCGGTCACCGGCGCCCGGCTCACGGTCTCCTTCGGTCGCATCGGCGGGGTGAAGGCGGACCTGCCGGACTGCTTTTCCAACCAGGTCCACAAGGCCTTCGCCCGCACCCGCGAGATCCTCGTGGAGTGCGACAAGCTCCTGTCGCGCAACCGGATCTTCATGGACCGGATGCGCGACGTCGGGGTGATGTCGAAGGAGCGGACCCTCGCCTACTCCATCCAGGGCCCCTTTGCCCGCGCCAACGGCGTTGACTGGGACCTCCGGCGCGATGAGCCGTATTCGATCTACGACCGGCTGGAGTTCGAGGTGCCGATCGGCGACGGCCACTGCGACAACTACGAGCGGTACGCGGTGCGCTTCGCGGAGATGGAGCAGTCGATGCGCATGGTCGAGCAGTGTCTGGAGCAGATGCCCAAGGGGGCGGTGGCGGTGGACGAGAGCGGTCGCGAGCTCACCGGCGCCGATCTGGTGGAGGAGGCAAAGCGGGGCCTCACGGGTGGGGTGCAGGAGCTGCGGGTGGTCGCCGACCCGACCCTGAACGGCACCCACCGCGGCCAGATCGAGCAGGTGACCAACCCGGACAAGCATGTGCTCCTGCCCTCGAAGGAGGAGGCCTACGGCTCCATCGAGGGGCTGATGAACCACTTCAAGCTGGTGATGACCGGCCACGGCCTCCACCCCCCGGCGGGCGAGGCGTACGGCGTGGTGGAGGGGGCGAACGGTGAGCTCGGCTTCTACGTCGTCTCCGACGGCACCGACCGGCCGTACCGGGTCCGCTGCCACCCGCCCTGCTTCCCGATCGTCGCGGCGATGAGCGAGCTCCTCGTCGGCCACATGATCGCGGACGTCACCCCGATCTTCGGGATGGTGAACATGATCGCCGGGGAGCTCGACCGATGAACCCGCAGGGAGACACTGTGCTTCGACCTACCAACGGGCGCCTATCTGCCCCCATCTCCGGGCCGTGTCCTCACCCGTGCTCCTCGACGTACGAACCGTACGCCTGCGTCGCCCGGGTTGCGGGCCGCCCCGGATCTGGGGGCACCTATGCGCCCGCGAACTATGGAGCGTTGAGCTGATGGCTGCCGGCGACAACACGACCACCGGCGAGACGCTGTCCGCCGCCCTGGCGGCGAAGGAGGTGGAGGTCACCTGCTTCCCCGAGGAGCTGCGGGAGGAGTGCGACGCCCTCCGCGCCCGCTACGAGACCCCACGGGCGGCGCTCATGCCCCTCTTGTGGGCCTTTCAGCGCCGCTACGGCTACGTCTCCCGGGAGATGGAGCGGGTGATCGCCGAGGAGCTGGAGATCCCGCTGATCTGGGTCAGAGAGACGGTGACCTTCTACACCATGTACAACCAGCGCCCGGTGGGCAGCCACCACGTGCAGGTGTGCGGCAACCTCTCCTGTACCCTGTGTGGGGCGCGGGAGACAATCCGGATGATCGAGGAGGAGCTGGGGATCGCGGTGGGCGAGACCACCGCCGACGGCCGCTTCACCCTGTCGGTGGTTCAGTGTCTCGCCGCCTGTGAGGAGGCGCCGATGATGCAGGTGAACGACCGCTACTACGGCCGTCTCGACCGACAGCGGGTCCGGGAGATCTTCGGGGGGCTGGAATGAGCGCGCCCAAGCTGCTGTCCGCCAACTTCGGCTCCGAGGTCTCCCACCGCCTCGACCACTACCTCGAGCGTGGCGGCTACGACGAGGCGCGCCGGGTGATCGCCGAGGTGGAGCCGGAGCAGGTGATCGACCAGGTGAAGCGGGCCAAGCTGCGCGGCTGCGGCGGCGCCGGCTTCCCCACCGGCATGAAGTGGTCGTTCATCCCCAAGGGGGGCGACAAGCCGGTCTACCTGGCGGTGAACGCCGACGAGGGCGAGCCGGGCACCTTCAAGGACAAGTACATCCTCACCTACGAGCCGCACATGCTCCTGGAGGGGATGCTCATCTGCGGCAAGGCGGTGGGGTGCCACAAGGCGTACATCTACGTGCGCGGTGAGTTCGACCTGCCGATCGAACGGATGGAGCAGGCGGTGGCCGAGGCGTACGAGCGCGGCTACCTCGGGGCGGATGTCATGGGGACCGGCTTCCCCTTCGACGTGGTGGTCCACCGCGGCGGCGGCGCCTACATCTGCGGTGAGGAGACGGCCCTCCTGGAGTCTCTGGAGGGCAAGCCGGGCCACCCGCGCCTGAAGCCGCCCTTCCCGGCCCTGGTGGGTCTGCACGGTTGCCCCACGGTGATCAACAACGTCGAGACCCTGGCGCTGGTCCCCCACATCACCCGCCTCGGCGCCGACGCCTTCCTCAAGCTGGGGGTGGAGAGCCAGGGGGGGACGAAGCTCTACTGCGTCTCCGGCCACGTGAACCGGCCGGGGATCTTCGAGCTCTCACCGTCGGTTACCCTGCGGGCGCTCATCGACGACTACGCCGGCGGCATGCGCGACGGCGCCAAGCTCAAGGCGGTGATCCCCGGCGGCCTGTCGGCGCCGGTGCTCAGGCCCGACGAGCTCGACACGGAGGGGAGCTTCGAGGGGCTCAAGCAGGTGAATTCGATGCTCGGCTCTGCCGGCCTCATCGTCATGGACGAGTCGGTCTGCATGGTCGAGGCGATGCACACCATCATCCAGTTCTACGCCCACGAGTCGTGCGGCCAGTGCACCCCGTGCCGCGAGGGGACTGGCTGGATGCGGCGCATCGTCGAGCGCATCCTCGCCGGCCACGGTCGCGCCGAGGACACCGCCAACCTCGACTCCATCGCCCGCAAGATCACCGGTACCACCATCTGCCCCCTCGGTGACGCGGCGGCGTGGCCGGTGATGGGGTTCGTGGAGAAGTTCCGCGACGAGTTCGAGTACTTCTGCAAGAACGGCCGCTCGATGGTGAGCGGCGAGAAGGTCGGGGCGTAAGGGGAGAGGTGCGGTGCGGATCCATTTCAAAACCACCAAGGGCACGAAGGCCACGAAGGTGGCGGTGATCGAGTAAGCCCATGCCGAAGCTGACCATCGACGGACGGGAGGTGGAGGTGGAGCAGGGGACTACCCTGATCGAGGCGGCGCGCCGTCTCGACATCCACATCCCCCACTACTGCTACCACCGCGGTCTCTCCATCGCCGGCAACTGCCGCATGTGCCTGGTGGAGGTGGAGGGCGCCCCGAAGATGATGATCGCCTGCCACACCCAGGCGGCGGATGGCATGGTGGTCCACACGGACAATGACAAGTGCCGCGAGTTCCGTGCCTCGATCCTCGAGTTCATCCTGGTGAACCACCCGTTGGACTGCCCGGTCTGTGACCAGGCGGGGGAGTGCAAGCTTCAGGACTACTACATGGAGCACGGCGCCGCCGGCTCGCGCCTGGACGAGGACAAGGTCAAGAAGCGGGCGAAGGCGAAGCAGATCGGCCCCAACATCATGCTCGACACCGAGCGGTGCATCCTCTGCTCCCGCTGCGTCCGCTTTACCGACGAGATCACCCACACCCACGAGCTCGGCATCACCGAGCGTGCCGACCACTCGGAGATCACCCTCGCCGACGGCGCCTGGCTCGATAACCGCTACGCCGGCTGCGTCGTCGACATCTGCCCGGTGGGCGCCCTGACCGACCGCGACTTCCGTTTCAAGTGCCGGGTCTGGTACCTCACCGCGGTCGACTCCATCTGCACCGGCTGCGGCCGTGGCTGCAACATCGCCATCCACGTGAACCGCGACCGCCCCCACAAGGCGGGCGGCGCCCGGGTGATGCGCTACAAGCCGCGCGAGAACCCGGAGGTGAACCAGTGGTGGATGTGCGACGAGGGTCGCTACACCTACAAGCAGATCGACCACGACCGCCTCACCGAGGCAACGGTGGAGGGCCGTACCGCCACCGTGGAGGAGGCGCTGGATGCGACCGGCGCGGCCCTGCGCAAGGCGGGTGACGCCGTCGGCGTCCTGGTGGCGACCACCGCGACCAACGAAGAGCTCTACCTCGCCCGCGCCCTGTTTGCCGGCGCCCTGGGCGGCCACGCCGCCTACCTGGCGCCACCCCAGGGCGAGGCGGACGACCTCCTCATCCTCGCCGACAAAGCTCCCAACACCCGCGGCGCCCAGGAGATCCTCGGCGAGCAGGCGGCCGACCCGGTCGCCTGGGTGAAGGAAAAGGGGGTCAAGGCGGTGGTGGTGGTGGGCGAGGCGGAGCTTACCGGCCTGAAGGCGGAGGTGGACCACGTCGCCGTCATCGCCACCCACCCGGGCAAGGCCACGGAGCAGGCCCACGTGGTCCTCCCGGGCTCGGTCCACGCGGAGGCGGAGGGGAGCTTCACCAACCTGGCCGGGCGGGTGCAGCGGATCCGGGTGGCGGTGCCGCCGATCGGTGGGGCGGTGGAGACGTGGCGGTTGCTGATGGAGCTTGGCGATCGCCTCGGCCACCCCTTCGACTTTGCCTTTGAGGACGACATCTTCGCGGCCCTGGCCGACCAGCTCGCCCCCTTCGCGGGGTTGAGCCACGAAAGCCTCGGCCGCCGTGGGGCACCGCTCGGCTCCGGCACCACCCAACCGGCGGAGGTGGCGTGATGTGGATTGATGTGGCGATCAAGGTGGGGCTGGCGATGGTGATGATGTTGATCGTGATCAACATCGCCGGGATCCACTCGTGGGTGGAGCGCAAGCAGTCGGCGGTGATCCAGGACCGGTGGGGGGCGAACCGGGCCGGCTTCACCTTCCGCGCGCCGTTGCTCCGCTGGCTCAACCCGGTCATGCGGCCGATCATCTACCTCGGCCTTCTCCAGCCCCTCGCCGACCTGATGAAGTTGGTGGCGAAGGAGAACTGGTCGCCGGTAGGGGGGATGAAGTGGCTGCACGCCTCCGCCCCCTTCTTCTATCTGCTGTTCGCCTTCGTCGGCTTCTCGGCGATCCCCTTCGGCGACACCCTGCACGTGGCCGGCCGAGACATCTCCCTGCAGGTCGCCCACCTGAACGTCGGCTTCGTCTTCATCTTCGCCATGGCCGGCCTCGGGGTCTACGGCATCGTCCTCTCCGGTGTCTCGTCGAACAACAACTACGCCTTCCTCGGCGCGGTGCGCGCCGCCTCCCAGATGATCTCCTACGAGGTGACCCTCGGGGCGACGGTGATCGGCATCGTGATGGTCTACGGTTCCCTGGACCTGCAGGAGATCGTCCGCGGCCAGGGGGCGCTCCTGTGGGGGTGGCTGCCGAAGTGGGGGGTCTTTGTCCAGCCCCTCGGCTGCATCCTCTTCTTCACCGCCGCCCTGGCGGAGACCAAGCGGATCCCCTTCGACCTGCCCGAGGGGGAGAGCGAGATCATCGGCTACTTCACCGAGTACTCGGGGACCAAGTTCGGCATGTTCATGCTCGCCGACTTCGTGGAGACGGTGATGGTCGCGGCCCTCACCACCACCCTGTTTTTCGGCGGCTGGCAGTTCCCCTACCTGCACGCCTCCGGCTTCGTCTTCCCGTGGGGGGCGCAGGTGGCGGTGGGCCACTACGGGGTGGTCGCCATCCAGGTCATCTCCTTCCTCATCAAGGTGGTCCTCTTCTGCTGGCTCCTGATGACCATCCGCTGGACCCTGCCGCGCTTCCGCTACGACCAGCTCATGGACCTCGGCTGGAAGCGGATGTTGCCGGTCTCCCTCGCCAACATCGCCGTCACCGGACTGGTGATCCTCCTCATCGAGGCCCTCTAGGATGGAAAACGTGGCACGTAAGCCGGGCACCGTGACCCCCGCCGGCGCGCCCAAGCGCGGGCCGCTCTCCTTCTGGGAGCGGATCTACGTGGTGGAGGCGGCACGCGGGGTGTGGATCACCACCGTCCACTTCTGCCGCAACATGTGGCGCCACACCCTCCACCTCGTCGGCCTCGCCAAGGACAAGCAGGCGGCGGTGACCGTCCAGTATCCGGAGGAGCTGCGCTACGTGCCGCCACGGTCGCGCACCCGCCACCGGATCGTCCGCCGTGAGGACGGCTCGCCGCGCTGCGTCGGCTGCATGATGTGCGAGACGATCTGCCCGGCGCGCTGTATCTACATCGTCGCCGAGGAGGACCCGGACCCGAACATCGAGAAGCGGCCGAAGCGGTTCGACATCGATCTCGGCATGTGCGTCTTCTGCGGCTTCTGTGTCGAGGCGTGCCCGGAAGACGCGATCCGCATGGACACCCAGATGGTTGACCTCGCCGCCTACTCGCGCAACGGCATGATCCTCACCCTCGATCAGCTCCTCGCCGGCGAGCCGGCGGCGCCGCGGGAGGCGACCAACGCCCTCGGGGAGAGAGTCCATGGCTGAGCACCTCTTCTTCCTCTACTTCGCGGTCGCCGCCCTGATCTGCGGGGTGGCGATGGTGAGCCGCTCCAACCTCCTGCACGCGGCCCTCTGGATGCTCGCCTTCTTCGTCCACATGGCGGGGATCTTCCTGCTCCTGAACGCCGAGTTCATCGCCGCGTTGCAGGTGATGGTCTACGCCGGGGCGATCCTCGTCCTCTACCTCTTCGTGATCATGCTCCTCGACGTGCGCGAGCTGGCGAAGGTGCGCCAGCGCCACGCCTCGGCCACGGTGGCGTCGCTGATCGCCGGGGTGATGGGGGCGATCATGGTGGTGGTCGTTGCCCGTGGCACCTTCAACCCCATCCACGGTGCCGCCACCGCGGCCCTCCTCGCCAGCCAGGGCAACGTCGAGTCGGTGGCGATCGCCCTCTTTACCACCTACCTCCTCCCCTTCGAGGTCGCCTCCTTGATCCTGCTGGTGGCGATGGTGGGGGCGATCATGCTTGCCAAGCGGAGGCTGTAGATGTCCGGTCCGATCCCCCTCCAGTGGCCCCTGGCCCTCTCCGCCCTCCTCTTCACCCTGGGGGTGGTCGGGGTGCTGACCCGGCGCAACATGATTCAGGTCTTCATGTCCCTGGAGCTGATGCTCAACGCGGTGAACCTCAACCTGGTCGCCTTTGCCCGCCACTCCGAGTCGATCACCGGACAGGTCTTCGTCCTCTTTGTCTTCACCGTGGCGGCGGCCGAGGCGGCGGTGGGGCTGGCGATCATCATCGCCTTCTATCGCAACAAGCAGACCCTGAATGTGGATGAGTTCAACCTGTTGAAGTGGTAACGGAAGCAGTCGGCGTTCAGCTTTCAGCTCTCTGGAGCCGAGGGGGGGGCGCCGTGGAGGGGTAAGTGGAGGAAGCACCCAAGATGGATGACCGCCGTGTGCCGCGGAGTCGACGCCGAGGGCCGTCCCCCGCGCGCTGAGAGCTGACCGTTGAGAGCTGAGAGCCAAAAGAGATGACCACCACCGCCTGGATCCCCGCCCTGCCGCTCCTGGCCTTTCTCTGCAACGGCCTCTTCGGCAGCTTCTACCCGCGCCGCTGGAGCCACCGCATCGCCACCGCGGCGGTCCTCGCCGCCCTCGCCCTGTCGATCGGCACGGTGATCGGTCTGGTGAGCCACTCCGGCCACGGCCCCTTCCTCTACGGCGACCTCTACACCTGGATTGCCGCCGGCACCTTCCGGGTGGGCGTCGGCATCCAGGTCGACCCCCTCACCGCGATGATGTTGGTGGTGGTCACCGGGATCAGCTCCGCGGTCCACGTCTACTCCACCGGCTACATGGAGGGGGACCCCGGCTACCGCCGCTTCTTCACCTACCTGTCGCTCTTCACCTTCTCCATGCTCCTCCTGGTCCTGGCGAACAACTTCCTGCTCTTGTACGTGGGGTGGGAGCTGGTGGGGGTCTGCTCCTACTACCTGATCGGCTTCTGGTACGAGAAGCGCTCCGCCGCCGACGCGGGCAAGAAGGCGTTCGTGGTCAACCGGGTGGGGGACTTCGGCTTCGGCCTCGGCATCTTCCTGATCTGGGTGACCTTCGGCAGCCTCGACTACCACACCGTCTTCGCCCAGGCGCATACGATCGTCGGCCAGCACATCGCTCTCCTCGGGATGGAGGTGCCGACCCTCACCCTCATCTGCCTGCTCCTGTTTGTCGGCGCCATGGGCAAGTCGGCCCAGTTCCCCCTGCACGTCTGGCTCCCCGACGCCATGGAGGGCCCCACCCCGGTCTCCGCCCTGATCCACGCGGCGACCATGGTTACCGCCGGCGTCTACATGGTGGCGCGCTGCTCCACCCTCTTCGACCTGGCGCCGGTGGCCGCCGACGTGGTGGCGGTGGTGGGCGGCTTCACCGCCCTGTTTGCCGCCTCCATCGGCCTGGTGCAGAACGACATCAAGCGGGTGCTGGCCTACTCCACGGTGAGCCAGCTCGGCTACATGTTCCTCGCCGCCGGGCTCGGGGCCTACGGGGCCGCCGCCTTCCACCTGATGACCCACGCCTTCTTCAAGGGGCTCCTCTTCCTCTGCTCCGGCGCGGTGATCCACTCGGTGGAGCACGGCTTCCACGCCGCCGGGGTCCACGCCGACCCGCAGGACATGCGCAACATGGGCGGCCTGCGCGCCCAGATGCCGGCCACCTACCGCACCTTCGTGGTCGGCGCCCTGGCGATCGCCGGCATCCCGCCGCTCGCCGGCTTCTGCTCCAAGGACCTGATCCTCGAGCGCGCCTTCGCCCACGGCAACGCACTCGGCACCCTCCTCTGGGGGGTGGGGGTGGCAGCGGCCCTGATGACCGCCTTCTACATGTTCCGCCTCATCTTCATGACCTTCCACGGCGAGGGACGCTACCCGGCGGAGGCGGAGTCGAAGATCCACGAGTCACCGGTCTCCATGACCCGCCCCCTGGTGGTCCTCGCCCTCTTCTCCTGCGTCGCCGGCATCGTCGGCTGGCCCGAGCTCCTCGGCGGCCCCTCCCTGGTCCACATGGGTGAGGGGATCCTCGCCTTCCTCGCCCCCGCCTTCGGCCACGGCCACGCGGCCCACGCCCACGAGCTCTCCGAGGCGGTGGCGTGGGGGCTCATGGGCCTCTCGGTGGCGGTGGGGGTGGCGGGGATCGCCATCGCCTACGCCCTCTACGTCGGCCGGCCGGAGCGTGCCGTCGCCCTCGGCCGCGCCTTCCCGCAGGTGCACCGGGTGCTGCTCAACAAGTACTTCGTGGATGAGCTCTACGACGTCATCTTCGTGAACGCCATCAAGACCCTCGCGCGGCTGCTGCACCGCGGCTTCGACGTCTTCGTCATCGACGGCATCGTCAACGGCACCGCCATCATCATCCGCGACATCGGCGCCGGCCTCCGGCCGCTACAGACCGGCCGGGTGAACAACTACGCCACGGTCATGCTCACCGGCTTTGTGGTCATCGCGGTGGTCGCGTCGGCGACGTGGCTGTAGGAGCTTTCAGCGATCAGCAAATCCATTCCCGGCCCATCGCGACTTGCCCACAGCTCATATGGTTTCCGCTAACCCTCGTCTCTATCGCATTTTTCGGTACGGCGTCGCTCCAGCTCCGGTCGGTGCGCCGCGCTTCGCTTGGCGCACCCTACGTCTTTCATCCACGTCCCCGGAGCGGGCCGTAGGGTGTGTCAAGCGAAGCGCGGCGCACCGAAAACAATGCAGTCCTCTGCGCCCTCTGCGTCTCTGTGGTGAATCCGCCTTCAAGCCCCCCACCGAAATCCCCTTGCACCCCTACGACTCCGAACCCCCGGCCCCACGCGCTGAAAGCTGACCGCTGAAAGCTGAAAGCCAACCCCCATGTCCCTTCCCATCCTGTCGATCGTCACCTTCCTCCCCCTGGTGGGGGCGGCGGCCATCCTCTTCGGCGTCCGGCGCGACAACCCGGCGGCCGCCCGCCACGTCGCCTTCGCCACCTCGGTGGTGACCTTCCTCGCCTCCCTCCCCCTGGCCGTCCGCTTCGACCGCACCACCGCGGCGATGCAGTTCGTGGAGACCCACGCGTGGATCCCCTCCATGGGGATCCGCTACCACGTGGGGATCGACGGCATCACCCTGCTCCTGATCCTCCTCACCACCCTCCTGTCGATGATCGCCATCCTCTCCACCTGGACGGCGGTCACCACCCGGGTGAAGGAGTTCATGGTCGCCATGCTGGTCCTGGAGACCAGCATGATCGGCGTCTTCATCGCCCTCGACTTCTTCCTCTTCTATCTGTTCTGGGAGGCGATGCTCGTCCCCATGTACCTCCTCATCGGGGTGTGGGGCGGCGAGCGGCGGATCTACGCGGCGGTGAAGTTCTTCCTCTACACCCTCGCCGGCTCGGTCCTCATGCTGGTGGCGATCCTGGTGCTCTACGTAAAGTCGGGACGCACCTTCGACATCCAGACCATCGCCCACCTCGCCCCGACCTTCTCGCCGGCGATGCAGGGGTGGATCTTCGCCGCCCTCTTCCTCGCCTTCGCGGTGAAGGTGCCGATGTTCCCCTTCCACACCTGGCTGCCGGACGCCCACACCGAGGCCCCCACGGCCGGCTCGGTGATCCTCGCCGGCGTCCTCCTGAAGATGGGGACCTACGGCTTTCTCCGCTTCGCCATCCCCATGTGCCCGGATGCCCTGCCGCGCTTCCTGCCGGCGATCATGCTGCTCTCCGGCGTCGCGATCATCTACGGGGCGCTCATGGCCCTGGCGCAGAAGGACCTGAAGAAGCTGGTCGCCTACTCCTCCGTCTCCCACATGGGGTACATCACCCTCGGGCTCTTTGCCCTCAACCAGCAGGCGATGGAGGGGGGGATCCTGCAGATGATCAACCACGGGATCTCCACCGGCGCCCTCTTCCTCCTCGTCGGGGTGATCTACGAGCGGCGCCACACCCGGCTGATCTCCGAGTTCGGGGGGCTGACGAAGGTCATGCCGATCTACGCGGTCTTCTTCTCCATCTTCACCATGTCCTCCATTGGCCTGCCCGGGCTCAACGGCTTCGTCGGCGAGTTCCTCACCCTGGTGGGGGTCTTCCACTCCCAGTTCCGCATCTTCGCGGTGGTCGGCGCCTTCGGCATCATCCTCGGCGCCGGCTACATGCTGTGGATGTTCCAGCGGGTGATGTTCAACAGGCTCGACAACCCGAAGAACTTTGAGCTGAAGGACATGAACGTCCGCGAGTTCGTCGTCCTCGCCCCCCTGGTGGTCCTGGCGGTGTGGATCGGTCTCTATCCGGACCCCTTCCTCGCCATCCTCCACCCGACGGTGAACCACCTCCTCGCCCAGGCGCCGGTGAGCGTCGCCTCCCTCGGCCCCCTCCCATGATGCCCGACATCCACTACGCCGCGATCCTCCCCGAGCTCTGCCTGGTCGTCTTCGGCCTCGGCCACCTGATGCTCTCCTTCACCGTGAGGGAGGAGAACAAGGGGTCGCTCGCGGCCATGGCGATCCTCATCCTGGCGGTGGCCGGCGCCACCATGATCCCCCTGTGGAACCACCCGGTGGTCACCTTCGCCGGCAGCTACGCGGTGGACAACTTCGCCCTCTTCTTCAAGTGGGTCTTCCTCCTCGCCGCGGTGCTGGCGATCCTCCACTCCGGGAGCTACCTGCGCCAGGAGGGGATGGAGCACGGCGAGTACTACACCCTGCTCCTCTTCGCGGTCCTCGGGATGATGGTGATGGCCTCGGCGCGCGACCTCATGGTGGTCTACGTGGGGCTGGAGCTCATGTCGATCACCTTCTACTGCCTGGTCGGCTACCTGCGCGGGCGGCTCGGCTCGAACGAGGCGGCCCTCAAGTACTTCATCCTCGGCGCCTTCTCCTCCGCCTTCCTCCTCTACGGCTTCTCCCTGATCTACGGGATCACCGGCACCACCTCGATCGCCGGGATCCACACCTTCCTCGCCGCCCACCCGGAGGCGATGGCCGCCCCCCTCGCCCTGGCGATCGTCATGGTGATCGTCGGCCTCGGGTTCAAGGTCTCCATGGTGCCCTTCCACTTCTGGAGCCCGGACGTCTACACCGGCGCCCCCACCCCGGTCACCGCCTTCCTCTCGGTGGGCTCCGAGGCGGCCGCCTTCGCCGCCATCCTCCGCATCTTCGTCTCCGGCCTCAGCGGCCAGAGCGAGCTGTGGACCGGCCTGGTGACGGCCCTTGCGGTGATCACCATGACGGTGGGCAACCTCATGGCGATCCAGCAGCGCGACGTGAAGCGGATGCTCGCCTACTCCTCGGTCACCCACGCCGGCTACATCCTCGTCGGGGTGGTGGTGGGCGGCTCGGTCGGTTCGGCCACGGTGATGTTCTATATGCTCTCCTACGCCTTCATGAACGTCGGCGCCTTCGGCGTGGTGGCGGCGCTCAACCGGACCGACGGTCGTGAGGGCTCCAACCTCGACCACTTCGCCGGGCTGGCGAAGCTCCACCCGGCGCTGGCGGCGGTAATGCTGATGCTCATGCTGTCGCTCGCCGGCATCCCCCCCACCGCCGGCTTTTTCGGCAAGTTCTACATCTTCATGGGGGCGGTAAAGGCGAACCTCATCTGGCTGGCGATCATCGGCATGCTCAACTCCGCCGTCTCCGCCTACTACTACCTGCGGGTGGCGGTCTACATGTACATGCGCGAGCCGGAGGGCGAGCCGCAGGTCATGGTCCCCGTATCCATGCGCTGGTCCCTGGCGGCGTCGATCATCGGCATCTTCGGCCTGGGGCTCTTCCCGGACGCCGTCCTGGCCCTGGCCCGCGCCTCGGCCGCGGCGTTCTAACTTTTTTCGCTGCGCGAAAAAAGATGGGGAGTGACGGATGCTCATTGTCCGGTCCATTAACGGGGTACCTGTTCGTCTGACCGAAGAGCGCTGGCTGCACATCACGCGCCGGCCGTCGGTCAGAAGGGAAACGGTATGGAAACGTTGAAGATTCTGGATAAGCCGGGCGAGATTACCTGGGAGTACGATGAAGAGGCCGATGTCCTCTACCTGTCCGCAAACTCCGGGGTCAAGTCTTGAATTGTCAGTTTTTGCCGTCGCGTAGAGATCCCGCTCGTATCCCCCGTTCTCCGCATTCGCGCCCATTCGCGGCTGGCGGTTTTTT
>JAJRSX010000169.1 GCA_024278555.1 bacterium | reverse complement strand
TACTGCTTGATTCGCGGATCTCGGCCCGGATCGCGCCCCGTTCTTCGTTACATAGGCCCGCGTAGCGCTCGAACGGGTCGCAATCCGGACTCGAGCCCGCTTTCCCTCGCAACGATCGCATAAGTCCGACAGACTCCTAGCCCCTAATCCTCATCCCCTAATTCCTATCCCCTCAGCACGGCCCCCCTCTCCGCCTCGCATCCCTATGGCACCCCCAACCCCCTGAGGAGCCCCCATGGACATCTCCGGCCTGATCATCGACACCCAGGAGGGCGACGCCGAGCGCGTCGCCGCCGCGGTCACCGCCCTCGACGGGGTGGAGCTCCTCCACCTCGTGCCGCCGTCGCGCGTCGTCGTGCTGGTCGAGGCGGAGGGGATCGACCCCTCCATGGACCTCTCCAGCCGCATCTGGGAGATTCCCGGTGTGGTCGCCATCAACCTCGCCTGCCACTACCACGATGTGGAGGCGCAGGAGGTGGCGCCGTGAGGGCCGCGTGTCTTGCAAGACGCCCCGTGCCCACCGGAAACGAGGATTGGGGAGTGGGGGATGAGGGGTGGGGGACGGTCGGCCCTGCGGGCCGGATAGAGGTGACGATGGACGTCTTCTCAGGAGATATTGCTGGTCGCGGAGCGGCCAACCGCCCCCCCCATCCCTCATCCCTCACCCCCCAATCCTCACTCCCGACCTCTAGCACGCACTACCCCCCTCTTCACCTCTCACATCCATAGCACTCCCATAAGCGTCCCACCCACCCCTACCCAGGAGGAAACCATGGAGCTCACTCGCAGGCAGTTCGTGAAGTCGGCGGCCGCGGCCGCCACCCTCGCCGCCGCCGGGATCACCCCGGAGATCGGTGTCCAGGAGGCCGAGGCGCGGGTTTCGGATATCAAGTGGGACAAGATCCCCTGTCGCTTCTGCGGCACCGGCTGCGGCGTCATGGTGGGGGTGAAGGACGGCAAGATCGTCGCCTCCAAGGGCGACCCGGAGGCGCCGGTGAACCGTGGCCTCAACTGCATCAAGGGGTACTTCCTGCCGAAGATCCAGTACGGCGCCGACCGCCTCACCCACCCGTTGATGCGCAAGAAGAACGGCCGCTTTGACAAGAACGGCGAGCTCACCCGGGTCTCCTGGGATGAGGCCCTGGATACCATCGCCGCGGCCATGCGCAAGGAGCTCGACGCCCACGGTGGCAAGGGCAAGACGATCGCCATGTTCGGCTCCGGCCAGTGGACCATCCCCGAGGGGTATGCCGCCGCCAAGTTCTTCAAGGCGGGGCTGCGCTCCAACAACATCGACCCGAACGCGCGCCACTGCATGGCCTCGGCGGTGGTCGGCTTCATCACCAGCTTCGGCATCGACGAGCCCATGGGGTGCTACGACGACATCGAGGCGGCGGACACCTTCGTCCTCTGGGGGTCGAACATGGCGGAGATGCACCCGGTCCTCTACTCCCGGGTCGCCGCCCGCAAGCTCTCCCACCCGGGGGCCAAGCTCTACAACCTCACCACCTTCTCCAACCGCTCCACCGAGGTGGCGGACAAGGAGGTCATCTTCCACCCGCAGACCGATCTCGCCCTGATCAACTGCATCTGCAAGATCATCATCGACAAGGGGTGGGTGAATGAGGCCTTCGTGCGGGATCACTGCAACTTCATGATCTCCGACTTCAACATCGGTTACGGCCTCGACGACCTCAAGGAGTACAAGCCGCACAACCAGAAGGCGGACTACGACGCCTTCAAGGCCTTCCTGAGCGGCGACTACAAGGCCCTGGCGCGGTTCAACAAGCCGGAGGCGGGGGTCGACTACACCAAGTTTCGTTACTACATCGACGACTACTCACCGGAGAACGTCTCCAAGCTCACCGGCGTGCCGGTGGAGACGATCTACGAGCTGGCGCGCGAGTACGGGGATCCTGCGCGCAAGGTCACCAGCTTCTGGACCATGGGCTTCAACCAGCACACCCGCGGCTCGTGGGTGAACAACCTGATCTACAACCTCCACCTCCTGGTGGGGAAGATCAGCGAGCCGGGCAACTCCCCCTACTCCCTCACCGGCCAGCCCTCGGCGTGCGGCACCGCGCGCGAGGTGGGGACCTTTGCCCACCGCCTGCCGGCGGACCTGGTGGTGATGAAGAAGGCGCACCGCGACATCGCCGAGCGCATCTGGCAGGTCCCCGAGGGCACCATCCCCGGCAAGCCCGGCACCCACGCAGTGAAGATGCTGCGCTTCGTCGACCTCGGGAAGCTCAACGTCTTCTGGTCCCAGTGCTCCAACCCGCTCCAGGACTTCGCCAACGTCGACCGTTACCGCAAGGGGGTGCGCAAGCCGCACGTGCTCTATATCGCCTCCGACGCCTACCCCACCCGCTCCACCGAGCTTGCCGACATCGTCCTGCCCACCGCCATGTGGGCGGAGAAGGAGGGCGCCTTCGGCAACGCCGAGCGGCGCACCCAGTTCTGGCGCAAGCAGGTGGACGCGCCGGGTGAGGCGAAGTCGGACCTGTGGCAGATCGTCGAGGTGGCCAAGCGCCTCGGCATGGGCAACCTCTTCGAGCACTTCTACGGCGTCGACGACCCCCGCAAGAAGTATCCCCTGCGCGCCAACTGGCCCCACGACGACGCCGACCGCGAGGCGGGCTTCAACCTCCACCAGGCGATCTGGGAGGAGTACCGGCTGTTTGGCGCCGGCCACGGCCACGACCTCGCCCCCTACGACACCTACCACGAGGTGCGCGGTTTGCGCTGGCCGGTGGTCAACGGCAAGGAGACCCAGTGGCGCTTCCGCGAGGGGTACGACCCCTTCGTGCCACCGGGCAAGGGGGTCTACTTCTACGGCAACGCCAAGAAGAACGGCGGCCGGGCGAACATCTGGATCCGCGCCTACGAGCCGGCGGCGGAAGAGCCCGACCACGACTACCCCCTGTGGCTGTGCACCGGCCGGGTCCTGGAGCACTGGCACTCGGGGACGATGACCAACCGGGTGCCGGAGCTGCACCGCGCCTACCCCCACGCCACCGTGGCGATGAACGAGAAGGACGCCAAGGGGCTCGGCATCCGGCGCGGTGACAAGGTGCGGGTCCGCTCCCGGCGCGGCGAGGTGATCGCCCGTGCCGACATCGGCGGCCGCGCCCAGCCGCCGGCGGGGCTCGTCTTCGTCCCGTGGTTCGACGAGGACGTGATGATCAACTCCGTCACCCTCGACGCCTTCTGCCCCATGAGCCGCGAGACCGACTACAAGAAGTGCGCGGTGAAGGTGGAGAAGGTCTAACTCCGTCCTCCGGACGCGGGGGGCGGGTCCAGTGACGAGCCGGCCCCGCCCCCCGCCACGGGCATCTCCGTGCCGTCCCTCCAATCCCTCTCTTTCCAGTTCCATGGCCCACGAGCCTCCCAAGACGACCGAGGTGTGTCCCGGCAGCGAGCCGCCCGACGCAGACCGTGCGTCGCGACCAGCCGGCATGACCCGCCGCCAGCTCTTTGCCTCCACCGGCCGCACCCTCCTTGCCGGCGGCGCCCTGGCGTGCGGCGTCGTGGCGCTGCGCGACGAGCGGTGGCGCCTTCGGCCGCCGGGGGCGGGCCACGAGGCGGGCTTCCTCGCCCGCTGCATCCGCTGCGGCCTGTGTGCCCAGAACTGTCCCTACGACGTCATCCACATGGCGCCACTTGCCGCGGGAGTCGCCATGGGGACGCCGGAGATCACCGCCCGTACCGGCGCCTGCAAGCTCTGCCCGACCCTGCCGTGTATCAAGGCGTGCCCCACCGGCGCCCTGGACCCCCACATCACCGACGTCAAAGATGTGGAGATGGGGCTCGCGGTCCTCGTCGACCGCGAGTCCTGCCTGGCGCTCAACGGCCTGCGGTGCGAGATCTGCTACCGCGTCTGTCCCCTCATCGACAAGGCGATCACCCTGGAGCCGCGCTTCAACGAGCGTACCGGCCGCCACTCCATCTTCGAGCCGGTGGTCCACTCGGACGGCTGCGTCGGCTGCGGCCGCTGCGAGGAGGCGTGCCCCACCGACATCGCCTCCATCAAGGTCCTCGCCCTCGATACCGCCAAGGGCAAGCTCGGCCACCACTACCGCCTCGGGTGGAAAGAGGAGGAAGAGGGATAAGCAGTGAACACGTACTACTCAACGCAAAGACGCAAAGACGCAAGGGAAAAATATTGGCTTTTCTTTGCGTCTTCGCGCCTCTGCGTCCTTGCGTTGAAAAACACTGAGTTGGATTGATGGCCGTCCCCAACGTCCCGCATCGCAACCGCGACACCCTGCCGCACACCTGGACCAAGGTGCGGCGGCTGGTGCAGCTTGCCTGTCTGGCGCTCTTCGCCGTCTACCCGGCGACCCACGCCTGGACCGCGCACAGCCGCGGCGCCGACAACCCCGTGCGCGAGCGGCTCATCCAGGGCCACTTCGCCGCCTCCGGGTTTCACCTCGGGCCGTTGAGCCTCAACCTCGCCGACCCCATGGCGGTCCTCGAGGTCTTCGCCGCCTCCCACCAGGTGACCGTGAAGCTCCTGGTCGCCGCCCTGATCGTCGCCGCCTTCTACTGGCTCCTCGGCGGCCGCGCCTTCTGCGGCTGGGTCTGCCCCCTGGGCACGGTGCTTGACGTGGCCGAGCCGGTGAACCGGCGGATCCGCAAGCGTTTCAATCTTCGCACCCGCGAGCTCGACCCGAGCCTCAAGTACCGCCTCCTGCTCCTCTCTCTGGTGGTCTCCGCCGCCACCGGCCTCACCTGTTTCGAGCTCATCTCGCCGATCTTCGCCGTCTCCCGCGCCGTCGCCTTCGGGGTCACCTCAGGGCTTTTCGTCGTCGCCCTGGTGGTCGCCTTCGAGCTCCTCGTGTCGCGCCGTGGCTGGTGCGAGTCCCTCTGCCCCGTGGGCGCCCTCTACGGCCTCATCGGCAAGGTGAGCCCGGTGCGAGTGGAGATCGACCACGCCGTCTGCGACGAGTGCAAGGTCTGTGCCCGCTACTGCATCACCCCGCGCATCCTCGATCCGCCCATCGATCGCGAGACCACCGCCGTCATCTCCGGCGACTGCACCCTGTGCGGCGCCTGTATCGACGACTGCCCCACAGGTGCCTTGACCATGAAGCTCGCCTTCCGCACGAGCGGGGCGGGCCGCCCCATTCCACGCCCTAACGCCGTAACCCCCACCTAAGGAGGAGCACCATGAAAACCACGATCCTCACCGCCATCGCCACCGCCGCCCTCATGATCGCCGGTTGTGCCGGCCACACCTCGCCAGCCGCCAATGTGGCGGCGGACAACGGCCCCACCCCGAAGTGGGCGCAGGAGACCGGCAAGCCGCAGATCCCGCCCCCGGCGGTGAGCTTCGCCGCCCCCGACCCGGGCGAGGCCAAGCCCCTGCCGCGGGCCTACCCAGGGGCGCCACCGCAGATTCCCCACGACACCACTGACATGGCCGTCAGCGCCGAGGAGAATAGCTGCCTCACCTGCCACTCCACCGAGGCCGCCGGCAAGGTCGAGGCGGGCGAGGCACCGCGCGTCCCCACCAGCCATTTCGTCGACGACTACCGCACCGCCTACAACCGCGACGCCCGCAACGGCATCCAGACCTACCGCCAGGCGAAGCTCCCCGACGCCCACGGTATCCTCGGCGCTCGCTACCTCTGCACCCAGTGCCACGTCCCCCAGGCAAAGGTGAAGCCGTGGGTGAAGAGCAACTTCTAGCGCAGCCGCGATAGGCAACTGCTCGTCCCATGGGCGGGCCCCGACGTCGGTACACCGCCACACGGCGGTGAGGAGGAGACGCGCGTCGGGGTCCGCCTTTTGGGTGGCGGGAAGGAAGCCGTGGGGTCAGTAGAAGCCGAAGTTGAAGCCGAAGCCGTGGGGTCAGTTCTTTACCTTATACTTTAGAAGCCGTGGGGTCAGTTCTTTACCTTAAAGCCGTGAAGCCGTGGGGTCAGTTCTTTACCTTATACTCCACGGTTACTCGCCCGCCGACGTGGAGCGCACAGACAGTGAACAGGGCTGACAGAATGGGTGGGGCGGGGAGGAAGGCCCCTTGGTGGGTCGGTAGGCCCTGCCGATGTGGTTCTCCGCGTCCTCTGCACCTCCCCCTCTTTGCGTCTCTGCGTTAGAGAGCCCACTCGGCACGACCTCTCGGCCCACTACCCCTTGCGCCTTTGCGTCCTGGCGTCTTTGCGTTGAGCCGTTCCCCCTTCGTGTCCTTCATGCCCTTCATGTGAGCTTTCGTCGTTAAGCGTCGAGATCGGTCCTTGACCGGAAGGTTGTCTGTGCGTAGAGGCATTGTAGATACATATGTGAGGAGCGTCGTCATGCTTGCAAAGGTCCAGAAGTGGGGCAACAGCCTGAGCCTCCGTATCCCGAAGGCATTTGCGGCGGAGGCGGCCGTAGAAGAAGGCTGCACCGTCGATATCTCCGTTGGTGACGGGAAGATCATTGTGAAGCCGGTCCGCGCACGGACGTTCCAGCTTCAAGATCTTCTGTCGGAGGTAACCAGGGAGAACCTCCATGGCGAGGTTGACGTAGGTGCACCTCAAGGGCGGGAGAGTTGGTAGTGCCTTGCCGGTATGTTCCCGACCGCGGCGATGTTGTCCGGCTGCAATTCAATCCGCAGGCAGGGCATGAGCAAGCAGGTCATCGATAAGCCCTCGTGGTGTCCCCGAAAGCCTACAACGCGAAAGTGGGTCTCGCGTTGTTTTGCCCGGTTACATCGCACGTCAAGCGGTACCCATTCGAGGTCGTGCTCCCACCGGGGCTACGTGCCTCCGGCGCCATCCTCGCGATCAAATCAAGAGCCTCGACTGGCGCGCCCGGCAGGCGAAACACATGGGCACGGTGCCGACTGAAGTTATTGAGGAGGTGTTGGCAAAAATTCAAACTCTGGTCGGAGATTTGTGATCGTCGGCGTCGCCCGCACCCGTCGCGGTTGAACGCCCCCTCCGCGTCTCTCGCCTCTCTGCGTCTCTGCGTTAAGACCCCACTCGGCACCCAGCCCGCCGGGCATCGCGTTGACGCGGGCTACTTCTTGGAGGGCGGGGGCGGCCGGTGGGTGGCGGCCTCTTCTTTGTAGGTGCGGGTGAGCTCTTCGGCGGAGGGGCGGCCGGCGCGGTCGGCGAGGTGGCCGAGCTTGCGGAAGAAGCCGCGCATGAGGGTGACCTCGAAGGAGGTGGGGCGCGCCCGGTAGAGGATGCGGGCGAGGTGGCGGAGGGTGCGGTCCGGGTTGAGGGGGTCGAGGTAGCCGGTGCGCAGCATGGTTTCGGACATGTGCTCGTAGAGGCCTCGCCGTTCTTCGGCGGAGGCCACCGGGGTGGCTGCCGGTGGCGAGGGGGTGTGGTCGGAGATCGTCCAGGCGTAGAGGAGGATGGTCACCGCGTGCGAGAGGTTGAGGGAGGGGTGGTCCGTCTGGGTGGGGATGGCGACCAGGTGGTCGCAGTGGAGGACCTCGTCGTTGGACAGACCGGAGGTCTCGTTGCCGAAGACGAGCGCCCACCCTTCGCCGGCGGGGAGGGCGCCGGCGAGCTCCATCGCCGCGCCGGGCAACATCGGGGCGGCGCGCCCCTTGCCGCGCCGGTGGGTGGCGGCGAAGGCGTGGTGGATGCCGGTGAGGGCCTCCTTGAGGGTGGCGAAGGGGCGCGCCGCCTCCAGGATCGGGACCATCTCCCGGGCGCGAGTGACCGCCTCGTGCTTGTCCGCGGCGCAGCCGCCGACCAGGCGCAGGTCGTGGGCGCCGAAGTTGCCCATGGCCCGCGCCACCGCCCCGAGGTTCCCGGGGATCTGGCAGCCGACCAGGATGATCGCCGGTGGATGGTTACACTCCGCGCCCATGGGCGCGGAGTGTAACTCCAATCAACCCCGCCCTTCGCGTCGCGAAGGGCGATCATTTTTCGCGTAGCGAAAAATGGCTACTGGATCAGGCCGATGAGGTCCACGAGCATCTGGTCGGTGGTGCGGATGGTGCGGGTGTTGGCCTGATAGCCGCGCTGGATCTGGATCATGTTGACGAACTGGGTGGCGAGGTCGACGTTCGATTTCTCCAGGGCGGCGGAGGTGATCACCCCGCGGCTGCCGGTGTCGGGACCGCCCACCAGGGCCTGACCGGAGTCGGTGGTCTCCACGAAGATGCCGCCGCCCAGGCGCCGCAGGCCGCCCTGGTTGGCGAAGGAGGCCAGCGCTATCCGGCCGAGGACCCGCGAGCCGCCGTTGGAGAAGACCCCCTCGATGTCGCCGTTCGGGTTGACCGCCATGTTGATCAGGGAGCCGGCGCCAAAGCCGTTCTGAGTCTGGGTGACCACCGACGACTCATTGCCGAAGTCGGTGGTGCCGTCCAGCCCAGTGGTCGACCCTTCGGTGTTGATATTGGTCCCGAAGTCGGCGGCGATGGAGGAGTCGGCGGCGCCGCTCTTCCACTTGATGGTGAGCGGGGTGTTGGTCGTCTCGTCGAAGAGGGCGCCGCCGGTGCTGAAGGTGAGCAGCCCGTCACCAACCTCGGTGAGAGAGGTGTCGGTGGCCAGGGGGTTGGTGACGTCGTCCTTCGGCACCGCCGCGTGCCACTCCCAGCTCAGGGGGCTGGCCTTGCGGAAGAAGAAGTTGAGGAAGTGGGCGTTACCGAGGGAGTCGTAGATCGACAGGGTGGTGGAGAAGTTTGCGGTGGTGGCGGTATCGTTGATGTCGAAGGCGGGGGGAGTGTCGACCCGCGAGTCGAGGTTGGCGGCCACGTTGACCTCGGTGGTCGCCTGGGGCGGGGCGTTGTGCTCGACGCTCAGGTCGCCCACCTGGCTGGTGACGTTGCCGTTCTCGTCCGCCTGGAACCCCTGGACGTGGTAGCCGGCGTTGTTGATCAGCACGCCGTTCTTGTCGAAGTGGAAGCGGCCGGCGCGGGCGAAGTAGTTGGAGCCGTCCTTGTTGACGATGAAGAATCCCTTGCCGTCGATCGCCAGGTCGGTGGCCACGCCGGTGGTCTCGAAGGCGCCCTGGTTGAAGTCGAAGTTGAGGCTGGAGAGGGTGGTGCCGGCGCCGATCGCGTTGCCCTGGCCGACGCTGGCGCCCAGCAGGTCCTCGAAGGTGACCGAGGTGGACTTGAAGCCGATGGTGTTGACGTTGGCGATGTTGTCGCCGATCACCGACATGGCGTTGCCGTTGGTGTTCAGGCCGCTGATGCCGGAGAAGAGGGAGGAGAGGATGGACATGGGGGACTCCTTGGTTAGGGGTGGGCTCGCTACGCTCGCGGAATGGGGAATGGGGGATGGGG
>JAJRSX010000168.1 GCA_024278555.1 bacterium | reverse complement strand
TCGAGACATCGATCCGCTCGGCGGTGGCCAATGCCGAGGATCGCGAGCTGGACGATGTGGATCGGCTGAAGGTTGCCACCATCTACGTCGACGGTGGGCCGGTTCTTCGCCGCATGCAGCCGCGAGCCATGGGGCGCGCGGGGATGATTCGCAAGCCGACGGCACACCTCACCGTGGTCCTCGATCGATAGAAGAAGGCAGCCGTCGCACCGCGACACCGCGCGCCAAGGAGAGCTCAGTGGGACAGAAGATCCATCCAGTCGGTTTTCGCTTGAAGGTCATTCGGGACTGGCAGTCTCGCTGGTACGCCCCGAAGGCGGAGTACGCCAACCTGCTCCACGAAGACCTCAAGATCCGGAAACATATCAAGGAGAAGTTCTATCACACGGGGATTTCCCGGGTGGAGATCGAGCGCGCCGCCAAGCGCATCCGGGTACACGTCTACACCTCACGGCCGGGGATCATCATCGGCAAGAAGGGTGCCGACATCGAGGCGCTGAAGAGGGAGCTGGCGAAGCTCACCGGCAAGGAGATCTACATCAACATCCGTGAGATCAAGCGGCCCGAGCTCGACGCGCAGCTTGTCGCCGAGAACGTCGCACAGCAGCTCGAACGGCGGGTCGCCTTCCGTCGGGCGCTGAAGAAGACGGTGAGTAACACCATGCGGTTCGGCGCCAAGGGGGTGAAGATCAACATCGCCGGTCGCCTCGGCGGCTCGGAGATGGGGCGTCGCGAGTGGTACCGCGAGGGCAGGGTGCCGTTGCAGACGATTCGTGCGGATATCGACTATGGCTATGCTCGGGCGAACACGACGTACGGCGTGATCGGCGTCAAGGTATGGCTCTTCAAGGGCGAGGTTCTCACCACTGAGGAGGCGGAGACGCCGGCGCGGGCGTAACCCCGAGGATTAATCATGCTGTCACCGAAAAAAGTTCAACACCGTAAGGTGCAGAAGCGGGTCAATCTGCGAAGCTGCACCCAGTCGGGTGGTGAAGTGAGCTTCGGGAGCTACGGTCTCCAGGCGATGGAGAACGGCTGGATCACCTCCCGCCAGATCGAGGCCGCCCGTATTGCCATCACCCGCCACATCAAGCGCGGCGGCAAGATGTGGATTCGGATCTTTCCGGACAAACCGATCACCCAGAAGCCCGCGGAGACGCGCATGGGCAAGGGCAAGGGGTCGCCGGAGTACTGGGTGGCGGTGGTCCACCCTGGGCGGGTGCTGTATGAGCTCCAGGGGATCGACGAGGCGACCGCCCGCGAGGCGTTCCGTCTCGCCACTCACAAGCTGCCGATCAAGACCCGCTTTATCGCCAAGGAGATGGAGGTGCTGCCATGACCGCCGCGGAATTGCGTAGCCTCTCCATCGAGGATCTGGCGAAGCGTATTGAGGAGGCCAAGCGCGAGCTTCTGGACCTCCGCTTTCAGGTCGTCAGCGGGCGCCTGGGGAATCCCATGGCGATTCGCCATCTGCGCAGCGATGTCGCGCGGATGAAGACGGTATTCAACGAGATGCGGGGCGGTTCGGTCCCGGCGAAGGGGTAGCTCCATGGGGACCAAGGCTCACAAGCGAACGCTCATCGGTCAGGTGGTGAGCGACAAGATGGACAAGACCATCGTGGTCAGCGTGCAGCGCTCCACGGTCCACCCGCTCTATCGAAAGACCATTCGCCTCTCCAAGCGGTACAAGGCTCATGACGAGCGGAACGATTGTCGGGTGGGTGACCGGGTGAAGATCATTGAGTGTCGGCCGCTGAGCAAAGATAAGAAGTTTCGTGTCGCGCAGGTTCTTGATCGCGCGGTCTAGAGGATAGAGGGAACCTTCAGATGATTCAGCCACAGACCATGCTCACCGTCGCCGATAACTCCGGCGCCAAGAGGGTGATGTGTATTCGCGTCCTCAAGGGCTCCAACGGCCGCTATGCGGGCGTCGGAGACATCATCAAAGTGGCGATCAAGAATGCCTCCCCCGGCGGCAATGCCAAGAAGGGGACGGTGGTGGACGCGGTGGTGGTGCGCACGAAGCATGCGGTGCAGCGGGACGATGGGTCGGTGATCCGTTTCGACGACAACGCCGCGGTGCTGATTAACAAGCAGAAAGAGCCCCTGGGTACTCGTATCTTTGGGCCGGTGGCCCGGGAGCTGCGCTGGAAGCGGTTCATGCGCATTGTCTCCCTGGCCCCCGAAGTCCTCTAAGCGGTCAGGAGAGAATTGTGCTGGCACGAGTAAAGAAGGGTGATCAGGTTCGCGTGATCGCCGGCAAGGACAAGGGCGCCGACGGCCGCGTTTTGCGGGTCGATCCGGCCCGTGGCCGGGTGATCGTCGAGCGGGTGAATCTGGTGAAGCGCCACCTGCGGCCGAGCCAGGATCGGCCGGAAGGCGGCATCATCGAGCGTGAGGCCGCTCTCCATCTTTCGAACGTGGTTCCCATCTGCAGCGAGTGTGGCCATGCGGGCCGCATCCGGCGCGGCGTGATCGGGGACAAGCGGGCTCGTCTCTGCCTTAAGTGCGGCGAACCTCTGGATAAGGTGTAAGGCGATGGCGCGTCTTCAAAAACGGTATGCCCAAGAGATCGCCCCGCTGCTGCGGGAGGAGTTCAGCTATACGAACCCGATGCAGGTTCCGCGGCTGGAGAAGATCGTCGTCAACGTCGGCATGGGGGAGGCGTCGAAGACGCCGGAGCTCCTCGAAGAGGCGGTGGCCGAGTTGGAGATGATTACCGGTCAAAAGCCGATCGTGACCCGGGCACGCAAGTCGATCGCCAACTTTCACCTTCGGGCCGGTATGCCCATCGGCTGCAGCGTGACCCTCCGGGGTCGGCGTATGTACGAGTTTTTCGACCGCCTGGTGAATGCCTCCTTGCCGCGTATCCGTGATTTCCGCGGGGTGTCGGCGAAGGCGTTCGATGGCCGCGGTAACTATACCCTCGGATTGAAGGAGCAGATCATGTTTCCGGAAATCCATTACGACAAAGTCAAAAATGTCCACGGCATGGACATCTGCATCGTCTCGTCGGCCAAGACCGACGAGGAGGCGCGGGCGCTGTTGCGTCACATGGGTATGCCGTTTCGGAAGCGTTAACGGAAAAGGAGCACGACGTGGCACGTAAGGCACTACGAATCCGGGCGGCTCGGCCGGCGAAATACAAGGTAAGGGAGCACAATCGGTGTCCCCGTTGTGGCCGGCCGCGTGGTTATCTACGCTATTTCCGGTTGTGCCGTATCTGCTTCCGCGATCTTGCTCTCAACGGTGAGCTTCAGGGCGTCACCAAGTCGAGTTGGTAGGGCGCTCATCGCCTTTGAGGTAACTGATTCCATGTCCATGACCGATCCCATCGCCGATCTTCTGACTCGCATCCGTAACGGGGTGCATGCGCAGCTTCCCGTTGTGGGGATTCCGTACTCCCGCCTGAAGGAGGGGATCGTCACGATCCTCGCCAGGGAGGGATACGTGACCTCCTTTGAGGTACGGGGTGAGGGCATCAAGAAGACGATCGAGGTTCAGATCAAGCCGCCGGAGGAGGGGAGTGGAGAGAGCGTGATCCACGGCCTCAAGCGGGTCAGTCGCCCCGGTCGTCGGGTCTATGCCGGCGCCGCGGATTTACCCAACGTCTTGAATGGTCTGGGGGTGGCGATCGTCTCCACCCCCAAGGGCCTGATGACCGACCACCAGGCGCGTCGCGCCCATCTGGGTGGTGAGGTCCTTTGTAGCGTCTGGTAGGACGCACCCACCGCATTTATTGAAGGTAGAGAATCGATGTCGAGGATTGGTCGTCAACCGGTTACGCTCCCCGCGGGGGTGACCGCCACTATTTCTTCCGGGACGGTGGCGGCCAAAGGCCCCAAGGGCGAGGCATCACTCGATTTGCCCGCCGGCGTCGAGGTTACCCAGGAGGGGGAGACCCTCTTGGTCAGCCCCACGAGTACCGGCAAGCAGGCCGGTGCGGTCCATGGTCTGAGCCGGTCGCTGGTGGCGAACCTGGTCCAGGGGGTTCACGAGGGCTTCCGGCGGGAGCTTCAGCTCGTCGGCGTCGGTTACCGTGCCGCGGTCAAGGGGCGGAATGTCGACCTCGCCCTGGGCTTCTCCCATCCGGTGCTCTTCCCGCTCCCCGACGGGGTGGACGCGGAGGTAGAGGGTAACCAGAAGCTCATCCTCAGCAGCACCAACAAGCAGCTCCTCGGCCAGGTGGCCGCGGATATTCGTGCCTTGCGTCCTCCGGAGCCCTACAAGGGTAAGGGGGTTCGTTACGCCGACGAGCATGTGCGGCGTAAGGCCGGCAAGAGCGCCAAGAAGTAACCGAGGAAAACGACATGAGCCGGTTAACAGGACGAGCGCGCCGCGCGGTGCGCGTACGCAAGAAGGTCAGCGGTACCGCCGAGCGGCCGCGGTTGGCGGTGTTTCGCAGCAATCGTCATATCTACGCCCAGGTGATCGACGACATCGCCGGTCGGACCATGGCTGCCGCCTCCACCCTCGATGCCGAGGCGGGGAGCGGCGAGGCGTCCTCCAAGCGGGAGGCGGCCTCCGCCGTGGGTGCGTTGGTGGCGCGCCGGGCCCTCGACAAGGGGATCACCCAGGTGGTCTTCGATCGTGCCGGCTATCGGTATCAGGGTCGGGTCGCCTCCCTGGCGGCGGGGGCACGGGAGGCCGGTCTGCAGTTCTGAGTGACGACGAGACGATTTACTTGAGCCGGTCTTCCGGCAACGCAAGGAGTGACGGTGGCTAGACCGACAAATGAGACAAAAGAGGGCGACCTCACCGAGACAGTGATTTCGATCAACCGCTGCTCCAAGGTGGTGAAGGGTGGCCGCCGGTTCAGCTTTGCAGCCCTGGTGGTGGTGGGCGACGGTCACGGCCGGGTCGGTGTCGGCAAGGGGAAGGCACGGGAGGTGCCCGAGTCGATCCGTAAGGCGATGGAGGAGGCGAAGCGCAACCTCTTCAACGTCCCGATGGAGGCAACCACCCTGCCGCACGCGATCCTCGGGCGCCACGGCGCCGGTCGCGTCTTTCTGCGGCCCGCCGGTCCCGGTACCGGGGTGATCGCCGGCGGCCCGGTGCGCGCCATCCTTGAGGCGGCCGGGGTGCACGACGTCCTCACCAAGTCGATCGGCTCCAACAATCCGTACAATGTCGCCCGGGCAACCGTTCAGGGGCTGCGGTCGCTGCGCTCCGCCGAGCGCATCGCCGAGCTTCGTGGCCGCAGTGTGGAAGAGGTCCGTGGCCAGGGCGTACAGGCGTAGGAGAATACGATGGCCAAACTCATCATCACCCAAATGCGTTCCGCCATCGGCCGGCCGCCGAAGCAGCGTCAGACCCTGAGGGGGCTCGGTCTGCGTCGTATCCGCCACTCCGTGGAGCGCCTCGACACCCCCGAGATCCGCGGCATGTGCCGTAAGATTTCCCACCTGGTGAAGGTGGAAGAGGCGTAGCCTCGCGCCGTCTGGTTGAATTGGAGCAGACCATGAAATTGCATGACGTATGCGCCCCCGAAGGGGCGCGCCACCGCCGCAAGCGGCTCGGGCGCGGTGAGGCATCCGGGGTAGGCAAGACCAGCGGCAAGGGCCACAAGGGGCAGAAGGCCCGCTCCGGCGGCGGCAAGGGGGGCCATTTCGAGGGCGGTCAGATGCCCCTCTACCGGCGTCTGCCGAAGCGTGGCTTCAAGAATCCGTTCCGGGTCGAATACCAGGTGGTCAACCTGCGCGACCTCGCCCGCTTTCCCGAGGTGAGCGAGTTCGACCCTGAGACCCTGACCCGGCTGCGCCTGATCAAGGGGACCAAGCAGCGGGTGAAGGTCCTCGCCGAGGGCGACATCGATCGCGCGGTGACCGTGCGGGCGCACGGCTTTTCCGGCCGCGCCGCGGAGAAGATCCGCGCCGCTGGTGGCCAGGCAGAGGTGCTCTAGGTGTTTGAGCAGCTCGCCAACCTGTTCCGCATTCCCGAGCTACGGAAGCGGATCCTCTTCACCCTCTTCATGCTGGCGGTCTACCGCCTCGGCGGCCACGTCCCCACCCCGGGGATCGATGCCCACGCCCTGGCCGGCTTCTTCGAAGCCCAGCAGGGCTCCATCCTCGGCTTCTTCGACATGTTCTCCGGCGGCGCGCTCCGGCGGATGACCGTCTTTGCCCTGGGGATCATGCCGTACATCTCCGCCTCCATCATCCTGCAGCTCATGCAGGCGGTGGTGCCGCAGCTCGAGGCGTTGAAGAAGCAGGGGGCGGCGGGCCAGCACAAGATCACCCAGTATACCCGCTACGGCACGGTCCTCCTCTCCACTATCCAGGGGATGGGGATCGCCTTCGGTCTCGAGTCGATGACCAGCCCCACCGGTGCCCTGGTGGTCCCCCACCCGGGTTGGCCCTTCCGGCTGCTCGTCTGCCTCACCCTGGTGGCCGGCACCTCGTTCATCATGTGGCTCGGTGAGCAGATCACCGAGCACGGCGTCGGCAACGGCATCTCCCTGATCATCTTCGCGGGCATCGTCTGCCGCCTGATCCCCGCCACCCTGAACATGGGCAGGCTCCTCCAGTCGGGCTCGATGACCCCCTTCACGGCGGTAGCGATCGGGGTCTTGATGGTGGTGGTGATGGGTCTGGTGATCTATCTGGAGACCTCCTACCGGCGGATCCCCGTGCAGTACGCCAAGCGGAGCGTCGGGCCGCGGACCTACGGCGGCCAGTCGACCCACATCCCGTTGAAGATCAACACCTCCGGGGTGATCCCGCCGATCTTCGCCAGCTCCATCATCCTCTTCCCCACCACCATCGCGCAGTGGGTCAAGACCGAGAACTACCCGTGGATGCAGGCATTTCTTGATTCGATGCAGCCGGGACGGATGGCCTACGACATCATCTACGTGGCGTTGATCATCTTCTTCGCCTTCTTCTACACCGCGGTGGTCTTCAACCCGGCCGATCTGGCGGACAACATGAAGAAGTACGGCGGCTTCGTCCCGGGGATCCGTCCCGGGGCGCGCACCGCCGAGTATGTCGACTTCGTCCTCACCCGGATCACCTTCGCCGGTGCGCTCTATCTCTCCGCGGTCTGTGTCCTGCCGACGATCCTGATCAACTTCTTGAATGTCCCCTTCTACTTCGGTGGTACGGCGTTGCTGATCATCGTGGGGGTGGGACTCGACACGGTGCAGCAGGTGGAATCCCACATGTTGCAGCATAACTACGACGGCTTCCTGAAGACGGGAGCGATTCGGAGGAAACGTAAATGAGATTGGTCTTTATGGGCCCCCCCGGGGCCGGCAAGGGAACCCAGGCACGGCGCATCTGCGAAGAGCTGTCGATTCCGCAGATCTCCACCGGTGACATTCTGCGTGCGGCGGTGAAGAACGAGACCGCCATGGGGTTGGAGGCGAAGCGGTACATGGAGGCCGGCGATCTGGTGCCCGACTCGGTGGTGATCGGTATCATCCGCGACCGCATCCAGGAGCCCGACGCCCAGGGTGGCTACCTCCTCGACGGCTTCCCGCGCACCGTCGCCCAGGCGGAGGCCCTCGACGCCCTGCTGGAAGAGCTCGGCAGCGGCCTCGACCGGGTCATCGACCTGGCGGTTCCGGATTCCGATCTCATCGCCCGTCTCACCGGCCGGCGCACCTGCCCGGCGTGCGGGTGGGGGTGTCACGTCCTCTTTGCCCCGCCCAAGGTGGAGGGCAAGTGCGACTCGTGTGGCGGAGATCTGGTGCAGCGTGCCGACGACTCGGAGGCGACCGCGAAGAATCGTCTCGCCACCTACCATGAACAGACCTCGCCGCTCCTCGACTACTACAAGAGCCGCCCGATCTTCCGCGCCATCGAAGGCGTTGGCACCGTGGATGAGGTCTATCAGCGTCTCCAGGGGGCTCTGGCATAAGTACCCTGGGAGGCGTATCCTGCGCCGCTCCGCTGGGGTCTGTCCCAGGGGAGGAGAAGGTGCCGTGATTACCCTCAAGACCCGGGCAGAGATCGAGATCATGTACCGCGCTGGCCAACTCGTCGCCGAGACCCTCGCCTACCTGAAAGATCAGGTAGAGGTCGGTCTGCCGACCATTGAGCTCGACCGTATGGCCGAAGAGCGGATCCGTGCCGCCGGTGCGATCCCTGCCTTCAAGGGGTATATGGGATTTCCCTTTACCCTCTGCATCTCCATCAACGAGCAGGTGGTCCACGGTTTCCCGTCGGAGCGCACCCTGGCCGAGGGCGACCTCCTCTCCCTCGACTGTGGCGCGATTGTCGACGGGTTCTACTCCGATGCGGCGATCACCGTGCGTGTCGGCACACTGTCGGAGGCGGCGGAGAGCCTGCTTGCCACCACCGAGCGGTGCCTCGATGAGGCGATTGACCAGGTGCGGGTGGGGAACCGGCTGCAGGACATCGGCCACACCGTGCAGACGATCGCCGAGGCCCAGGGGTACGGGGTGGTGAAGGACTTCGTCGGCCACGGTATCGGTCGCAAGCTCCACGAAGAGCCGCAGGTCCCCAACTGGGGTAAGCCGAATCGTGGTCCGCGCCTCAAGGTGGGAATGGTCCTGGCGGTGGAGCCGATGATCAACGCCGGCACCGAGAAGGTCCGGGTCCTGGACGACAACTGGACCGCGGTGACCTGTGACGACTCTCTCTCGGCGCACTTCGAGCACTCGATCGCGATCACCGACGAAGGCCCGATGGTGCTCACCGCCCTCGCTGCGTAACCATGGCCAAGGAGAAGTCGATCCAGGTCGAGGGGAAGGTCATTGAGCCCCTGCCCAACGCAATGTTTGCGGTGGAATTGGAGAACGGCCACAAGGTCCTCGCCCACATCTCGGGCAAGATGAGAATGCACTACATCAAGATTCTCCCCGGTGACCGGGTGCGGGTGGAGCTCTCCCCGTATGATCTGACCCGTGGGCGGATTACCTACCGCTACCGGTAGGGGCGAAGGAGCGAAGATGAAAGTTCGGTCATCGGTGAAACCGATTTGTGAAAAGTGCAAAGTGATCAAACGCAAAGGCGTGGTGCGGGTAATCTGCGAGAACCCGCGTCACAAACAGCGTCAGGGTTAGGGAGAACAACGTGGCTCGTATTGCAGGCGTAGAGGTGCCCGACAACAAGCGCACGGAGATCGCGCTCACCTATATTTTCGGAATCGGCCGGACCACCGCGAAGCGGATTCTCGCCGAGACCGGGGTCGATCCCGATATCCATGTCAAGGACCTGGTGGAGGGAGATCTGGCGAAGATTCGCCAGCACATCGACACCAACCTCACCGTAGAGGGCGAGCTGCGGAAGAATGTGCAACTCGACATCAAGCGGCTCATGGACCTGGGCAACTACCGTGGTCTACGCCACCGGCGCAGCCTGCCGGTCCACGGCCAGCGGACAAAAACCAACGCGCGCACTCGCAAGGGGCCGCGCCGTGCGGTTCGCAAGGTCAAGTAATCGCGCCATCCATCGCGCAGACGGAGAGTAGACCATGGCTGGACCCAGCAAAGGCCGGAAGAAGAAAGAGAAGAAGAACATCCCCATGGGTGTTGTTCATGTCCGGGCTACCTTCAACAACACAATCATCACCATCACCGATCTGTCCGGCGACGTGATCGCCTGGGCCTCTTCCGGAGGCCAGGGATTCCGCGGCTCACGCAAATCGACCCCGTATGCCGCCCAGGTGGCGGCGCGTGAGGCGGTGCGCAAGGCGCGTGAGCACGGCCTGCAGTCGGTGGAGGTCCTGGTGAAGGGGCCGGGTGTCGGACGGGAGGCGGCGATTCGCGCCCTCGGCGCCACCGGCCTCAAGGTTACCCTGATCCGCGATGTCACCCCCATCCCGCATAACGGTTGTCGCCCCTCGAAGCGGCGCCGCATCTAGCAGGACAACCCTCGATTCGATTCGCACGACCCGGAGGCACCGTTGGCTCGATATACCGATTCCGTTTGCAGACTTTGTCGGCGTGAAGGGGAGAAACTCTTCCTCAAGGGAGAGCGCTGTTTCAAGGACAAGTGCGCCATTGAGCGGCGCGGCTATGCCCCCGGCCAACACGGTCAGCGTCGGCGGATGAAGCAGAGTGAGTACTCCTTGCAGCTCCGCGAGAAGCAGAAGGTGCGTCGTATCTACGGCATCCTCGAGAAGCAGTTCCGCGGCTACTTCCGGCGCGCGGAGCGGATGCGCGGGGTGACCGGTGAGAACCTCCTCTCTCTCCTGGAGCGGCGGCTGGACAACATCGTCTTTCGTCTCTCCTTTGCCGGCTCCCGTGCCGAGGCGCGCCAGCTCGTGCGCCACGGCCACGTGCGGGTCAACGGGCGCAAGGTGAATATCCCCTCGTTCCTGGTGACCCAGGGCGATGAGATTACCCTGCGCGAGAAGAGCAAAAAGCACCCGCGGGTCGTGGACAACTTTGCCGCGGCGGACCGGCGCGGTGTTCCCGAATGGCTGGAGCTTGCCAAGAAGGAGATGTCCGGGACGGTGCGCACCCTGCCGCAGCGGGAGCACCTGACCCTTGATGTCCAAGAGCAGCTCATCGTCGAGCTCTACTCCCGTTAGGCCACACCTTTGAATCACCGCGGCGGCATCTCGCCCGCGGTGGCTGGGGGAAGCATGAAGCACGTATTGCGAGGTTTTCACATTCCGCGGCGGCTTGAGGCCGTTGGCGAGGTCACCGATACCCACGGCGTCTTTGTCGCGCAGCCGTTCGAGCGTGGCTTCGGGACGACCATCGGGAACTCCCTGCGCCGTATCCTCCTGAGCTCCATCTCGGGCGCGGCGGTCACCGGGGTACGCATCGAAGGGGTCCTCCACGAGTTCACCTACGTGCCCGGCGTCCTGGAGGATGTCACCGAGCTGATTCTCAACTTCAAGGGGATTCGCTTCCGCTTCGCCAGCGGCTTCGACGAGCGGCTCATCTACCTGAAGGCGACCAAGGCCGGCGTGGTCACCGCCGCCAACCTCGATGTCTCCGGCACCGGTCTGGAGATCGTCAACCCTGACCACCACATCGCCACCCTGGAGAAGGGGGCGGTCCTCGACGTGGAGCTGAAGGTGAGCCTCGGGCGCGGTTACGTCACCGCGGCGGAGAATCAGGACCCCGACGACCCCGTCGACATGGTGCCGATCGACTGCAGCTTTTCGCCGGTCCTGCGGGTCAATGCCGAGGTGGACAACGCGCGCATCGGCCAAGACACCGACTACGACAAGCTGACCCTCGAGGTGGTCACCGATGGCAGCGTCAATCCGCAGGACGCGATGATCTACGCCGCCCACATCCTGCGTGAGCACATGACCGTCTTCACCACCGTCGGTGAAGAAGAGGCGGTGGTAAGCACAACCGGCGAAGGTGAAGAAGAGAGCATTCGCGGCAAGCTGCTCCGCTCGGGCGAGGAGCTGGAGCTCTCGGTGCGCGCCTACAATTGCCTGAAGAAGGCGGAGATCAAGACCATCTTCGACCTCTGCCAGAAGAGCGAGTCGGAGATGTTGAAGACCAAGAACTTCGGCCGCCGGTCCCTGAACGAGATCAAGGAGCTCCTGGAGTCGATGGGGCTCTCCCTCGGCATGGAGCTCGATCCGGAGCTGGTAAGCGAGCTGTCGGCATTGACCACGGCGGAAGAGCAGCCGGCGTAACGGCCGGTGGTTGACTGGAGCCCGACGGCGAGGAGTAGACGACGATGAGACACAACAAGGGATATCGCAAGCTGAGCCGTAACTCCTCCCAGAGGCGGGCGATGTTGCGCAACATGGTCACCTCGCTGATCGACCACGGACGGATTACCACCACAGTGGCTCGGGCCAAGGAGCTGCGCTGCATTGCCGATCGCATGATGACCCTGGCCAAGCGGGGCGATCTCGCCAGCCGCCGGCGAGCGCTTGCCTACATCATGCGCAAGGACTCGGTCTACAAGCTCTTTGACGAGATGGCTGCCGGTTATCAGGAGCGCCAGGGAGGCTACACCCGCATCCTCAAGGTCGGCCGCCGCCACGGCGACGCCGCCCCCATGGCGATCATCGAGTTCGTCGAGCCCTCGGTCGCGGCCGACGCCACGACCGAGTAACGGGCCGCTGCGCGGCCCGGCAGCACCCTTCGGGGCTTGCCGGGTATGGTTGTAGGGTGCGCCAAGCGCAGCGCGGCGCACCGATTCACTCTCCGTGTCGCCGGCGGCGAGACCGGGGTTGGGCGGCCGCTTTGCAGGCGGGGTTTCAACGCAAAGACGCCAGGGCGTGCAGGGTGGCCCTGAGCGGGGCGGCGCCGGTGATCTTCTTGGAGCCGGTCGCCACCCGGCAGGGAGGTTGTCCACGAAGGCACACCAAGGGCGCTGCGCGCCTACACGAAGGGGGAGGCAGGCCGAGGCTCCGGCGGCGCGATCCGCAAGGCGACCTGCCAGAAGAGCGGCCCGCGCAGCGGCCGGCCTTCGTGTCTCTTCGTGGACGACCCATACGGCCGAAGCGCCGTGGCCCCATCAAGGCTCGTTCGAGATCCCGGCCCACTCTCCCCCGCCAACCCCTCCCCTCTGCGCCTCCCGCCCCTCTGCGACTCTGGGTTGAGCTCCCACCCGCGCCCCCCCCCTCGTGCCCCGTTGGACGCCGCGCCTCCCCCTTGCGCCTTCGCGCCCTGGCGTCTTTGCGTTGAGCCCCCCCTTCCATGGCCTTCGTGGTCTGAACGGCCTTCAACACTGCCGCCCGGCCCCGGCCCTGCCCCGGCGACACGGTTCCCCCGGTCCCGCCTCGCCCCTCTCTACCGCCTCCTGCCTACGTCACTCGCCCGTAGGGTGCGCCAAGCGGAGCGCGGCGCACCGGGGCTGTAGGGTGTGGCGGGTGCGGCGCACCCGGGTAGCCGTCGGCTCGGTGCCCGCAGGGCGCCTTCTGGCGCGGCCGCAGGCCACGCCTGCCTAGTTCGAGGCGCGGCCGCCCACGCCCTTGGTGTTGGCGTCGATCGTGCGGGCCGGCTCGGTGGGGCGCAGGTCGCGGGTGGCGCGGCCGGCACGCCACATCTCGCTGTCGCGGATCTCCGCCAGCTCTTGCTCGAGCTGAGCCTGGTAGTCGGGGGCGCCGCACGCTTCCAGGACGCGCTTGGTCTCCCTGCCGTCCTTCACCCGCTGGTAGAGATCCTTGAAGACCGGCAGGGTCGCCTCCTTGAAACGGGGCTTCCAGTCCAGGGCACCGCGCTGGGCGGTGGCGGAGCAGTTGGCGTACATCCAGTCCATGCCGTTCTCGTCGACCAGACGGATCAAGGAGCGGGTGAGCTCCTCCACGGTCTCGTTGAAGGCCTCGCTCGGGCTGTGGCCGTTGGCGCGCAGGACGTCGTACTGGGCCTCCATCACCCCGGCCAAGGCCCCCATGAGGATCCCCCGCTCGCCCGTGAGGTCGCTGTAGACCTCCATCTCGAAGGTGGTGGGGAAGAGGAAGCCGCTGCCGATGGCGATCCCCAGGGCGATCGCCCGCTCGCGGGCGCGCCCCGTGTAGTCCTGGCCGACCCCGAAGCTGGAGTTGATCCCGGCCCCGGAGAGGAAGTTGCGCCGCACGTTGAGCCCCGACCCCTTGGGGGCGACGAGGATCACGTCGACGTTGTCCGGCGGGATCACCCCGGTCTGCTCCTTGTAGGTGATGGAGAAGCCGTGGGAGAAGTAGAGGGCGTCGCCCTCGTTGAGGCACGCCTTGATGGTCGGCCAGATGGTCCGCTGGGCCGCGTCCGAGACGAGCATCTGGATGACCGTGCCGCGGCGCGCCGCCTCGTCGATCTCAAACAGGGTCTCGCCCTCCACCCAGCCGTCGGCGAGGGCCCGCTCCCAGTCGTGGGTAAACCGCTTCGCCTGGCCGATGATCACGTTGAAGCCGTTGTCCTTCATGTTCAGGGCCTGGGCCGGCCCTTGGACCCCGTAGCCGATCACCGCGATGGTCTCGTCCTTGAGGACCTCGTGCGCCTTCTCCAGGGGAAACTCGTCACGGGTGACAATATCCTCGGTGACGCCGCCAAAATCGATCCGTGCCATCGATTACTCCTTAACAGGTTGTGCGCGTAGGCTGTGGGCCCAGTGCGGGTCGGGCGGCGGGAGGGTCGTGCCGTGGCCGTCGCCAATTCGCGAAGGGCGGAATTATGGGGAGGGGAGCGTGGCCGGTCAAACGGCGCCCGCAGGGCGCCCTCAGGCGTGGCCGCAGGCCACGCCTCGCTTGACTGGTTATGGGGCCGTTCCTAGTATCCGTCCCTTCCCCGGTGCAGGTGGCAGGTGCGGTGTAACCCCTTGTCGCCGCGCCCTTTGGAGCAGGAGAAGCGGATGAGCTCGTCGCAAGAGAAGATCAACGGCGCACAGATTTTTTTGCAGGCGCTGAAGGCCGAGGGGGTCGATACCGTCTTTGGCTATCCGGGTGGCGTCATCCTGAAGATTTATGATGAGCTCTACTTTGAGCGCAACCTGCGCCACATCCTGACCAAGCACGAGCAGGGGGCGGTGCATGCGGCGGACGGTTACGCCCGCTCCACCGGCAAGGTGGGGACCGCCCTGGTGACCTCGGGGCCGGGGGCGACGAACGCGGTGACCGGCATCGCCACCGCCTACATGGACTCGATCCCGATCGTCGTCTTCACCGGCCAGGTCCCCACCGCGTTGATCGGCAACGACGCCTTTCAGGAGGCGGACTCGATCGGCATCACCCGCCCGTGCACCAAGCACTCGTATCTGGTGAAGGATGTGCGCGACCTGGGGCGGACGATCAAGGAGGCGTACCACATCGCCCGCACCGGCCGCCCCGGCCCGGTGGTGGTGGACCTGCCGAAGGACGTGCTGCTTGGGGAGATGAAGCGTGCCGACTTCCACTACCCGGAAGAGGTGCGGATCCGCTCCTACCACCCGAACCTGAAGGGGAGCGTCACCCAGATCCGCAAGGCGATCACCGCGCTGAAGCGGGCCAAGCGGCCGGTGCTCTATCTCGGCGGCGGGGTGATCCTCTCCAATGCCTCCGAGGAGGTGCGCGAGCTGGCGGAGATCGCCAATATTCCGGTCACCCCCACCCTCATGGCCCTCGGCGCCTTTCCCGGCAGCCACGCCCTGTCGCTCGGTATGCTCGGGATGCACGGCACCTGGTACGCGAACATGGCGGTGCACCACTGCGACCTGCTGATCGCCGTGGGCGCCCGCTTCGACGACCGGGTGACCGGCCGCATCGACAGCTTTGCGCCGGACGCGAAGATCGTCCACATCGACATCGACCCCACCTCGATCAAGAAGAACGTCCGTGTCGACATCCCGATCGTCGGCGACGTACGCCACGTCCTGCGTGAGCTGCTCTACCGGATGCAGGTGGAGGCGATCGAGGTCGACTGGCTCGAGAAGCACCGGGCGTGGCAGGAGCGGATCCGCGACTGGAAGCAGGAGCAGCCCCTGCGCTACGCCGACGACGGCAAGCTCAAGCCGCAGTACGTGATCGAGCAGATCTACGAGGTCACCCAGGGCGATGCGATCATCACCACCGAGGTGGGCCAGCACCAGATGTGGGCGGCCCAGTACTACCTCTTCGATCGCCCCCGCCAGTGGTGCACCTCCGGTGGCCTCGGGACCATGGGGTACGGCTTCCCCGCTGCCATGGGGGCGCAGATCTCCCACCCGGACAAGGTGGTCATCGACATCGCCGGCGACGGCTCCATCCAGATGAACATCCAGGAGATGGCCACCATGGTGGAGTACGGCCTGCCGGTGGTGACCTGCATCCTCAACAACCAGTACCTCGGCATGGTCCGCCAGTGGCAGACCATGTTCTTCGACAACCACCTCTCCTCGGTCGACCTGATGGCCGGCACCCCCGACTTCGTAAAGCTGGCCGAGGCGTACGGCGGGGTGGGGATGCGGGTCACCAAGCGCGAGGAGGTGCGCCCCGCCATCGAGGACGCGATCGCCGCGCGGCGGCCGTGTTTGATCGACTTCCGGGTCGACCGCGATGAGGACGTCTACCCGATGGTCCCGGCGGGTGCCGCCAACGTCGACATGATCCCGCAGCCGGAGCCGCAGCCGGTGGCGCGCTCGTGATTCCACGGGTGTAGACTCCGCGCCCGCCCATACCGTTTCGTGAACCCACCTCACCGGCGGCCCGCCGCCGCTGAATGCTGATCGCCGATAGCTGAAAGCTTGCTCATGCGCCACACCATCTCTGTCCTGGTGGAGAACCGCTTTGGTGTCCTGTCGCGGGTGGCGGGGCTCTTTTCCGGTCGCGGCTATAACATCGAGAGCCTCAATGTCGCCGAGACCCTGGAGAAGGGGGTCTCGCACATGACCATCGTCACCCGCGGCGAGGACGGGGTCATCGAGCAGATCACCAAGCAGCTCAACAAGCAGATCGACGTCATCCGGGTGGTCGACCTCAACGACAAGGAGTTCGTCGACCGGGAGATGGCCCTGATCAAGATCCACGCCCCCCAGGAGCTGCGCGCCGAGGCGTTGCGGATCGTCGACATCTTCCGCGCCAAGGTGATCGACTCCTCGCCGCGTCACTACTCCATCGAGGTCACCGGCAGCCCCGAGAAGGTCGAGGCGATCCTCGACCTCCTGCGCCCCATCGGCATCCAGGAGATCGTGCGCACCGGCAGCGTCGCTTTGCAGCGGGCGTAGGGGTCGGTTGGCGATGGGAGCGCCCGCGTCCCCGCGGTTCCGGTCGTCAACGCCAAGACGCAAGGGGTCTCGGGGTCGGCAGTAGGGTGTCGTCGGTGGTCGGTTGGGGCGATGGGGCAGGTCTGAAACCGGGTTTCACCACAGAGACACAGAGGGCACAGAGAACTGCAATGGAAGGGTGGCTTGTTCATGTGCCTTCGGTCCCAAGGGATTCCGTCGATTCTCCGGATGGATCTTGTCTGTCCACCATCGAGATGGACTCTTGCCAAGATGGCTGGTCAGAGGCTCGACCCCACGATGGATCGCCAGGTCGCAACCATAAAGGGGGCCCGCGCGCCGTCGTGTGGTTTCCCGATGCAGCTCTCTGTGCCCTCTGCGTCTCTGCGGTGAGTCCGCCTTCCAGGCCGCGCCGTGGCCGCCTCGTGCCGCCGGTGACGCCTGTGCCGCCCTTTTCCTCTCCCCCTTCGCGCCTTCGCGCCCTTGCGCCTTTGCGTTGGGCGGTTGCAGGTCGTGTGCAACGAAGCCTTCGTCCCGGAGCGGCGCAGTGAGCTCCAATAACTCTATCCGGGGGATCTACCTCCTCCCCAACCTCGCCACTACCGCGGCGCTGTTCTGCGGCTTCTACGCCATCGTGGCGGCGATCGACGGCCGCTTCACGGCGGCGGCGAACGCCATCCTGCTTGCCGGGGTCTTCGACGGCATCGACGGCAAGATCGCCCGCCTCACCCACTCCCAGTCCGCCTTCGGCGTCCAGTACGACTCCCTCTCCGACCTCACCTCCTTCGGCCTCGCCCCGGGGCTCCTGGTCTACCTCTGGGCGCTGTCGCAGTTCCACCGCATCGGCTGGCTCGCCGCCTTCCTCTACGTGGTGTGCACCGCCCTGCGTCTGGCCCGCTTCAACATCCAGGTGGACGAGGGGGACAAACGGTACTTCCGCGGCCTCCCCAGCCCGGCGGCGGCGGCGGTGCTGGCCACCACCGTCCTCTTCTACCACCAGGTCCAGCTCCTCCTCGGCCACCCGCAGATCGTGGGACGTCCCGTCTGGTTCGTGGTCGTCGCCTACGGGGTGGCCTTCTTGATGGTGAGTAACATACGCTACCGCTCCTTCAAGGATATCGACCTCCGTTCCCGATACCACTTCAAGGTCCTGCTCGCCCTGGTCCTCGGAGCCATCGTGATAGTCGCCGCCCACGAGATCACCCTCTTCGCCCTCGCCTGGGGCTACGCGGCCTCCGGGCTGGTCGGGGTGGTGCGCTCGCGCAAGACCCTGCGCGAGGTGGAGATCGACGACGTGGAGGACCGAGAGCTTCCCTAGCCCGGGCCCTCGCCGACGGCGAGGCGCCCGGGCGTGTTCCCGCGGTGGCCTCGACTCGGGATCCTCCCGGCCGTGGACACTGTTGGGGTATTGCCCACCCAGCAACAGAGGCCAAGGCCATGGAGCCTACACCAGAGAAGGTCGACATCTTCGATACCACCCTGCGCGACGGTGAGCAGTCGCCGGGGGCCTCCATGAACACCGAGCAGAAGCTCCGTGTCGCCCGCCAGCTCGCCACCCTCGGGGTGGACATCATCGAAGCGGGCTTCCCGATCGCCTCCCCCGGTGACTTCGAGGCGGTGTCCCGCATCGCCGCCGAGGTCGACGGGCCGCAGATCGCCGGGCTCGCCCGCGCCCGCGCACAGGACATCGAGCGTGCCTGGGAGGCGGTGCGGGGGAGCGCCCGGCCGCGCATCCACACCTTCCTCGCCACCTCCGACCTCCACCTGGAGCACAAGCTGAAGATGAGCCGCGCCGAGGCCCTGGCCCGCGCCGTGGAGATGGTCGCCCTCGCCGCCTCCTTTACCGACAACGTCGAGTTCTCCCCCGAGGACGCGGCACGCAGCAACGTGGACTACCTGTGCGAGGTAGTCGAGGCGGTGATCGAAGCCGGCGCCCGGGTGGTGAACATCCCCGACACCGTCGGCTACACCACCCCCGAGGAGTTCCACAAGCTCATCCGCACCCTCAAAGAGCGGGTCCCCAACATCGAGGATGCGACGATCTCGGTGCACTGCCACAACGACCTCGGCCTGGCGGTGGCCAACTCCCTGGCGGCGGTCCGGGCCGGGGCGCGGCAGGTCGAGTGCACCATCAACGGCCTGGGCGAGCGGGCCGGTAACGCCTCCCTGGAGGAGGTGGTCATGGCCCTGCGCACCCGCCACGACGTCCTGCCCTTCACCACCGATATCCGCACCGAACAGATCTACCGCACCTCGCGGCTGGTCGCGGAGATGTCCGGGATGATGGTCCAGGCGAACAAGGCGATCGTCGGCGCCAACGCCTTCGCCCACGAGGCGGGGATCCACCAGGACGGCATCCTCAAGCACGCCGCCACCTACGAGATCATGACCCCCGAATCCATCGGCCTGCCGAAGAGCGACATCGTTCTCGGCAAGCACTCGGGTCGCCACGCCTTCGCCGACAAGGTCGCCAAGGTCGGCCACGACCTCGACGAGACCCACCTGGAGGACGCCTGCAGCCGCTTCATCGCCCTGTGCGACAAGAAAAAGTACGTCTTCGACGAGGACGTGGAGGCGGTGGTCAACGAGATCGTCCACCGGCCGTCCGACTACTACGTGCTCCACTTCGTGGAGACCCACGCCGGCTCTGAGCTCCACCCGCGCGCCACCGTCCGGGTGGCGGTGGAGGGCGAAGAGCGGGAGGCCACCGCCGAGGGCGACGGCCCGGTAGACGCGGCGCTTCGCGCCATCAAAGAGGCGGTGGGGACCGACACCGTGCTCGAGGCCTACGTCGTCAAGGCGATCACCGGCGGCACCGACGCCCAGGGCGAGGTGACCGTGAAGATCGCCGAGCCCCACCCGCCGGACCAGATGCCGGCGCGGGTCATCTCCGGCCAGGGGGCCAACACCGACATCATCATCGCCTCGGCCAACGCCTACGTGAACGCGCTGAATCGCATGGAGAGCTGGAAACGCCACCGCGCCCACGCCCCAAGCCCCACCCGGCCGCTCGGCACCACGCCGTAGGGAACGGTCTGCTGCCGCGAAGGGGGGGCTCCGGCTCTTAGAAGTAGTAGCTCCAGGCGAGCTTTCCCTCGGTGTGGGCGGTGCTCTCCCAGACGGTCCGTTGGAGGTCGAGGCGCACGGCGCGGCGGCGGGAGAGCTGGATGGATTGGCGTAGCGCCACGGAGATTTCGCGGGTCGCGTCACCTGCCACGGACACGATGCCCCGCGCTTCGAGCTGCACCCGCCATCGGCGGTGGGGCTGGGCGAGGAGCCCCGCGGAGAGGCCGGCGCCGAGGGTGTAGCCACCGTCGAATCGCCGGGAGATCTGGGCCGCACTCTCCCCCAGGAGGTAGGTGAGGCCGACCGGTGTGTGCCAGGTGAAGCCGCCACCGGGGTTGAGCTGGTAGAGGAGCCCCTCACGGTCGCCGGCAAAGGGGCGGCGGGCAAAGCCGGTGCGTATCTTCCACGAGACCGGCCGGAAGAAGGTATCTCGCGGGGAGAGAGAGACGATGTGGATCAGGTCCCAACGGTACAGGAGTGACCGCTGGCGGGTTGGGGTGTGGCGCAGGGTGAGGGCCGAGAACTCGATCATCGACCCTGCCACGTAGCCCGCCGGTGGATCGAGGAGGTCGTGGTAGGCGGGGCGATAGGTGGCCTCGATGAAGTGGTCGCCATGGTCGATCCCGGCGGCGAAGGTGAGCCGCTGGGAGGGGTGACCGCTCTCGGGGCGCGGTGGCGGGGGAGGTGGATCGTCCTTCGCCTCGGCAGCCAGCCGGCTGCGTGGCCGGAGGGTCTGGAGGAGGCGGCGCTGGTACACCTCCTTGTCCAGCTTCCCTCCGGCGTAGCGGAGCTGGGTGTACTCGGTCACGAGATCGAGGAGCCTCGCCTGGGTGGTGGGGGAGAGATCGCTCTCGGTCACCGCCTCCACCTCCTCCTTGCCATCGATCAGCCGTTTGGCGACCGCCCGGCCGCGATCGCCGAGTCCGGCGGCGATGTGTCGGATCTGCGTCGCCTGCGACGGCCGGTAGTGGGCGCTATCCACCAGCCTCGCGCCGATCACCTCCTCCACCGTGTCCAGGGGGATCACCCACAGGCCGAACCGATCGGTGAGCGAACGCGTCGGTCGCGCCGCCTCCAGCAGGAAGAGGAGGTTGTAGGAGCAGTTCTCGTCGAAGAAGAAGTAGTCGGCGTAGCTCTGCTGTAGCTCCCAGACGTGCAGGAAGAGGCGTCGCACCTCGGCCGGGGAGAGGTTGAGGCGGTACTCCCAGATGTCCCGCTGGTCCATGTGGGAGTAGCTCTTCACCATCTCGTAGTAGGGGCGGATCGAGTAGTAGCCGCGGTAGAGGCCGAAGATCCCCTTGAAGGCGTAGGCGATGCCGTTGTCCTTGGGGTCGACCTGGGCGGCGTAGTTGACCGCGTGGGAGAGGAGCGGCGAGTCAAACGACGAGTCGATGCGCAGCAGGGTGTGGCCGAACATCGACGCCGGGTCGTTCATGTGGCCCACCGGGAAAATCAAGGTCGCGGCCTGCGGGTCGATGCGGGCGAGAGTCTTGTCCAACCCGTCGCAGGAGACCGCCGGTAACTCCCCGGGGTCGATGACCCCCTCCTCCTCAAGCCACGCGAGGCGCGCCGGGAAGCGGCACTGAGCGTGGACCTCCCCCACCACCGGTGGCCGGTAGAGGGCGTCGATGGTGGCGGCCAGCTCCGCCGCCGGGTCCACCTTGCCGGTGGGCGCGAGAAAGAAACCGGGGTCGTCGATCAGGCTGTGGGTCCCGCGGAGGCCGTGCCGGTAGTGGAGGAGGATGTCCCAGTACCGCGCCTCGTACAGGGCGCGGTCCGTCGCCTGCACGATCGCCCGGGTGCTCGGCTCAACCCCGTCCGCCCCCGCCGGCCGCGGACCCACCACGGCGAGCACAACAAATATCTTTGGGGTCAGTTCTTCAAATATCTTTGGGGTCAGTTCTTTACCTTATATAACCTTCGGCAACTCGCGGGATTTTTCGCTTGGATCGTGGGTATGGCGCGGTCCTATCAGAAGGGGCATCTGTGCGCCGCGCTGTGCTTGGCACACCCTACACGTGTCATGAGGAGAGCGGAGCCTTGCACTACGAAGACCATGAAAAGGTGCTGTGAAATCTTCATGCCCTTCATGCTCTTCATGGTAGAGAAACAGAATCAATATTTTTCAGTACCGTCGTTTTGGCTTCTGTCGCGAGCCCTGGCCTTCCAGGCCCTCACTGTGCTCCGGCGCCCCACCGGTGACGCCCGACCCGCTGTTGCTTGCTCCCCTCTGCGTCTCTGCGTTAGTAACCCCACTCGGCACGCCCTCCCGGCCGACCACCGACGACGCCTTCCCCCTTGTCCCTTTGCGCCCTGGCGTCTTCGCGCCTTTGCGTTGAGCCGTTCTCCTTCGTGCCCTTGGTGGTTTTCCCCCTATGTGTGCGCGTCGATGACCGCCGCACCCACGGCGTCGCCCCAGACGTTGACGGTGGTGCGCAGGCGGTCGAGGAGCCAGTCGATGGCGAGGATCAGGGCCATGCCGCCCATGGGGAGGTGGACCGCGGCGAGGACCATGACCATGGTCACCAGCCCCGCCTCGGGGATGCCGGCGGCGCCGATCGCCGCCAGGGTGGCGGTGAGGAAGAGGATGGCCTGCTCCGCAGGCCCCAGCGGCAGGCCGTAGACCTGGGCGATGAAGAGGACCGCCACCGCCTCGTAGAGCGCCGTACCGTCCATGTTGACCGTCGCCCCGAGGGGGAGGACGAAGCCGGCGGCGCGACGTGACACCCCGGCCTCTTCGGTGCACTCCAGGGTCACCGGCAATGTGGCGGAGGAGGAGGCGGTGGCCATGGCGGTGGCGAGCGCCCGGCCGAGGCGGGCGCCGTAGCGGCCGGGTTGCCGGCGGGCGGCGAAGCGGAGGATGAGGGGCAAGACGATGAAGGCGTGGACGGCGAGGCCGAGGGTGACGGTGCCGGCGTAGGCGGCGAGCGACCGGGCGAGGTGGAGGACGGCGGAGCCGCCCCCCTCGGCGGCGATCTTCCCGGCCACCAGGCAGGCGATCCCTACCGGGGCGGTGCGCATCGCCAGGTGGACCATGCGCATGATCGCCAGGTTCGCTCCGTCGAAGAGGTCGAGGAGGCGGCGGCCCGGTTCGCCGAGGGTGGTGCATACCGCGCCGAAGACGAGGGAGAAGCAGATGAGGGCGAGGATGTTGGTCTCCGCCGCCGCCTTGATCAGGTTGGTGGGGACCAGGGTGAAGAGGATGGAGCGGAGGGCCGCGCCGGCGGAGGTGTGGCGTTCGGCGAGCAGGGTGTCGACCGCCTCCAGGGGGGTGAGGCCACCCTCCTTCAGCCGCGCGGCCACCGCCGGGCGGGCGTCGAGGTGGAGGTGGGCGAGGGTGTCGCGGACCTCCGGCAGGCCGTGGTGGATCGCCTCGCGTACCGCGTTGGCCGGGTCGAGGTCGCCGGCTGCCACCTCCGCGGCGAGGGCGGGGAAGCGGTGCGGCCCGAGGGCGGTAAAGGCGCAGGCGAAGCGCGGGTCGTCGTCGGAGAGCGAGGGGTCGTTGGCGAGGCTTAGGAGCGCCCGGTCCTTCTGGAGTCGCTGGGCCGGGTCGCGGTGGTGGAGAAGTCGCTCCAGGGGGGGGAAGTCGTCGGCGAGGTGAAAGCAGGCGAGGGCCCGGTCGTACGGGGTCTCGTAGCGACTCCCCGGCTGGATGAGGTTCACCAGGACCATCCCCACCAGCACCGCGGAGAGGGTGGTGCCGAGGTAGTAGAGGGCGGTGCGGCCGCCGATCGGTCCGAGGCGGCGCACGTCCCCGAGGGTCGCCACCCCGGCGATCATCGAGGTGACCACCAGCGGCACCACCAGGAGGCGCAACAGCGCCAAGAAGAGGTCGCCGATCCACGCCGCCTGGGCCATCGCCGCGGGCCAGAGGGAGCCGGCGACGATGCCGATCCCGATGGCGGCAAGGAGCAGGAGGGTCATGGGGCTGGGAGGGGAAGATACGCTTACCGCCACCGCGTTACGGTGGCGAAAAGGGAGCAACCCATCATGGTCGGCGCGATTCCCGATCCACAAGACGCGGAGTTCTTGACATCGGGATTTCCTGCCTTACCCTTAGATAAGGAAGAAGGTTTACAGAAAGGATTGTTATGGCTACCTCCGTCCTGACCAGCAAAGGACAGACGACGATCCCCAAGGTGGTGCGTGACCACCTTGGGTTATCCTCGGGGGCGCGGATCGATTTTGAGATCCGGTCGACGGGAGAGGTGGTGCTCAAGCCGGCGACGCGCGATATCCGAACCCTCGCAGGGATTCTTTATCGTGCCGAGCAGCGCCCTGTCTCTCTAGAGGAGATGGACGCGGCAATCCTCAGCCATCGAGCCAGATGAGGGGCATCGACACCAATGTCCTGGTGCGTTACCTGACCGGGGACGATGTGCGACAGGCGAAGCGGGTGGAGCGGTTTGTGAATCGCTGTGCCCGGGATGGTGAGGAAATCTACCTCGCACAGGTGGTTCTGTGTGAGGCGGTCTGGGTGCTCACCACCTGTTACCACCGCACACGGCAGGAGATCGCTGAAGTACTGGAGATGCTCCTGGAGACGGAGCAGATGCAGGTGGCGGGGCGCGATCAAGTGCGACGCGCCCTGGCTGATTATTGGCAGGGTCCGGGGGACTTCGCCGACTATTTGATCGGCACCGGCAACCAGGAGGCCGGGTGCAACACCACGGTCACCTTTGACCGAAAGCTCAAGGGCCACCCCGCATTTGCCCTCCTAAAGTAGGAGACGGAGGAACCACGTCGTCTGCTCTTTGGGCGTGTCGCCGATGACCCCTGGTTTTCTTCCCTCCGGCGTCACATCCCGGTCCGCCTCGCGGGCCGGGGCTACGCCGTCTTCGAGCGGTGCTCGTAGATGCGCAACGGCAGCTCGTCGCCGCGGACGACCGCCTCGGTGATGATGCACTCGGCGACGCCACTCTCCGACGGGATGTCGTACATGATGTCGAGCATCACCTCTTCGAGGATGGCGCGCAGGCCGCGGGCGCCGGTCTTGCGCTCCTGGGCGAGGTGGGCGACGGCGCGCAGGGCGTCGTCGGTGAAGGTGAGCTTCACCCCTTCGTAGGCGAAGAAGTGGCTGTACTGCTTCACCAGGGCGTTGCGCGGCTGGGTGAGGATCTCCACCAGGGCGTCCTCGTCGAGCTCATCCAGCGCCGCGAGCGTCGGCAGGCGGCCGATGAGTTCGGGGATGAGGCCCGCCTTCAGGAGGTCCTCCGGCTCCACCTGCTTGAGCAGCGCCTGCCGTTGCCCCTCACTGGAGGCAAGCGGCGCGCCGAAGCCGAGGACCTTGGTCTGCAGCCGGTTGGCGATCACCTTTTCCAGGCCGACGAAGGCGCCGCCGCAGATGAACAGGATATTGGTGGTGTCGACCTGCAGGAACTCCTGGTGCGGGTGCTTGCGGCCGCCCTGGGGGGGGACGTTGGCGGTGGTCCCCTCGATCAGCTTGAGCAGCGCCTGCTGCACCCCCTCGCCGGAGACGTCGCGGGTGATCGACGGGTTCTCTGATTTGCGCGCCACCTTGTCGATCTCGTCGATGTAGATGATCCCGTGCTCCGCCCGCTCCACGTCGTAGTCGCACGACTGGAGGAGCTTGAGGATGATGTTCTCCACGTCCTCACCGACGTAGCCCGCCTCGGTGAGGGTGGTGGCGTCGACCATCGTGAAGGGGACCTGGAGGATGCGCGCTAGGGTCTGGGCCAGGAGCGTCTTGCCGGTGCCGGTGGGGCCGATGAGCAGGACGTTGCTCTTGGTGAGCTCGACGTCGGAGGGCTCGTGGCGGTGCAGGAGCCGCGTGTAGTGGTTGTGGACGGCGACGGAGAGGACCTTCTTGGCCTGCTCCTGGCCGATGACGTAGTCGTTGAGGATGGTGTGGATGTCGCGCGGCTTCAGCTCGGTGATCTCCGGCTTCGGCGGTGCCTTGGGTATCGGCTGTTGGATGAGCTGCCGGCAGAGGGAGAAGCAGTCCTCGCAGATGAGCACCCGCGGCCCGCCACCCGGGACCGCACCGGCAGGGTGGAGGAGGGCGAGGGGCTTTTGCGGCTTACCGCAGAAGGCGCACAGCGGTTGCTTCTTGATCGGTGGCATGGGGAGACCGGGCGATGGGGGTGGGGAGACGGAGAGAGTCTATCTCATCCGCTATTTCTCTTCCTTCGAAGGCTTGCGCTCCACCACCTGATCGACCAGGCCGTACGCCACCGCCTCCTCCGCGGACATGAAGTTGTCGCGTTCGGTGTCGCGTTCGATCGTCTTCAGCTTCTGGCCGGTGTGGTGGGCAAGGACGCGGTTGAGGGTGTCGCGCGTCTTGAGCATCTCCCTGGCGTGGATCTCCACGTCGGTCGCCTGTCCCTGAAAACCGCCGAGGGGCTGGTGGATCATCACCCGCGAGTTGGGCAGGCAGTACCGTTTGCCCTCGGTGCCGGCGGTGAGGAGCACCGCCCCCATGCTCGCCGCCATGCCGATGCAGATGGTGGAGACGTCGGGCTGGATGTACTGCATGGTGTCGTAGATCGCCATGCCCGAGGTCACCATGCCGCCGGGGGAGTTGACGTAGAGGGAGATGTCCTTGCCCGGATCGTCCGCCTCCAGGAAGAGGAGCTGGGCGATGACCGCGTTGGCGATCATGTCGTCGATCGGGGTGCCGAGGAAGATGATCCGATCCTTCAGCAGCCGCGAGTAGATGTCGTAGGCGCGCTCCCCCCGCGGCGTCTGCTCGATCACCATCGGGATCAGGTTGGCGTGCGGGGCGCTGTTCGTTTCGGACGTGGACCGGGCCATCGGGGCTCTCCTGGGTGGTGGAATCATGGCGACCGCTCCCTGCCGGGAGCGCGCCGTGGTGGTGAGCGGGTTACGCCGCCTCGCCCTCTTCCGTGAGGGTGGCCTTGTCGAGGCAGAGGTCAAATGCCTTCTCCTCGCGCAGCCGGTCGTGGAGCGGATCGAGGGAGCCGAACTGGCTCTGGTAGTACTGGCGCAGAACGTCGGGGTTCACCCCAGCCTCTTGCGCCTCCTTCTGTAGCTGTGTCTCGATCTCCTCGTCGGTGATCTCCACGCCGTGCTCTTCGGCCACCCGGTCGAGGATGAGCGTCAGGCGGGCGCGTTGTTCGGCGTCGCCACGGAGCTCCTCTTGCAGCTGCGCCTCGCGCTTGTCCACCTCATCCGAGTCCATCCCCTCGCCCAGGAGGCGGACCACCTTGTTCTTCACCATCATCTGGAGCTGTCCCTCCAGGAGGGTGGTGGGGACCTCGATCGGGTGGAGCTCCACCAGCTTCTCGGCGATGTCCGCGTGGTAGGCGCGCCGGTTGGACTCGGTCATCCGCGCAGTGAGGCCGTCGCGGATCGACTGTTTGAGGGCGTCGAGGCTGTCCTGGTCGAGGTCGCGGGCGAAGTCGTCGTCGACCTCCGGCAGGTGCTTCTCCTGGATCTCCTTCAGGGTGACCTTGAAGACGGCCTTCTTGCCAGCCAGGTCTTCGCGGTAGTCGTCGGGGAAGTCGATGTTGATCTCCCGTTCGTCACCTGCGCGCATCCCCTCGATCCCCTCTTCCAGCTCCGGGAAGATCCGCCCGGCGCCGACCTCCACCGCGTACTGCTCGCCGCTGCCGCCCTCGAAGGGTTCGCCATCCACGGTGCCGGTGTAGTCGATGACCCCGACCTGGCCGCGGGCGAGGGTGGCGGATTCATCCTCCACCTTGGTGAGCTCTGCGTTGCTCTCCCGTAGCCGCTCGATGGTGGCGTCGATCATCTCATCGGTGACCGCCACCGGGCGCTTTGGGATCTCCACCTTGGCGAGGTCTTCGAGCTCGAACTGTGGCAGGACGTCCACCTCGGCGAGGTAGACGAAGGGCTCGCCCTCGTTGATGGAGATCTCCTCCAGGGTCGGCGGTCCGACCGCCGTGAGGTCGTGTTTGGCCAGCGCCTGCGGGAACGACTCCTGGAGGAGCTGGTTGCCCACGTCCTCCTTGACCCCGTCGCCGAACCGCTTGCGCAGGACCGACAGGGGCGCCTTGCCCGGGCGGAAGCCGGGCAGGCGGGCGTTCTTCCGCAGGGCCTGGTAGGCCCGGTCGAAGTGCGGGGTGGCCTCTTCGGCGGGTACGGTGACCCGGATCTGGTAGCGGGTGGCGGTGAGCTCCTGAACGGTGGTTTCCATCAGCCTCTTTCTCGGAAAACGGGGCGGCTCTTGGTGCGAGAGGGGGGACTCGAACCCCCACACCTTGCGGCACTAGATCCTAAATCTAGCGCGTCTACCAATTCCGCCACTCTCGCCTGCGGTGACAAACAAAGACGGCCGAGAGTTGCCTCTCGGCCGGAAAGGAGTTTGGTGAGCCGTGAAGGGATCGAACCTTCGACCCGCGGATTAAGAGTCCGCTGCTCTGCCAGCTGAGCTAACGGCCCACAGTTTTGATGGTGAGCGCCCCATGGGGCGGTGAATCAGCCATGGTACTCAAGGTTCATGGGGTGAGTGAAGGGGCTCGAACCCTCGACAACCGGAACCACAATCCGGGGCTCTACCAACTGAGCTACACTCACCAGCCGGCGCGCATTGTCCGGGGATTCGGGGCTCATGTCTAGGAGGTCGCCGGCGGCGGCCTGCTGGGCAATACCACGAGGGCCACGCAGGGGGAGCTGCCCAATGCCAAGGCGCCAAGACGCCAAGGGGGAGCGCGAGGGGACGGTGTCGCCGGTGGTGAATCTTTGTCCGTGTCGCCCGATCTCTCCGCCCACCGGCCTACGCCAGCCCCTCCTCCACTTTCGCCAGCCACTCGCGGATGCGGCGGTGGATGCCGAGGCGGTCGTCCATGATCAGGACGTGGTGGTCGGCGGGGAGGATCACCACCTCGTGCTCGGCGCGGGTGAGCCCCTCGGCGATATCTTCGGCACTGACCGGCTCTACCGTCGGGTCGTCGTCGCCCTGGAGGATGAGGCAGGGGCAGGTGACCTCGCCAAGGCGCTCCGGGAAGGCGGCCATCACCGCCTGGAGCTGGTTAATCCCGGAGATGGGGAGGTGGTGGTAGTTGGTCTCCGGGTGTTCCGGGCTCACCGGTTCGAAGTTCTTCAGCCCCTCGACCCCCGGCAGCATCCCGGCGAGCTGGTTCGCCTTGTGGAGCAGCGGCACCAGGGTGGAGCGACGGCTCGCCAGGCGGGTGGGGGTGCAGACCGAGACGACCCCCGCCACCGCCTGGTCGGCGGCAAGGAGGTAGGCGAGGCAGCCCCCCATCGAGTGGCCCACCGCGACCACCGCGTCGCAGCTCTGTTGCAGGTAGAGGAGGCCAAGGCGGGCGGAGTCGAGCCACTCCTCCCACCGGCGACCGGCGAGGTCGTAGGGCGAGGTGGCGTGGCCGGCGAGCCGCGGGGCACAGACCGGGAAGCCGGCGTTGGTGAGGGCGTCGGCCAGCGGCGCCACCTCTACCGGTGAGGCGGAAAAGCCATGGATCAGCAGCGCCCCCACCTTGCGGTGGCCGTCGAGGTAGATGGAGCTGCCATCCTTGCGGTCGGTCTCGAACTGGTTGAGACGGTGGTAGCGCGGCTGGTCGAAGGCGGCCTTCGCCTCGTGGTAGAGGCGGGCGTCGTCGACCTGCAGGGCCTCGGCAACCCGGTGGTGGCGCTCCTTGGCGGTGAGTCCGAGGACTGAGTCCACCGCCTCCACGCACTCGGCCACCGGTGCCGCCTCGTTGACCGCGAGTTGGATGTGGTTCTCCAGGCGGATCTCGTCGAAGTCGTGCTCGTCGGTGAGCTTGGGGGAGAGGAGGAGCTCGCTTTCCTCCACGTGCAGGAGGTTTTGCTCCTCCGCCCGGGTGAGACAGCCGGCCATCCGTTCCAGGGGGCGAAGGGGGATCTCGAGGTTTTTCCGGATCTCCTTGAGGTCCGGGTGGAGGAAGACCCGGCGCGAGTGCTGGAGCCGCTTTAGCGCCAGGTAGGTCACCTCGCCCACCTCGCGGATCGGCAGCCGCTGGCGGTGGTGGTCGGCCAGGTTGCGGTAGATGACGTTGGAGGCGAGGTGGCTCAGGTTGATGGTGGTGAGCCGGTACATCTCGCGCATGTAGCGGCGCATGAGGGCGTCGGCGAGCTCGCGGGTCCGACGTCGCTGGAGGGTGCGCAGCCAGCGGAGCGGTTTGGCGACCACCGTCCGGCCGTGCGCCTGTTGGCACAGGAGGCGGTAGATGCGCCCCAGCAGCCAGCGGTCGTAGCGGCCGAGATAGTCGGCGACGTTGATCGGCTCGCCGAACCGCACGTCCATGTCGGTGGCGCGAAAGAGCATGTTGCCCTCGATTCTAAGCTCCTCCAGCAGCCGTCGGTTGCGCACCCGGCCGATCTGCTTGGCCACCGTCTGCAGGATGTTGTCGGTGATCCGCAGGGGGAAGAAGGTGATGTTCGCCGGCACGATGCTCACCGGCCGGCCGAGGCGTGCCTGCAGGGTCTCTGCGTCCTCCTCCGGCCAGTCGGTGAGGAGGTGGTCCTGGAGCGCGGTGTCGCCGTCGGCGAAGGCGCGTTTCAGATATTCGAGACGGTACTGCGCCTTCAGGGCGGTGACCGCCGAGCCGGTGTGCGGTGGCCGCCGGGTCTTTTCGCCCCGGGCGTAAATCTGCAGGTGGCCGCCGGGATCGAGGACCTTCTTGTCTTTGATCATGCTCCCCTCGGGGAAGATCACCATCTTGCGGCCGGCGAGGATCTCGTCGCCCATAAAGTCGATGATCCCCGGCATGTCCGTCGGGATCGCGCCGAGCGAGCGAAGGAAGGCGCCGAAGGTGTCCGGTCCGAGAAACTCCGGGGAGGCGAGCGACCGCCCGATCACCCCGGCGTGGCGGTAGAGGATGTATTGCGGGATGAAGGTCTCGAAGCGCGAGAAGTGGTTGAAGAGGAAGACATCGCCCCGTTCGGTCTGGTCGGTGAGGTTGTGCACCCGCAGGTTCAGGGGGGTCACCTTCACCAGCAGGTCCATCAGCCGCCGCACCCACTGGTAGGTGCGCAGGTTGATGTCGTAGCTGAGCTCCGCATCCGGACGGGCTGCCGGCAGCGTGATGGTCGACTCGGCGGCGGTGGAGGCGGTGTCGGACATAAAAAGCTTTCAGCGTTCGGCGTTCAGTCTCCGGCGATCAGCTCTCGGGGCGGGGCGCGGCTCACCCCTTCCGCAGCCGGCCCAGCAGACCGCCGAGGCCGCCCTCGTGCCTGTTGGCCTCCGCCTCGATCGCCTCCAGTGCCCTCTTTGCGTGCTGCTGGCGCGGGTCCCAGCGGAGCGCCTCGCGGTAGCTCGCCGCCGCCTTTTTCTCCATGTGGCCGTCCCGGTAGAGGTCACCGAGGGCGACGTAGGGGCGCGGGTCGCTGGGGGCAAGGTGGGCCGCCCGCTTGAGCTCCTGCTCCGCCTCCCGCTTGCGGCCGCGGAGTTGGATGCAGGCGGCGGCGAGGTAGAGGTGGTAATCGGCCTGGTCCGGCTTGCGCTCGATCAGGCTGGTCAGCAGCCGCGCCGCCCGCTCGTAGTCGCGGGCGGTGATCGCCGCCTTGGCGTTGGCGAAGACCGAGTCCGGATCGCTGGCGGTGGTGCGGGGTGGCGGGTCGTGCTCGTTGATCTCCGCCGCCCGCTGCTTCGGGTCGGAGAGGGTCTGATAGGCGGCGGTCATGGCCTGGGTCACCCGGTCGGCCACCGCGATGAGCTCGTCCGGGAGGCCGAGGCCACGGACCACGTCGGGGTGCAGGCGCTTGCTCAGGCGGTGGTACGACCGCTTGATCTCCGCAAGCGGGTGGTGGCGGTTGACGCGCAGGAGGGAGAAGGGGTCCATCGAGCCGATCCGCCGCTCCAACCCCCGTAGCTCCACCATGACCGCCTGCGCCTCTTCCGATAGGGGCGGCGCCTCGGCCTCGACCTCCTCGGCGGGTGGGGCGGCGGCCGTTGCGATCTCGTTCGCGCCCGGTGGGGCGGAGGCGGCCTCCGTATCCGTTTCCGGTGGTGCGCTCCTTGCCGGCCCATCTCGTGGGGTCGGCGGTCTCTTGTCCGGGGTGATCAGGCCAAGATAGGCGAGGAGAAAGAGACGCTGGTGGACCGCGTCGGTGGAGAGGGCGGCGAGGCGGGCGATCTCTGCCAGGGACCGCCCCGTCTCCACCAACCCGAGGACGGTGGCGGCCTCCTCGTCGAAGGTAAAGTTGGCGGCCAGGGGCCACGGGGTGACCGCCGGGCGGAAGGTCGAGTCGTCGTCGAGGGGGTAGTTCCGGCGCAGGGTCGCCACCTCCACCGCCAGGATGGCGGCGGGGATCGCTTCGGTGATCGGGACGCTCGGGTGGGGAGACTCCACCACCTGATCGGGGATCGGTAGGAAGCGGACCGGGTGGCGAGGGTCGGCGAGGAGGGTGGCGAGGGCGTCGCGGATCTGCTCGGTGAGGGCGGCGAGCACCACATCTTCGGGTACCTTGGCGTGGTCGATCGCCCACTGGCCGGCCCGCTCGGCGGACTGCTCGATGGCGGTGAGCGCCTCTGCGAGCTGGTCCTCGGTGAGGCGGCCGTTGTCACGCAGGCGCGACAGGAGCCGCTCCTCCGGCACTAGAGAGGAGGCGGCGACGACCGCGCCGTCGACAACCTGAAGCTTCCGGTGGGTGCCGCCAACCAGGGCGCTGGTGAGGACTCCCGACGGGTGGTCGGAGAGGATCATCTCCAGGGCGGCGAGGAGAGAGGCATTGGCGTATCCCGGGGCCTCGTCCCGAGCGTGCCCGTTGGCGGTGTGGTTCACCTTGCGCCCCTCCAGACCCCTCTGTTACACAGCCGCGGCGCGGCCGATCGGCCACCGCCCCTCCCCCCACCGATCTCCTGTCCGTTACACCACATGGAACGTCACTCCAAGGGCCGTCTCTGGCCTCTGCTCCTGGTGGTCCTCTTTTCGGCGATTCTCGGCGGAGTGATATCTAACATCCTCCGCCACCTGATCCCCGGGGGGATCATCCACGACCTCTTCGTCCAGGGAGTCAAGGTGGGGATGGCCCCGCCGTTCACCCTCGATCTCGGTATTTTCCACATCACCTTCGGTTTTACGCTTGACCTGAGCCTGGTCGCAATCCTGTGTGTGGTCATCGGCCTGCTCGTCTACCGAAAGGCGGTCTGATGCGGCGGGTGCTCCTCTTCCTGCTGCTCGCCCTGTGGGCGACCGCCGCCGGGGCGGAGATCCCGAGCGCGGTGACCGTTCACCTGCTCCTCGACGGCTCCGGTTCGATGCGCGTCCAGGATCCGGCGGGGCCGCGTATCGACCTCCTGCGGAGTGGCGTCGCCAGCTTCGCCCGCAAGCACGACCGGCCGGAGATCGGGATCCGGACCTACGGCGACAGCCCCACCCTCTACGGCTGCGCCGACACCACCCTGCGGCTTGCCCCCGGCAAGCACGCCCCATCGGAGGTGAGCGAGGTCCTCCGCGGCCTGCGCCCTGAGGGCGGCTCGCCGATCTCCGCGGGGCTGCGCCGGGCGGTGCGTGACCTCACCGGCCGGGTGGGGACGCAGGTGGTAATCCTGGTTGCCGACGGTGGTGACAACTGCTCCAAGGATCCGGTCACCGACGTCGCCAATGTCATGGGCGAGGTCCCCGGGGCCAGGGTCGAGGTGATCGCTCTCAACGTCGCCCACCCCGAGGACCGCGACCAGCTCAAAGAGATCGCCGCCGCCGGAGGCGGCCGCTACTTCGAGGTCGCCAACGCCTCGCAGGTCGCCTACGCCCTGGGCAAGATCGCCCGCGACGCCTACCGGCGCGAGGACGACCGCGTCGCCCGCCTGGAGGAGGAGGAGCGGCGCCGCGCCGAGCTGATGGCGCGCACCCGCCTGAAGGTCGTCTTCACCGGCACCTTCCCCGACTTCTTCTGCGATGCCCTCTACGCCGACCCCCTGCGGATCAACGGCGAGGCGATCGCTTTGCCCGACGGCGGGCGGGTGCCGTGTAGCGGCACGGTGGTCCTCGTCGACACCCCGCAGCCGCCGGGCGACTACACGGTCGAGGCCGGCTATGCCAAAGAGCTCAAGGGCGACCGCAGCCACGGCGACACCCTCACCCTCAAGGCGACCATCGAGTCGGGCAAGACCACCGAGGTCGACCTCACCGCCCGCATGACCTTCCTCTCCTGGACCCTGGAGGGCGAGGTGAAGACGGTGGGGGGGAAGGGGAGGTAAAGCGAGGGGGGGCAGCTATTAGCTTTCAGCTCACAGCGAACAGCTTTCAGCGAACAGCTCACAGCTTTTCGGAGAGGGGGGCTTGCGGTCGTACCGCGGCCCCCGGTTCGCTGGCTGAAGGCGACGCTGTGTCCGCTGTCCGCTGTCCGCTGTCCGCTGTCCGCTGTCCGCTGTCCGCTGTCCGCTGTCCGCTGTCCGCTCATGGATGCGGCACCATCGCCTCGTGGTGTGGGTCGAGGCGGTCGCGG
>JAJRSX010000167.1 GCA_024278555.1 bacterium | reverse complement strand
GGAGGCGGAGCGCCAGGCCCTGGCCGAGACCATCGCCCGGATCAAGGAGGAGGAGGCCGCCCAGGTCTCCGCCGCTGCCGCGGCAGCCGCGCGTGCCCGCCGCCTCGCCGCGGCGCGGGAGGCGGCCGCCGCCCAGGCGAAGGCGATGGCCGAGCGCCACCGCGCCACCTACCAGGGGGTGGTGGGCGGCGTCATCAAGGACAACTTCACCCTGCCCCCCAACGTCTCCAAAGAGAGCCATCTGGTGACCAAGATGCGGGTGCGCGTCGACCTCACCGGCGAGGTTCTCGACGTCGTCCTGGAGTCACCCTCGGGCAACCGCTTCTTTGACGAAGCGGTCGAGCGGGCGGTACGCAAATCCGCGCCCCTGCCCCGCCCCCCCGACGACCTCTCCCTCCTGGAGACCTTCGACGGCACCGCCGTCACCCTCTACTTCCAGTTCGACTCGGATGTGCTGTAGAGGGCAAAACCACGAAGGACACGAAGATCACGAAAGCGCCGGTTCGAACATTGGGGTCAGAATTGGGGTCAAATTGGGGTCAAATTGGGGTCAAATTGGGGTCAAATTGGGGTCAAATTGGGGTCAAATTGGGGTCAGGCTTGCAAACTTGCAAGTTTGCAAGCCTGACCCCAATGCTGTTGGGGTGACCTCGCTTACGGACTACTACGCGCTGGAACGTAGATTCGTCGATCTTGGTTTTGCCAGGGATTCATTGGAATGCCTTACCGGGATTGGTCACCTACGACGATCTACATCAAGATCGAGTTGAGGCGGTACGTAGTCGCATCTCGGTCTTTGCCGGAGGTGAATCCTGAGTCTGCGCAGATCCAGGCTTCCCCCCCTCGCCGGTTACCCCCCGAAGCTCCGCTCCCTCCGCGCCCCTGCGTCTTTGCGCGAGTCGCCGTTTCGTCCGCGACCTTCCGCCTCCCCGCGGCATGCTTCATCCTTCCCCCTCCATGTGCTCTCTCCCGCCGCGCGTTGTCTCGCGCCTGCTTCTCCTTGTCGCTCTCCTCTGGTTCGCCCCGCGCGTCGCCGCGGCCGCGGAGTACACCACGATCAACCCGTCGGGGGTGGGGCGGATCCATCTGGCGATCCCTTATGTGCGGGGGCTCGATGCGCGGTTGCCCGCCTCCCTGGCGCGGGAGCTCGCGCAGGTGGTCGCCGACGATCTGGAGCTCTCCGGCTATTTCCAGCGCATCGACCCGGTCGCCTATCTGGAGGACTACCGCACCGCCGGGCTCGCCCCGGGGAGCTTCAAGTATCGCGACTGGACGATGGTGGGGGCCGAGTATCTGGTGAAGATGGGGGCACGGGTGGAGGGGGAGCGGATCACCGTGGAGGCGCGCCTCTATGACCTCTTTGGCCGGCGGCAGCTCCTCGGCAAGCGGTTTTCCGGGGTCACCAAGGATCGCCGCTACCTCCTCCACCGCCTCGCCAACCAGGTGCTCAAGGAGGTGACCGGCGAGGAGGGGGTGTTCGACAGCCGCATCGCCTGTGAGGTGCGCACCCGCAAGGGCAAGGACCTCTACGTCTTGGACTTCGACGGCCACCGGCCGCGTCGGGTGGTCTCCAACCGCACCCTCAACTTGATGCCCGACTGGTCACCCGACGGCCGCTATATCGCCTTTACCTCCTACCTGAAGGGCAATCCGGACCTCTTTGTCCTCGACGTGGGCCGCGCCATGGTGAAGCGGATCGCCCGCCACCGCGGCGTCAACATGGCGCCCGATTGGTCCCCGGACGGCCGTCGCTTGGCCCTGACCATGACCCACCACGGCGACACGGCGATCTACGTGATGGCGCGCTCCGGTGCCGGTCGTCGCCGGCTCACCCGCTCGCACGGGGTGGCGGTGGGGCCGTCGTGGTCGCCGGACGGGGCGCGCATCTGCTTTGTCTCCGACCGCTCCGGCTCGCCGCAGCTCTATGTGATGAACGCCGACGGCAGCGGCCTGCGCCGCCTCTCCTTCGACGGCACCTACTTCGCCAACCCGGCCTGGTCGCCGGACGGGAGGCGGATCGCCTACGCGAAGATCAACGACGGCCACTTCGACATCTTCACCATGCGCCCGGACGGCAGCGACATCCGCCGGGTGACCGACGCCCCCGGCTCCCACGAGTGCCCGACCTGGGCGCCGAACAGCCACTATCTCGCCTACCAGACCACCCGTCACGGCCATGTGGGGCTGGAGGTCCACAACCTGCGCACCGGCGAGCACCGCCGCATCACCCCCCCGGGGATGGATGCCTCGGCGCCGGACTGGGGTCCGGCAACGCGGTAGCGGTGGGTTGTACCCGCGCGCCGGTGTCGAGCGGGCCGGCCCCCCCGGGTGTCAGGGGCATCGCCGTTATCGTCGGGGCTAAGGGTTCATGAAGGTGTGCATGTAGCCACGCTCTTCAAAGAGGCGGTGGCGCTCCAGATAGGCGAGGCGCGCCTCGACGACGAAGCCGGCCATCGCCTCGAAGACCTCGGGGAGGAGGGCCTGGCGGCCGTCCACCTTCGCCCGCCCCGGGGCGGCGTGGACGTCGGTCTCCAGGCCGTCGTAGCCGGCGGAGACTGCCGCCATCATCGCGTCCACCACCAGCTCCCGCTGCCCCACCGAGTGGGAGCAGTCGAAGACGACCGGCTGGCGGGTAAGGCCGCGCAGGGCGGGTCCCCACTCGATGGCGGCGGCGTTGCGCAGGTACTTGGGGTTGGTGGTCTGGGTGCCGCGCACCACCAGGACCACCTTCTCGTTGCCGCCGGCGACGATCCGCTCGGCGTAGTTGAGGAACTCATCGATGGTGTTGCCGCGTCCGTTCTTCAGATAGATGGTGAAGTCGGTCTTGCCGAGGGCGTCAAACAGCCGGGCGAACTCGGCGGAGCGGGTTCCCACCTGGAGGATGTCGAAGACCTCCTTGTACCGCTCGATATCGGAGATCTGCATGATCTCGTTTGCCACCGCCACCCCGTACTTGTCGCGCATGGCAGTCACCCACGGGATCCCCTCGTCGCAGATCCCCTCCCACGAGTAGACCGAGGTACGGTTCTTGTCGATGAAGCCGCGGAAGGCGACGTGCATCCGCGCCTCCTCCGGGAACTTCACCCCCATGATTGCGTCGATGATCTCGTGGTAGAGGTTCTCCTCCTCCACCGCGCACGGCCCCACGGTCCACAGGAAGTGGCCGGCACCGATGCGTGACTCGCCGGCGACGTGGATCTCCCGCGGCGTCGGGTCGTACTTGCGGGAGATCTGCCGCCACGGCGGCAGGAGCCGGGCCACCCGCGCCACGTAGGGCAGGTTCTCCACCCGGTCGATCGGGATGCGGTGGGTCTCGCGCGCCTTCACCTCGATCTTGGTGAGGCCGGTGGTGCCGCGGTCGAGGTTGAGGGAGTCGATGGTCACTCCACACTCGGCGCCCACCGCCTCGATCCGCTCACACACCTCACCGGTGTGGGCGAGGTCGAAGTTTTCCTCCAGGTAGATCTCCATGGCCTTGCTCCTGCGGAACTAGCCCGCGAATAGGGGACCGCAAAGCTTACCAGGGAGCCGCCGTTGCCCCAAGACGCGCTAGATCGCCTTGAGCAAGATGCAGACGGTGTTGAACCTCGAAGACTCGGGCACCACCAGCAGGACCATCTGGCCGGGCTGGATGCGGCCGGTGCGCATCGCCTCTTCCAGGGCGATCCAGATGGAGGCGGTCCCGACGTTGCCGACCCGGGTGAGGTTGGTGAACCACCGCTCCTTGGGCAGCGCCAGCCCCACCTCGGCAAGCCGCTCGGCGGTGTGGTCGATGAAGTAGACGCTGGAGAGGTGGGGGATGATCACCTCCACCGACTCCGCCGCCACCTTGGCTCGGTCGAGGCAGCGGCTGACCGCCTCCACGGTCACCGGGACGATGTGGTCATTGAGGAGCTCGATGTCCTGGCGCAGGTTGAGGACCCCGTCGATCGCCGCGTCCACCACACAGTCGGACCACTCGATGCCGCCGGTCATGCACGACGGCAGCTCACCGGCGCGTGACTCCATCTCCACATGGACCACCTCCAGGCCGCCGGGGCGGGGCTCGCTGCCGAGGACGACGGCGCCGGCGCCGTCGGAGAGCATCCAGCGGAGGAAGTCCTCATCGAACTCCAGGGGGCGGTGGCGACGGTCGAGGGCCGCCTCGATATCGCCGGCGGTCGCCGTCGCCCCCACCTCGGCGCAGATCTCCTGGAGGAAGGCGCGAAAGCGGGGGCCGTACTCGTAGTGCTCCCGCCGGAGCCCCTGGGAGGCACGCTCGCTGGCGATCACCAGGGCGTTCGGGTGGCGGCCGGCGGCCACGGCGAGGGCGGCCCAGTCGAAAGCGCCGGCGGAGGAGGAGCACACCCCGTGGACCGTGCCGATGGCGCACCGCTCGATGCCCAGCTCCCCCTGGACCATGGCGGCGTGTGGCGGCAGGACCTGGTCCGGGGTGGTGGTGGCGCAACAGAGGAAGCTGACCTCCGAAAGCGCCATCCCCGCCCGCGCCACCGCCTCCCGACCACAGGCCGCGGCGAGCGACGCCCCGGTGTGGTTCCATTGGCGGCTCTCCGGGTCGAAGCAGTAGTGGCGCTGCTTGATGCCGTTGCGGCGCAAGACGATGGCGCGCGCCCTGGACCGCTGGCCGCCGACCCGACCGAGGACCGCCTCGATCTCACCGTTGGTGATCGGGCGGCCGGGCAGGAGGGCGGCAATCGACTGGATATAGACGGGGTGGGTCACGGCAGGAGGCTAAACGGGCGAGTCCGCCTGCGACCCGGAGATGGGGCGCGGGTGGAACGCCATATCGGTGTGGCCAGCGCAGGATACCCTTCAACCCACCGCCTCCACCACTCGCCCGCGCGCCCCTCAGGTGCCGTCGAACCAAACCACCACATCGCCCAAAATCTTCGTCTGGCAGGAGAGGCGGTCGTCGTCCTCGGCGCCGTTGTCGGCGAGGAGGTCGTTCTCGTCGTCGGACATCTCCGAGAGGTGGTCCCACCCCTCGACGATCCGCACCTTGCAGGTGCAGCACTCGCACTGGCGGGTGCAACCGTCGGGGATCTCCAGGCCGGCGACCCCGAGGAGGTCGAGCTCCTCGGAGGCGTCGATGATCGTGGTCCCCTCGGCCACCTCGCCCTCGAGGCCGCACGGCATGAACTTGATATGGGGCATGGCAATCTCTCCACTAGTGGGTGGTGTGGCGCAGGATACGCACCCCGACGCGACTGGGGGACCACCGTGCCTGCGGCGACCGTACGCGATCAGCATTCAGCGATCAGCTCTTTGGAGATCGCCAGGCGGAGCTGACGACCCCCCGTGTCAACGAGGTCGACCCACTCCCGGCACGACGCCGGAGATCCACGCCCCAGAGCTGTACGCTGAAGGCTGATCGCCGAATGCTTGCCCCGCGCATATTGTTCGATCTCCCCGCCTCCCCAATGATCGGCAGCCCGTAGGACTGACGCCATGCGGATCACCGAGATCTTCTCCTCCATCCAGGGCGAATCCACCTTCGCCGGCCTGCCGTGCACCTTCGTGCGCCTCACCGGCTGCCCCTTGCGGTGTGGCTACTGCGACACCGCCTACGCCTTTGCCGGCGGCACCGAGATGACCGTGGACGAGGTCCTGGCGCGGGTGGCGGACCACGGGATCGACCTGGTGGAGGTCACCGGCGGCGAGCCCCTGGCCCAGAGGGAGACCCCGGCGCTCCTCAGCGAGCTCCTGGCGGCGGGCTACCAGGTGTTGCTGGAGACGAGCAACGGGCTGCCGATCGACCCGGTGCCCGACGGCGTCCACGTGATCCTCGACCTGAAGAGCCCCGGCTCCGGGGAGCTGGCGGCAAACCGGTGGGAGAATCTCGACCGGCTCGACGAGCGCGGCGAGATCAAGTTCGTCCTCACCGATCGTGCCGACTTCGACTGGGCGGTGGAGACGATCGCCGCCCATGGCCTCGCCGGACGCTGGCCGCTGCTCCTGGCCCCGGTCTACGGCGCCCTCGACCCGGCCGATCTGGCGGCGTGGATCGTCGAGGCCCACCTCCCCGCTCGCCTCCAGCTCCAGCTCCACAAGCTCATCTGGGGCCCGGAGCGCACCGGGGTATAGGGGGATGCAGGGGGCGGTCACTCGGAGCATCAGCGGCGCGGGGCGTTCAGCATTCAGCGGCTGGCGTCTGCATCCACGACCGTCTTCGAGTCGTGACAACATGAGAATGGAAGGTCCCTGGCAGGAGTTTCACCATGAAGGCCATGAAGGGGAATGGGAGTTGGAGGGTGTTGCGGGTGTCGCTGGCAGCCGAGGGGGACAACCGTGCGCGCCGGGAAGGCGCATGGCTCACCGCGAAGACGCGAAGATTGCTCCCACGCGCCACCGGCAACGAGCGCGACCTTGGCCTCCTCGCAGCGCCCCCCTCGGCGACCCCCCAACCCGCGCCCGCTCCCCTTCATGTTAAAAATAAGGAATCCATCTTTTCCGATGCAGTTCTCTGTGCCCTCTGTGCCCTCTGTGTCTCTGTGGTGAACCCTGGCCTTCCAGGCCCCCGCGGTCCTTTGGCTCACCACCGATGACGCGACATCTCCTCCCCCCCTTTGCGTCCTTCGTGGTCTTCGTGGTTTTGTCCGGGGGAGAGCGGAAACCGGCGGTTATAGGGAGGGGTGCCGACCTGTCCGATTCCCCGCCGCTGTGGCAAAAGGGGCGGTGCCCTGTCCCTGCCCGGAGATCCCATGAGCCGTCTGCGTCCCCTCGCCCTCGTTGCCCTCGCCCTGCTCCTCGCCGCCTGCCAGTCGAAGTCGGCGCCGCCCGCCCCGGGCGGTGCGACCGAGCCGGTGGCGGTGCCGGCGCTGGAGCTCACCGACCTCGACGGCAACACGATCTCCCTGGCGGCGCTCAAGGGGAAGGTGGTGATCATCGACTTCTGGGCGACCTGGTGCGCGCCGTGCCGCGAGGCGATCCCCGACCTCATCGATCTGAAGAAGCGGTACGGCGGCCAGGGGCTGGAGGTGGTGGGCATCTCCCTGGACGACAACGGTGCGCGGATCCTGCCGCGCTTTGTCCACGACTTCGGGATCAACTATCCGGTGGTGGTCGGCAGCGAGGCGATCGCCTCCGCCTTCGGCGGCATCCTCGGCCTGCCGACCACCTTCATCGTCGACCGTGACGGCATGGTCCGCAGCCACTTCATCGGCTACATCGACCGCAAGCGGATGGAGGCGGCGGTGACCAGGCTGCTGTAGGGAGCGAGGGGGTAGGGATGTAGGGAGATCGGGGTGGACAGCCCTTTGGGCCGATGAACATGGCGACGGATGCCGCCCCCAAAACGATCTGCCGGCCGCCCCAGCGGCCATCTACCCCCTACTTCCCTCCCTACTTCCCTATCCCCCTACCTCCCTATCCCGGGTCTTCTCCTCCAGCCACGCCACCGCCGCGGCCATGTCGTCGGGGAGGTCGCTGTCGAAGCACATCCACGCGCCGCTCACCGGGTGGGTGAAGCCGAGGCGGGCGGCGTGGAGCATCTGGCGGGGGAAGGGGTAGAGGGCGGTACCCACCCGCAGGCGCCGGTTGTGGCGGCCGTAGAGCCGATCCCCGAGGACCGGGTGGCCGAGGTGGGCGAGGTGGACGCGCACCTGGTGGGTACGGCCGGTCTCCAGGCGCGCCGAGACCAGGGTCGCCGCCTCTCCGAACCACCGCTTCGGGGTCAGGTGGGTCACCGCCGGCCGGGGCCGGGCGGTGTTCGGCGAGATCCGCTTGCGGTCGTGCCGGTCGCGACCGATCGCCACCTCCACCCGCTCTGCCTGCCCCAGACAGCCGCGGGCGAGGGCGAGGTAGCGGCGCTCGATGGCGTGGGCCTGCCAGGCGGCGCTCAGCCCCCGGTGGGCGGCGTCGTCCTTGGCCACCACCATCACCCCGCTGGTGTCTTTGTCGAGGCGGTGGACGATTCCCGGCCGCTGCGCGCCGCCCACCCCGCGGATCCCCGGGCAGTGGGCGAGGACGGCGTTCACCAATGTCCCGGCGGGGTGGCCGGCGGCGGGGTGGACCACCATCCCCGCCTCCTTGTCGACCACCAGGAGGTGGTCGTCCTCATAGACCACCACCAAGGGGATCGCCTCGGCCTGGTGGTGGCTGGGGGTCGGTTCCGGGAGGGTCACCTCCACCACCTCGCCGACCGCCACGCGGCTCGACGGCCGCGCCACCCGCCCCACCACCACCACCTGGCCGTCGCGACACAGGCGCGCCGCCTGGCTGCGGCTCAGCCCCAGCCCCGCCACCTCCGCGAGATAGCGGTCGAGGCGCATCCCCGCCGCCGCCGCCTCAACCGTGCGGCTGAACCGTCCCGGTGCCGCCCCCATCGCTGTCGTTGCCATCGTCTCGCGACTCCTGTTGCCGAAGAGCCGTTTGCCGCCCTCCCGCCCCTTGGCTATCGTCTCCCCCTCTCTAGATTCCGATCGGCCCAGTATGCGCCTACCCGTCCGTAGCCTTCACCTCGCCTGCGCCCTCCTCCTCGCCGTCGGCTGCGTCTCTCTGCCCAAGGCATTCACCCCCCTGCCATCGGTCAACCGTGCGGACAACGCCGCCTCGCTCTTCTTGAAGGCGGACTACCAGCGCCGCCACGGCGACACCGCCGCCGCCATCGACACCCTGGAAGAGGCGACAAAGCTCGACCCCGCCTCCCCCGACATCCTCACCGCCCTCGCCCAGGCGTATCTCCAGGCGGGCGACGAGGAGCGGGCGGCGGTGACCGCCAACCAGGTGGTCGCGGCCCACCCGGACCACGACGATGCGCTGCGCCTCCTGGTCAGCCTCCACATGCGCAAGCGCGACTACGATGCCGCCCTGCCGCACCTGCGCCACCTCGTCGACCTCCACCCGGACGACGCCCACCTCCTCATCCAGCTCGCCGAGATGGAGACCCAGGCGGACCACCCGGAGGAGGCGATCAAACGGCTGGAGGCCTTCCTGAAGGACCACCCTGCTTCGGTCCCCGCCCACTTCCACCTCGCCCGCGCCTACGCCGCCGCCAGCCAGCTCGACAAGGCGATCGAGCACTTCCGCTTCTGCACCGAGGAGCGGCCGGAGGTGGAGCGCGGCTGGATCAACCTCGGCACCGCCTACGAGCAGAAGGGGGAGCTGCCGGAGGCGGTCGACGCCTACCGCAAGGCCCTGGAGATCAACCCGTACAACCGCGAGCTCTCCAAGCGGGTGGCGCAGCTCCTGGTCGCTACCAAGCAGGTTGACGAGGCGATCGGCGCCTACGAGAAGCTGGTGGCGGAGAAGCCCGACGACCTCCGCGCCCAGCTCCGCCTGGCGCTCCTCCTCTTCGACCAGAAGCGCCTCGACGACGCCCTCACCCGCCTTGACGCGATCCACCAGCGGTGGCCGGACAACCCGCGGGTCACCTACTTCCTCGCCCTCACCCACGAGGAGCGCAAGGAGGCGGACGAGGCGATCCCCCTCCTGCGCGGTCTCTACGACGCCGACCCCACCAACCTGGAGGTCGCCTACCACCTGGTGAACAACCTGGAGGCGAAGGGGGACAAGGACGCCATCCTCACCCTCTTCTCCCAGGGGCGGTTCGGTCGCGAGCCCATGGCCGCCGACCTCCTCCTCTACCTGGGGATGGCCGAGGCGCGGCTGAAGGCGTACCCGGAGGCGCAAGAGATCTACGTTGCGGCCCTGAAGCAGTACCCGGACGACCCGCGCCTCCACTTCCAGCTCGGCGCCCTCTACGAGCGGCAGAAGCAATACGACGACGCCTTCGCCGAGCTCAAGGAGTCGCTGCGCCTCGACCCGGATCAGCCCCACGCCCTCAACTATCTCGGCTACATGTACGCCGAGCAGAACGTCCACCTCGACGAATCCCTCAAGCTCGTCCAGCGGGCGGTGGAGCTGCGCCCCGACGACGGCTACATCATCGACTCCCTCGCCTGGGTCTACTACAAGCTCGGCCGCCTGGATGAGGCGCGAAAGGCCGCCGAGCACGCCCTCGAGATCACCCCGGACGACGCGGTGATCCACGACCACATGGGCGATATCTACTGGGCCCTCGGCCGCCACAAGGCCGCCTTTGACCACTGGCAAAAGGCCCTCACCCTCGACGGTGACGCGGTCCCCGGCCTGGCGGAAAAGATCGCCAAACGCCGCGCCCTGAGCCACAAGAGCGGCGGCAAGTAGAGCCGGCCACCTCCTTACCCGACAGGGGGTCGGCCACGGAGACCACACGATGGCTGTACGAGGGGGGAGGGTGCGCAGGAGATGTGATCGGGGCGTGGCCGCCGTTGGCCGGTGCTGCCTCGTCGCCACCCTCCTGGTCGCCGCCTGTGCCCACCTGCCGCCACCGCCGGCGGCGGTCGACTGCGCGGTAGTGGATGCGCAGGTCGATGCCGCCGGCGAAGCGTGGGCGGGCCACCCGGTCGCCGGCACCGTGGTGCTCACCGGCCGCCGCGGTAGCGCCCGCCAGCGCGCCACCGCCGCCCTCCTCCTCTCCCCCCCGGACCGCCTCCACGCCGAGCTCCTCGGCCCCCTGGGCACGGCGCAGGCGGTGGCGATCGTCGACGGCGGCGCCACCGCCACCTGGACCGCCGAGCTCGGCTGGCGGCGCGATGGCCCGATCGGCCCGCTGCCTGCATCGCTTCTCGCCGACCTGCCGCGCCTGCTCCTCGGCCTCCCCGCTCCCGAGGCCGCCTGTGTCCCCGGAGAGGCGCCGCCTCTGTTACTTTGGAATGACATTGTGGAGTATCGGTGGGATGTTCGGCGGGCAGGGCTCGCGGAGGCACGCCTCGCCGGGGTCACGGTGCGCTACCGGACACAGGAGCCAACCCGAGAGAGGTCCGACCCAGACGTCCCACCCCAGCCCCCCGATCTCGACATCACCCTGGGCGACGGCGCCACCCTCGCCGTACGCTGGCAACGCACCCGGCTCGACCCGGACCTCGACCCCAGCCTCTTCACCCTTCCCCCCATCCCGCCCGCGGAGGCGCCATGACCCCCCTCGTCATCCAGGCCCCGGCCAAGGTCAACCTGTCGCTACGCGTCCACTCGCGCCGCCGCGACGGCCTCCACCGGCTGCGCACGGTCGTCACCATGATCGACCTGTGCGACACCCTCCACATCGCCCCCGCCCTGTCGCCGGGGCTGCTCTTCACCTGCACCGAGGCGAGCCTGCCCACCGACACCGACAACCTGGTGGTCGCCGCCTACGTCCGGCTACGGCCGCTGATCGGCACCGACCAGGGGGTGAAGATCCACCTGGAGAAGCACATCCCCATCGCCGCGGGGCTGGCCGGTGGCTCCGCCGACGCCGCCGCCACCCTCGTGGGGCTGCGCCGCCGCTTCGACCTGCCGATCACCGCCGACGAGCTCTTGGAGCACGCCCGGGCGCTCGGTGCCGACGTCCCCTTCTTCCTCGGCTCGCCCCTGGCGCGCGGCGAAGGGGCCGGCGACCCCTTCACCCCCCTGAAGCCGCCGAGCTGCATGCCGATCGTCGTGGTCTACCCGGAGATCCCCGTCGCCACCCGGTGGGCGTACGAGCAGTACCCCGACCGGCCCGGCTCCACCGCCGCCTACAACAAGGAGCTCCTCCACGCCCTCACCGTGCGCGACATCGAGGCCCTCGGGGCGGCGCTCGACAACGACCTGGAGCAGGTGGTCCTCCCGGCCCACCCGGAGATCTCCGAGGTGAAGGCGCGCCTCATCGACCTCGGCGCCGCCGGCGCCCTCATGTCCGGCAGCGGCTCCACCGTCTTCGCCCCCTTCACCGACCCGGAGCGCGCCTTCCAGGCGGAAGAGATCCTCCGGGACGAGGGGTGGGGCGCCACCTTCGCCACCCGCACCCTACGCGTCTCGCCCCTGGCGGAGGATGAGCCGGTCGGGTAGCCCCGAGGGGCAGACCAGGTGTCGCAGGAGGATCACCGAGGCTGGTCGGTGGCTGGAAACGGTTCACCGCAACAGGGTGAGGACCCCGGCGTAGTTGTGCAGGCGGTTGGTCTGCTCCACCGGGCAGAGCTCGGCGTAGGAGAAGAGACCGGCCAGGGGGAGGTGGGGGAAGGCGTTGCCGATGATCGCCGCGTCGCAGTTGGGGCGGCGATAGAGGCCACGGCCGCGGCCGCGGCAATCGACGTAGAGGCCGAAGGCGGGCTCCGGAAAGGCCTTGGCCGCCTAGGTCACCATCCGCTGCATGCCGCGCACCGTCCGGCCGCCGTCGCGCAGGGCGAAGGAGACCGCCTGGCCGGTGACCACCTCGTCGGCGACGAAGACGGCGCCGGTCTCCGGGTCGACCCCCACCACGTCGCGGGCGGTGTACTCGCCGGGGCGGAGGGTGGCGCTGGCGGGATCCAGGGGGATCGCCAGGTAGACCCGGCCGGGGACGGCGGAGAACTGCATGATCCCCTCGCCGCGCAGGACCTCGCCGAGGACCGCCATCGCCGGCCGGTCGCCGATGGTGTCGATGCGTGAGCCGGTCGCGGCGGTCACCATCTCCGGCGCCATCAGCGGGTGGCACGCCTGGGAGAGGTAGACCTGGTGGCTCACCACCCCCGACAGGAGCAGGCCGCAGGCGCCACGGGTGGTCACCCCGGCCGGGCCGATCTGGTAGGTGGTCCCGTGGGCGCCGTCGTCCGCTGCCGCGCCGCCCACCACCGGCAGGCGACCCGCCAGCTCCGCCACCCCGGCGAGGAACTCGGCCCCGACCATGGAGAAGGGGTCGAGGAAGGCGAGGAGCAGGGGGTTGTCGCCCATCCCCCCCTCCACCTCCATCGCCGCCCGGTGGCCGCTGGCGCGGTTGTCGTCATCGAAGTGGGGGTCGTGGAATGGGGTGGCGTGGACCCCGGCGCCGCCGAGCGCCGCCACCACGATCGCCGACTCCACCTCCAGCTCCCGCTGGCCGGCGATCACCCCGCTGCCGGTGCACCCGACCACGCAGGTGCAGCCGGAGGCGGCGATGAGCGCCTCGCGCACCGCCGCCAGGGCCTCGCCCCGGTCCACGGTGGTGAAGCACAGCAGCGCCGCCGGCACCGCCCCGGCAAAGGGGGTGAGCGCCTGATCCAGGGCCGACGCCGCCGCCTGCAGCGAATCGGCCGTCTGAGAGAGCCCCACACCGGCAACGAACATCGCGCCAGCGTATCGCGGGGCGGTCCGCCTCCTCCAGAAGGGGCGCCCCTCCCATAATCGTCGGGCGGCCGCCCCCTTTCTTGTCTCCCCCTACCAGTACCGCTCGACGTGGAGGGTGCCGGGGGACCTCTTCTTGTGCTCGGTCCAGCCGGCGGCGAGCAGCCGGGTGGTCAGGTCGTCGACCATCGCCGGGTTGCCGCACAAGAAGACGTGGGTGGTCTCGGGGGTGGGGAGCTCGCCCCACGCCTGCGCCAGGGCGCCGTCGTCCCACAGGGCCTGGACGTGGCCGGTGGCGCCGGACCAGGCGACCGGCTCCTCCTCCGGGCGGCTGACGATGGGGAGGTAGGTGAAGGCCTCGCAGACGCGGGCGAGGGTGATGAGCTCGGAGCGGTAGCCGAGGTCCCACGAGTGGCGCGCACCGTGAAGGACCGCGTAGCGCCGGCCGTCGGTGGGGCAGAGGTGGGTGCGGAGCATCGACATGTACGGCGCCAGGCCGGTGCCGGTGGAGATGAGGACGACGTGCTTCCCCGCCGGGACCGATTCGAGGGTGAAGAGGCCGGAGACCTTCGGCGACAGCCAGAGGCGGTCGCCCGGGTTGAGGGCGAAGAGGCGCGGGGTCAGGGCGCCGGAGCGGACCAGGGTGATGAAGAGCTCGACGTATTGGTGGGCGACCGAGGAGGAGGCGATGGAGTAGGCGCGCTTGATCAGCGCCTCCGGGTGGCGTGGCTTCTCCTCCTCGTCGGAGAGGGCGCAGCGCGGCGCCGCTCCCGGCAGGCCGAGGAGGGCGAACTGGCCCGCTGCGAATTCGGAGAGCTCCCAGCCGTCCGGGACCACCCGCAGGACCATCAGCCCCGGCGCGACCTCGATGCGCTGGGCGACCACGGCGTTGAGCTCGGGTGCGGCCATCATTTTCTCCCTGGGTGTCCGGTGGGGTGGGTGGAGACTGCCTATCTTGCTAGCTCAGCAACGCTGGACGAATTCGGCAAAACAGGAACACGAAAACACGAAATTTTGAAGCGCACGAAAAACACCCATCAAGACTTTTCGTGTTTTCCCCCTTTCGTGGCTTCGTGTTCCCAACGGGCCAGTCACCTAAGCGAAGGGTATAGGCACTTGGCGGGAAGGGCGATCGGGCGACGGGGCGACTCGAAATCTCGGGTGCGGTCGGCGTCACTCCGGGCGGGCGACGCCGCGCTCCTCGCCGAGGGCGCCCTCGACCGCCGCGAGTTCGGCGGCGAGCGCATCGCGGCGCGCCTCAAGCAGCTGCCCCCGCCGGCGGCGGATCCAGTCGAGCCACCCCTCTACCCCGTCGCCGGTGGTGGCGGAGAGGCGGAGGGTCTCCACCTCGGGGCGGAGGCGGCGGGCGTACTCGATGCACCGGTCCACATTGAAGTCGACGTACGGCAACAGGTCGATCTTGTTGATCACCACCAGATCGGCGGTGGCAAAGGCGTCGGGGTACTTGAGGGGCTTGTCGTCGCCCTCGGTGACCGACAGGACGACGACCCGCGCCGCCTCGCCGAGGTCGAAGCCGGCGGGGCAGACGAGGTTGCCGACGTTCTCGATAAGGAGGAGGCCGCGGTCGGCGACGCCGAGGGTCTCGACCGCGTGGCCCACCTGGTGGGCGTCGAGGTGGCACCCCTTGCCGGTGTTGATCTGCACCGCGGCGACGCCGGTGGCGCGGATGCGGTCGGCGTCCAGCGAGGTCTGCTGGTCACCCTCCACCACCGCCACCTCCAGCTCGCCGGCCAGGGCGTTGCTGGTGGCCGCCAAGAGGGTGGTCTTGCCGGAGCCGGGGGAGGAGAGGAGGTTGAGGGCGAGGAGGCCGCGCCCCTCCCAGGTAGAGCGGTTCACCGCCGCAAAGCGGTTGTTCTTCGCCAGGATCTCCTGCTCGACCACCACTCGGCGACCCGCCGGGCCTCCCTCGGCGTGGGGGTCGTGGGAGTGGCCGTGGTCGTGGGGATGGGAGATCCCCGCCTCGACCTGTCCGGGGTCATCGCCGCCGCAACCGCAGGTGGAACACATCAGTCGACCTCCAGCTCTTTGATTCGCATCTCATCGCCACCGGTCACCTGGATCTGGTAGCTGCCGCACAGGGGGCACGGGTCGCCCCTTCTTGCCACCTCCACCGCCTGCGAGTAGGCGAGGCACCAACCTTGCCCCGGGGGGCGGAGAAGCTCCAGCCGTGCGCCCTCGGCCAGGGTACCGCGGGTGACCACGTCAAAGCAGAAGGCGAGCGCCTCGGGGTCGCAGTGGGAGAGCCCCCCCACCTCGAGCCAGACCGCGCGGACGCGGGCGAAGGCCTGCCGCCGCGCCTCCTCCTGGAGGATCTCCACCACGCTCTCGGCCAGGGACATCTCATGCATCGCTGCTCCACGGTCACCGTCCAACGAGGATAGCCGCAGGGGCGAGGTGGTGGCGCACCGAGCGAGACGCGAGGCCTACGTCCCGTCCCCCTCCTCGCTGGGTGCGGGGGCGATGGGGAGGGGAACACCGCGCTTCAGGGGGAGGCAGGTGATCCCCTCCTCCACGGCATAGGTGTGGTCGCCCGGGTAGATCACCCAGAGGTGATCGAGGTGGAGGTCGACGAAGGCGGTACGCATGGAGCGGGTTACCTTGGGGGCCTCGTTGAACTTCACCTCCACGCCGTACCGCCCCCCACGGTGGAAGAGTAGTAGGTCGAGCTCGGCGCCACCGTGGGTCGCCAAGAAATAGGGTTCGGCGGCGGGGAGGGCGGTGAGCACCTGCTCGATGGCAAACCCCTCCCACGACGCCCCCACCGACGGGTGGCCCCAGAGGACGTCGCGGTCGGGCAGGCCGAGGAGGGTGTGGAGGAGACCGGAGTCACGAAGGTAGACCTTCGGCGCCTTGACCTGGCGTTTGCGGAGATTCTCGTGCCACGGCTGGAGCTGACGGACCATGAAGGTGCCGGTGAGGATGTCGAGGTAGCCACGGACCGTCTTGTCCGAGAGCCCCATCGCCCGCCCGAGGGCGGAGGCGTTCCAGGTCTGGCCGTGGAGGTGGCCGAGCATGGTCCAGAAGCGACGCATCGCCGGCGCCGGGATGGTAATGCCGAGCTGGGGGATGTCGCGCTCCAGAAAGGTGCGCAGGAATCCCTCCCGCCACGCCACGCTGTCCTCCTCGGAGGCGGCGAGAAAGGCGCGCGGAAAGCCGCCGCGCAGCCAGAGCCGCTCCCACCGGTCGGTACCCGTCTCGATGAGGTCGAAGCCGGACAGCTCGACGAACTCCACCCGGCCGGCGAGGCTCTCGGAGACCCCGCGGACGATCTCCGGCGAGGCGCTCCCGAGGATGAGAAAACGGGCCTCGTTCTCGGGACGGTCCACCTGGACCCGCAAGACGTTGAACAGCTCGGGCATCGCCTGGACCTCGTCGAGGACCACCAGCCCTTGCCGGGAGGCGAGGACGAGCTCGGGGTTCTGGAGGCGGTTGCGATCGGATTGCGCCTCCAGATCGAAGTAGGCCGCCCCGCGGCCGTCGGCAAAGAGGCGCGCGAGGGTCGTCTTCCCGCACTGGCGTGGACCGAGGAGGGCGGTCACGGGAGAACGCCGCACCGCCTGGTCGAGGCGGCTCATGTAGGTGGGACGATCGATCACCTCGGAAATGTAGCATGAAAACTCGGAGATGTCATCCGAATTTTCATGCTACAAAAGCAGAGCCATCGCTCTCTATCCCCAGGGGAGCGGGGTCCACTGGGACGCCGGTCACCCGAGGCGGTCGATCGCCTGCTGGAGCATCTGCTTGACTGTCGTGGCGTTGGCGGCAAGCTCCGGGTTGTCGACGATGGAGAGCATCCGCGCCGGGTCGACCGCCGAGACCACCGTGTCGCCGGTCGCCTCGTCCTCGTAGACGATGACGTTGCACGGCAGGAGGAGCCCCAGCTCGCGCTCTGCCTGGATGGAGGCGTGGGCGATCTTCGGGTTGCAGGCGCCGAGGATGGTGTAGCGGCCCATGTCGACGTCGAGCTTCGCCTTCAGGGTCTTGGCGACGTCGATCTCGGTGAGGACACCGAAACCCTCCTCTTTGAGGGCGTCGAGGACCTTCGGGACGGTCTCTTCAAAGGTGCTCTTGAGGGTGGTGCGGATGCCGTAGTCGGCGATGTCGGCCATGTCGAAACTCCGGGGTGGGGGACCAGGGGGATGCGTTGGTGAAAGAATGGGGAGGCGCCATGATGAAGGCAAGATTCCTCGACGCGCTCCTCCCCCTCGCCTCCCTCCCCGGAGTTTTGGATTGCACTCGTTTCGTACCCGCATCATCGCCGCCTTCGTGGCGGTGAACCTGGTGATCGTCGCCCTGTTCGGCGGCATCGTGTCGCTGTCGCTCTCCAAGCGGCTGCGCGGCCGCCTCGACGGGGAGCTGGTGGCGATCGCCCGGGCGCAGTTGCCGCCGGGGGTGGCGGTGCCGGCGTCGGGCCGCCTGCACGAGCCGATCGCCCTGCCGACCCGCGTCCACCACCACCCGGGTCGGGTGATCGCGGTGGTGGATGACGCCGGCAGGGTGATCGATCGCGCCGGCCCCCACCCGGCCGCGCCCCTGCCCGCCTTCGCCACCACCCTCGACTTCGTCGCCCAGCACCACCCGGACCTGCACACCGCCCGCTTCGGCGGCGAGCTGTTCCGCTTCGTGGTCTACCCCCTGCCCGGACCCATGGGGCTGGAGGGGGCGATCGTGGTGGGTGGGCCGATGGCGCCGGTGACCTCACTGTTGCCGCGCATCTTCCAGCTCTCCCTGTGGGCCGGGCTGGTGTCGGCGCTGGTCGCCGGGCTCCTTGGCTGGCTGTTGGCCCGCTCGGTGGTGGCGCCGGTGGAGGAGATCGCCCTCACCGCCCGCCAGATCGGCGAGCACAACCTGTCGGTGCGGATGCCGAGCCTCGCCGGCCACGACGAGCTCGCCTCTCTCACCGTGTCCCTCAACCGGATGCTCGACCGCCTCGCCCATAGCCTGGAGCTCCAGCGCCGCTTCCTCTCCGACGCCTCCCACGAGATCCGCACGCCGCTCACCATCCTCCGGGGCAACCTGGAGGTGACCCTCCGGCGCGAGCGGCCGGCGGAGGAGTACCGCGCCTGTCTGGAGACCCTCACCGGAGAGGTGGACCATCTGGAGCGGTTGGCGCAGCAGCTCCTGTGGCTCGCCCGCGCCGACGCCGCCGGCCTGGAGCTCCAGCGGGTGGAGGTGGAGGTGGACGGGTGGGCCGCCCGGGTGGCCCGGCGCCACCAGCGGGCGGTGGAGGCGGTGGGCGGTCGCCTGGAGATCGACGCGACGAGCGGCACCACCGTGTCCATCGACACCGCCCGCATGCAGCAGCTCCTCGACAACCTCCTCGCCAACGCCTGCCGCTTCACCCCCGAGGGGGGGAGGGTGCGGCTGGTAACGCGACAAGAGGGGGGGGTGGTCATCGCCGTGGAGGACGACGGCCCGGGGGTCCCGGAGGCGGAGCGGGAGGCGGTCTTCCGCCGCTTCTTCCGCGGCGACGACGCCCGCAACCGCGCCCACGGCGGCAGCGGTCTCGGCCTGGCGATCAGCCGCGAGATCGCCCGCGCCCACGGCGGCGAGGTGTGGGTGGAGGCCGCCGACTCCGGCGGTGCCCGGTTCGTGGTACACCTTCCCGTCTGACCGCCCTCCGTCACACCGCAGGAACACGAAACCACGAAAGGGGGAAAGCACGAAAAACAACCAAATTGAAGGTTTTCGTGTTTTCACATTTTCGTGCTTTCGTGTCCCCTGCCGCGCGAGGCCTCGAAAACATCGGACCTCTCGACAGTCATGATTTCTGCTGAACCTCTCCGCCTCCTGTCCCAATGGAACGCCTCCTCGCCACCTTGTGGATCTATCGCCGCTGTGCCCAGCGGACCGGCGCCTTACTGAGCCACAACCTCCACCTCGCCGGGGCGGTGGTGGCCTACGCCGTGGCCATGGCGGTGGTGCGGATGGTCGCCGCCCCCCTGGGGATGGTCGGCGGTCTCCTGGTGACCCTGGCGGCGTGCGCCTGCGCCTCCTCCTTCCTCTTTCTGGTGGAGCAGGTGCAGCGGATCGGCCGCGCCAACCTGTACGACTTCCAGCGGGGCTTCACCGCCTATCTGGGGGAGGTGGTGAATATCGGCTTCGTCCTCTGGATCGCCTCCACCGCGGTGCGCCTGCTCGCCGCGGCGCAGCCCAACCCCCTGCTGGTGTGGCTCGCCTTCGAGGTGGTGGTCTTCGTGGCCGGCAACGCGGTGCCGGAGATGGTCTACCAGTCGCCGCACACCGGCCTGCGCCTGTTCAGCGAGGGGTACCGGTTCATCGCCGCCAACTGGATCGAGTGGTTCCCACCGACGATTGCCGCCACCGCGGTGGCTTACGCGGTGGTGGTGGCGGTGGGACGCCTGCCCCTGCCGCCCCTCCTCCTGGGGCCCCTGCGGATGGTGGCGAGCGGCCTGGTGCTCTACGGGGTGATGCTCTTCCGCGGCCTGCTCTTCGCCGAGCTCGCCGCCACCGGTCCTCGCGGCCGCATCTTCCGCTACCGCAGCCGCCGCCGGTAGGGGGCTCGCTGCGCTCGCAGGGGGAGGGGTGGGAGAAGGACAGTCCTTCGGGCTGATGAACATGACGATGGAAGCTAATGCAGAACGATTTGCTGGCCGCGATAGCGGCCGACCACCCCCTCACCCCTCACCCTCGCGGGCGCAGCGAGCCCCATGAGAGTTTTTTAATCTGGTTTTCATCTTTCTCTCACCGAGCCGGTGGTAAAGTGCACCCCGTCACTTCCTCCAAACGGATGTCCCAAGGGGGGCCTGAACCGGTTCGGGGTGCGCGCCTAAGGCTGGCCTGCTCCCTCCTCCTGGCAGGCCGCCCTCCCGTCCCCTCCCCGGGAGACGGCCCATCCCAACCCGGCCCCCTGCGGGACATCCCATGGAGGGGGTGGCGATCAGAGAGACCACTGAATCGAAACGCGCAGTTGGCGATAAGGGGGGTCCTACGGCCCGCCCCATTTTTTTGTCTGCCCTGAACACCCCGTCGAGATCGGAGCTCAGCCGTGCGACCGACGCAAGTCAAGATGTTGGTAGGAATCTCCATTGTGGTGGGCGCGGTGGTGTGGCTCGCGGCCACCGGCTTTGATGAGAGCAAGGCGTACTTCAAGACCGTCCCGGAGCTCGCCGCCATGGGCAAGGAGGCCCACGGCAAGCGGATCAAGGTGGCCGGCGATGTGAAGGTGGGCACCCTCGTCCGCACCCCCCACCTGACCACCTTTGAGCTGGAGCTGGAGGGGGCGACCCGCAAGGTCGCCTATATCGGCAAGGCGGTCCTCCCCGATACCTTCAAGGAGGGGGCGAAGGTGGTGGCGGACGGCCGCCTGCGCGACGACGGGGTCTTCGAGGCAAAGCAGATCCAGGCGAAGTGCGCCTCCAAGTACGAGTCAACCGGGTATCCGGGCGGCGACATGCCCGAGGCGATGCGCAAGGCGATCGAGCGCGGGGAGTCGGCCCCGAGCGGCCACCCCGACGGGGCAATGTAGCGCCGGCCCGATCTCTCCCTCCACCCCTCTCCGACGGAATCTTCAGCCATGGCCGACCTCGGCAACTTTGCCCTGATCATCGCCTTCTGCCTCGCCATCTACGCGGTGGTCGCCTCGGTGTGGGGGGCACGCACCGGACGGGAGCCCCTGATCCGCAGCGGCGAGAACGCCGCCCTGGTGGTGGCGGTGTCAATGCTCACGGTGATGGTCTGTCTCGATGTCCTTCTGGTCAGGAGCGACTTCCACATCGAGTACGTGGCCAGCTACACCAACCGCGACCTGCCGCTGTTCTTCAAGTTTGCCGCCCTGTGGGCGGGGCAGGCGGGGTCGTTGCTGTTGTGGTCGAGCCTGATCGCGGTCTTCACCGCCCTGGTGATCCTCCAGAACCGCCACAAGAACCGCGGCCTGATGCCGTATGTGGTGGCGATCCTGTCGACCACGTCGCTCTTCTTCATCGTCCTCAACCTCTTTGTCACCAACCCCTTCGACGAGCTGGTGGCCCACTTCGCCGACGGCTCCATGGCGCCGTGGGCGGCGCAGGACGGCAAGGGGCTCAACCCCCTGTTGCAGCACCCGGCAATGGTCATCCACCCGCCGACCCTGTTCGTCGGTTACGTCGGCTTCGTCGTCCCCTACGCCTTCGCCATGGCGGCCCTGATTACCGGCGAGCTGGGCAACAAGTGGATCACCCTCACCCGTCGTTGGACGATCATCCCGTGGTTTTTCCTCGGCACCGGCATCCTCCTGGGCGGCAACTGGGCCTACCAGGAGCTCGGCTGGGGCGGCTACTGGGCGTGGGATCCGGTGGAGAACGCCTCGTTCATGCCGTGGCTCACCGGCACCGCCTTCCTCCACTCGGTGATGATCCAGGAGAAGCGGGGGATGCTGAAGGTGTGGAACATGGTTCTCATCATCCTCACCTTCTCCCTGTCGATCCTCGGCACCTTCCTCACCCGCTCGGGAGTGGTCTCCTCGGTCCACGCCTTTGCCGCGTCGTCCATCGGCGGCTGGTTCCTCGGCTTCCTCATCGTGATGGTCTGCTTCTCCCTGATCCTCCTCTTCCTCCGTCTACCGCAGCTCAAGGCGCAGAACGAGATCGAGTCGATGGTGTCGCGGGAGGCGGGCTTCCTGTTCAACAACCTGCTGCTGTTGGGCGCCGCCTTCTCGATCCTCTGGGGGACCCTCTTCCCGATCCTGTCGGAGGCGGTGCAGGGGGTGAAGATCACCGTCGGGCCGCCGTTTTTTAACCGGATCAACGTCCCCCTCGGCCTCGCCCTGCTGCTCCTTACCGGGGTCGGCCCGGTCCTGGCGTGGCGCAAGAGCTCCGGCAAGGGGCTGCGCCGCAACCTCACCCTGCCGATCATCGTGGCGGCGGTGACGGCGGCGGTCGTCGTCTTCGTGGTCGGGGTCAAGCACCCGTACTCCCTGGTCTCCTTCGCCCTGGCTGCATTCGTCACCACCATCACCGTGATGGAGTTCGCCCGCGGCACCGCGGCGCGGGCACGGAACACCGGCGAGAGCTGGCCGGTGGCCCTGCTCCGCCTCACCTTGAAGAACAAGCGACGGTACGGTGGCTACATCATCCACCTCGGGATTGTCGTCCTCTTTATCGGCCTCACCGGTAAGGCGTTCACCCAGGAGGGGCAGTTCGAGCTCGGCCCCGGGGAGAGCGCACAGGTGGGCCACTACACCATCCAGATGGTGCGCATGGAGGAGCACAACGCCCCCAACTACCGGGCGATCCGCGCCTACCTGGCGATCTCCAAGGACGGCGAGGACCTCGGCTACCTGGGGCCGGAGCGGCGCGTCTACCAGGCGACCCAGCAGCCGACCACCGAGGTATCGATCCACTCGACCCTCACCGAAGACCTCTATACCGTGTTCGCCTCGCCCACCACCGACGGGCGCAAGGGGATCATCCAGGTATGGCTCAATCCATTGGTGAACTTTGTCTGGGGCGGCGGCCTCTTGGTCTGCATCGGGACCCTGGTGGCGATGCTGCCGGACCGTGCCCGGCGACGGCGGATGGAGCGGATGATGGCCGGGGAGGCGAGCCGTGCGTAGGTTGATCGCAACCCTCCTCGTCACCGCGACGGTGGCCGTCGGCGGCCTCGCCTCGGCGGCCTCGGTCCACACCTCGCTCACCGATCCGGCGCAGGTCAAGCGGTTCCACTCGATCTGCAAG
>JAJRSX010000166.1 GCA_024278555.1 bacterium | reverse complement strand
CTGGCGAGAAAGTCGATGTTCCCGAGACCTCGAGGGAGTGGGAACACGAAAGCACGAAAAGTTCAAAACACGAAAGAATTCAATCGGTTGTTTTTCGTGCTTTCCCCCTTTCGTGGTTTCGTGTTCCAGCGGTGTGAAGGACGACGGAACGCTCGGGGCTATTTCCGCTGATCCTCTTCGCGTTCATTTGCGGCTGAACCAAAGAAACGGCCCGACTTTCCCCCGGAGAACCCCATGAGCTCACTCCACGTCTTCGACCCCCCCATGTGCTGTGCCACCGGCATCTGCGGCAACGAGATCGACCCGGCCCTGGTGCGCTTCGCCGCCGACCTGCGGTGGCTGGTGTCCCAGGGGGTGCGCGTGGCGCGTCACAACCTCGCCCAGGAGCCCGCCGCCTTCGTCGGCGAGCCGGCGGTCCAGGCCGCCCTGGCTGACGAGGGCGAGGGGTGCCTGCCGCTCCTGGTGGTCGACGGCGAGATCCGCCACCGCGGCGGCTACCCCGACCGTGCCACCGTCGCCGCCTGGTTCTCCATCGAGGCGCCGCCCCAGGCCGAGCCCTTCGTCCTGCGCGAGGTCCCGCCGCCGTGCCGCCCGGCGCCGGAGGAGGGGGGAGGGGCTGCGGCCCCGGGGATGGGGGGTGAGGGATGAGGGGTGGGGGGCTGGACGGCCCTCCGGACCGAATGAAATTTCGCGGGCAGCCACCCACGGAAAGACCATCGCCGGCCCCAGGCCGGCACCACCCCTAATCCCCAACCCCTGATCCCGAATCCCCGCGAGCGCCGCGGCCCTTCATCCGGCCGCACAGCGGCCGACCACCCCCTCACCCCCCACCCCCGCGAGCAAAGCGACCCCCATGGACCTCCTGAGCCACCCGACCCGCCACCTCCTCTTCACCGGCAAGGGAGGGGTCGGCAAGACGACCCTCGCCTGTGGGGCCGCCATCCACCTCGCGGACGGCGGCAGGCGGGTGCTCCTCGTCTCCACCGACCCCGCCTCCAACCTCACCGAGGTGCTCGGCGTCGCGGTGGGGAGCGAGCCGGTGGCGGTCCCAGGGGTCGCCAATCTGGAGGCGGTCGACATCGACCCGCAGCAAGCGGCCGCCGCCTACCGCGAGCGGGTGGTGGGGCCGTACCGCGACCTCCTCCCGGAGAGCGCGGTCGCCGCCATGGAGGAGCAGCTCTCCGGCGCCTGCACTGTGGAGATCGCCGCCTTCGACGAGTTCACCGCCCTGCTGGCCGGCGAGGCGCGCTGGGGGAGCTACGACGTCATCTGCTTCGACACCGCCCCCACCGGCCACACCCTGCGGCTGCTCGCCCTGCCCGCGGCGTGGAGCGACTTCCTGGAGACGAACACCTGCGGCGCCTCCTGCCTCGGCCCGACCACCGCCCTGGCCGCCGGCCGGGCACGCTACAAGGCGGCGGTGGAGGCGCTCGCCGATCCGGCCCAGACCACCCTGGTCCTGGTGGCGCGACCCGAGGCCACCACCCTCGCCGAGGCGGCGCGCACCGCCGAGGAGCTGGCCGCGGTGGGGGTGGCGAACCAGCGGCTGGCGGTCAACGGCCTCTTCACCGCCACCGACCCCTCCGACCCGGTGGCCGTGGCGCTTGCCCGGCGCGGCCACGACGCCCTCACCCACCTCCCCGCCCCCCTCGCCTCCCTGGCCCGCGACGACCTCCCCCTCCAGCCCCACAACATGGTCGGGGTCGCGGCCCTGCGCGCCCTCCTTGGCGACGGCGACCTCCCACCCGCCACCGCCGCCGGCCCTGCCGCCCCGCCCCTGCCCGGTCTGGCGCCGCTCATCGACGACCTCGCCGAGGCCGGCCACGGCCTTCTCCTGTTCATGGGCAAGGGGGGGGTGGGCAAGACGACCCTCGCCGCGGCGGTGGCGGTCGCCCTGGCGGAGCGCGGCCTGCCGGTCCACCTCTCCACCACCGACCCCGCCGCCCACCTCCACGACACCCTCACCGAGCAGGTGGCCAACCTCGACGTGAGCCGCATCGACCCGGCCACGGAGACCGCCCGCTACACCGAGGAGGTCCTGGCCACCGCCGGTGCCGACCTCGACGGGGAGGGCCGGCGGCTCCTGGAGGAGGAGCTGCGCTCGCCGTGCACGGAGGAGGTGGCCATCTTCCACGCCTTCGCCCGCCAGGTCGCCGAGGCCGAGGAGCGCTTCGTGGTCCTCGACACCGCCCCCACCGGCCACACCCTCCTGCTGCTGGACGCCACCGGCGCCTACCACCGGGAGGTGGCGCGCAAGCGGGCGGACGGCGACGACCCCCTCGCCACCCCGCTCATGCGCCTGCGCGACCCCGCCTTCACCCGCCTGATGATCGTCACCCTCGCCGAGCCCACCCCGGTGTCCGAGGCCGCCGCCCTGCAGGCGGACCTCGGCCGCGCCGGGATCCGCCCCTATGCCTGGATCGTCAACGCCTCCCTCGCCGCCGCCCACCCCCGCGACCCGGTGCTTGCCGCCCGCGCCGCCGCCGAGGCGCCCCTGTTGCGCCACCTCACCGAGACCCTCGCCCGCCGCTGCCACGTCGTCGCCTGGCAACCTGAGCCGCCGGTGGGCGCCGCGCGGCTGGCGGCGCTGGGCCCGCCTACGCCCACCGGGTACGCACGTGGGCATATTCCTGGATCGCCCGGTCCGCGGTGATCAGCGTGGCGTCGTGACACCGCGCCGTGGCGACGATGATCTGGGCGGCGGGGTCGCGGTGAAACTCCCCGGGGAGCTGGGTCGAGGCGATCGCCACCCCGCGGCTGGTGATCTCCACCGGCTCCCGGGTCGTGCCGAGCTCCCGCAAGATCCGCGTACACCGCGCCTTGAACTCACTCACCGCAATCTTCATGACCACTCCTTTTGTCCACTCACCCATACCAACTGGTCATATTGCGAGCAACGTGCCATCTCCCTCCACCATCGTCGGGTGGGGCCTCGCGCAGAGACGCGGAGGCGCAGAGAGAAGGGAGAGATGGCATCAGACCGTCGTGGTGTTGTTACCCGCCGACTCCCGATCGTGTATGGCCGGAAGGTCATTCTCACCACCGAGGGCACAGGGGGCGTGCCGCCTTGTTGGCGGGAGGGCGCGAGCCGCGTGCAGCTCCGGACGCCATCCCCGACACCGCTTTCACCATGAAGAACATGAAGGTCATGAAGAGGCAAAATTCCGACCATCTCTCTCCTTCATGCTCTTCATGGTCCCGCCCTGCAGGGCAAGATCGAATCCGCACCCTGCTGCCTGAGCCTCCCGTGGACCGGAACCGGACCTCTGCGTCTTGGCGTCTCTGCGCGAGGCCCGCCTTCCAGGCGCAGACACCCGTTTCGTGCGGTTGCCTGCGACGCCGGTGCCTCCCTCCTGCACCCTGGGGGTGAGGACCACCCGGACTCCGACGATCCCCCATCGGTTTGGGAAATCTACACCTTCGCCTCGAATGGGATTCCGTGAGCCGACGATTATGGGGTGATCTTGGCCCCTGGCCCCGTCGGCGCCCGACCCCGTACCATGCGCGGCCGTGTCCGCCGCCCCCGTAATTCAGCCGTTTCGCGCCCTGCGCGCCGACCCGCAGCGGGCCGCACAGGTGGCGGCGCCGCCGTATGACGTCCTCGACACCGGCGAGGCGCGCGCCCTGGCGGCGGGCAACCCCCTCTCCTTCCTCCACGTCTCCAAGCCGGAGATCGACCTGCCGGAGGGGACCGACCCCCACGCCCCGGAGGTCTACGCCGGTGGCCGCGCGGCGCTCACGCGGCTGATCGCGGAGGGTGCCCTGGTGCGCGAGGCGACCCCGTGCCTCTACCTCTACCGCCAGCGGATGGGCGACCACACCCAGACCGGAGTGGTGGCGGCGGCGAGCGTCGACGCCTACCGGGCGGGACGTATCCGCAAGCACGAGCACACCCGGCCGGACAAGGAGGAGGACCGCACCCGCCACTGCCGGGCCCTCAATGCCCACACCGGCCCGGTCTTTCTCACCTACCGCCACACCACCACCCTCGATACGGAGGTGGCCCGTCTCACCGAGGCGCCGCCGGCGATCGACCTGGTGGCGGAGGACGGCGTCGGCCACACCGTGTGGATCGTCGACGACCCGGCGGGGATCGACCGCCTGGTCGACGCCTTCGAGCAGACCGAGACCCTCTACATCGCCGACGGCCACCACCGCTCCGCCGCCGCCGCGCGGCTGTGCGCGGAGCGGCGCGAGGAGAACCCCGGCTACACCGGCGACGAGCCCTTCAACCGCTTCCTGTCGGTGATCATCCCCGACGACCAGGTCCGGATCCTCCCCTACTACCGGGCGGTGCGAGACCTCGGAGAGCTGCGCCCACCCGATTTTCTCACCGGCCTCGCCGCCCGCTTCGAGGTGAAACCGAGCAGTGAGCCGGTAGCCCCCGATCGCCCGGGCCGCTTCGGCCTCTACACCGGCGGCGGCTGGCTCACCCTCACCGTGCGGCCGGAGGCGGGGGTGGCCATGGACGACCCGGTGGCGCGGCTGGACGTGGCGATCCTCGACGACCAGGTCCTGGCGCCGCTCCTGGGGATCACCGACCCGCGACGCGATCCGCGCATCGACTTCATCGGCGGCATCCGCGGCCTCGCGGAGCTGGAACGGCGGGTCGACGCCGGCGAGTTCATCGCCGCCTTCTCCCTCTACCCTACCTCCCTCGACGCGCTGTTTGCCGTGGCCGACGCCGGCCAGGTCATGCCCCCCAAGTCCACCTGGTTCGAGCCCAAGCTCCGCGACGGCCTGGTGAGCCTGCCGCTGGAGTGACCGTTTTTCGTTACCCGACAAACGGTGGCGGGAGGGGAGCTACCCGGCCAACTCCCCCTCGGCCGCGAGGAGCGTGTCGAAGAGGGGCGCGATCTCGGCCTCCTCCAGGCAGGAGAAGGCGACCCGCAGGTCGCGGGCGCCGAGGGAGATGAGGCCGACACCGTGGGCCGCCAGCAGGTGGAGACGCAGGGGCTCAGCCTCCACCCGTTTGAGCCGCAGGCACATGAAGTAGCCGGAGTTGAAGGGGTAGGCCTCCCACGCGGCGTCGTACTTGGGGTTGGCGAGGACCCGCCGGACCTCGTTGGCGCGACCGCGCATGAGGGCGTACTTCTCTGCCTTGTCCGCCGCGTACCGGTCCGAGGCGAGGGCGCGCACGACGATCTCCTGGCTCAGGCGCGAGCAGTTGGAGATTGAGCCGCGGATGTCGCCGCCGGTCTTCCGCTCCAGGGCGTCGTGGACCGGCGCCGGGTCGCCGTCGACGAAGGCACCGTAGGTGAGAAAACCGACCCGCAGCCCCCAGACGTAGTTCTCCTTGGTGGCGCCGTCGAGCTTGATCGGCAGGAGCCGCGGGTGGCGCCCGACGAGGAGGGAGAAGATCGACTCTTGTAGGCAGCCGTCGTCGTAGAAGAGGCCGAAGTAGGCGTCGTCGGACAACACCACCAGGTTGGTGCCCTGCTCCGCCTCCGCCACCAGGGCGTCGGCGATTGCCGCGGCCTCGGCGACGGTGGGGGTGTAGCCGGTGGGGTTGTTGGGGAAGTTGAGGATCACCACCACCTTGCCGCGCGCCTCGCCCTCGCGCCTGAGCGCCTCCGCAAACGCCGCGGTGTTGAAGCCGCCGCCGTCAAACAGCGGGAAGGTGGCGACCCGGGCCCCGCGACGCACCGCGAAGATGAGCCGGTAGTTGCCCCACATCTGATCGGGCAACAGGAGGGTGTCGCCCGGGTCGATCCACATGTCGGCCACGGTGGACAGGCCGTGAGTAATCGCCTGGGTGACCACCGGCGTCCCCACCTCCTTCCCGGCGAGCGACGGGTTGTTGGCGTAGATCGACTCGCGCCACGCCTGGCGCAGTCTGGGGAGGCCGAAAGAGGGGGCGTAGGCGAGGGCCTCGTCGGCGGTGAAGCCGGGGAGCTGGTCGATCACCGACGGCAGCGCCATGGTGTGGCCGTCGCTGGTGGCGATGCCGATGGTGGCGTTGTACCGGTGCGCCTGCGCCTTCGCCTCGGCGCTCTGCGACAGGATGCCGCGGGGGAAGAAGAGCTCGCGCCCCACCGCCGAGAGCATCTCCACGAGGTGCGGGTTGCCCATTTCGATGGCGGCGTTGAGCTCCTGGGCGATGGGATTCATGGTCGCTCCCGAGGGTGGTCCTGAGGTGTAAGGGCGAAGGGTTGGCACCGGCAGCGGCCGGTGGAGGCGGACACTACCACCAACGGTCGCGGCGGAGGCAGAGGCTCCGCCCCGGCCGGCGGGCCTCCCCGGTCAGCGCCGGGTGAGCGGATAGCCAAGCTCCTGCAGGCCGTTGGGGTGGTCCAGGCAAAGGGGTTCGGTGGCCGGCCACGACCAGGTCGCTTCGTCAAAGAGGGTGCGCATCGCCGCCACGTCGCAGTGGAAGGGGGGGCCGCCGTCGCGGTTGGTCTGCATGAAGTGGGCAAGCAGCCGGCCACCGGGGCGGAGCCAGGCGGCGAGGCGGGTCTGGTAGGCGGGCCACTGCGCGGGCGGCAGGGCGCAGAGGCAGGTCTGCTCGTAGACCGCGTCGAAGGGGAGGTCGGGCTCCCAGGCGAAGAGGTCCGCCTCCACCACCTCCGCCTTCGCACCCGCCTCGGCCAGGGCGGTGCGCGCCGCGGCCACCGCGCTCGGGGCGAGGTCCACGGCGGTCACCGCCCAGCCGGCGCGGGCCAGGGCCACCACCTCGTGGCCGCGACCGCAGCCGGGGATGAGGAGGCGATCACCGGGCCGCAGGGCGCCGACCTCCCGCCAGTGGTCGACCGCCGGGCTCACCCCGCCACGGTCCCAGCCGGTCTCGCCGCGCCGGTAACGCGCCTCCCATTCCTCCCCGGTGAGGGGTGTGCCGTCTCTCTCCATGGGGTCCTCGTTACCGGGTGTGAACCGTCGCAGGAGCGGGAATCGTAACCGCGGGACGCCCTCTCCGACACAGGCGATGGGAGGGCGGCCGGAGGGCGACGGCTGCGGACCCACGGGACGGTGGTAGCCTCTCTCCATGGCCCGCCCGGCACCCCCTCTGCCCATCGTCCTCCTCCTGCTGGCCGCCTGCGCCACGCCGCCGGCGCCGCTCGCCTCCGGCCCCTTTGCCGCCATCGGCCACCAGCAGGCGCTCGCCGAGGTCGCCCGCGGCGAGCGGGTGCGATGGGGTGGGTCGGTGGTGAAGACGACGCCACAAGAGGAGGAGACCTGCTTCGAGATCGTCGCCCACCCGCTGGATCGGAGGGGCCGACCCCGCTCCACCGACACCACCGCGGGCCGCTTCGTCGCCTGCGCGCCGGGCTTCTTCGACCCGGCGGTCTACCGCCTCGGACGCGAGCTCACCGTGATCGGGAGGGTGGCGGAGCCGGAGGAGGGGCGGATCGGCGACCACCCGTACCGCTACCCGAAGCTCACGGCCGAGACCGTCTACCTGTGGCCCGAACGACGCGTGGAGTACGGCTCCCCATGGTACCCCGGCTGGTACCCGGATCCCTTCTGGTATGGCCCCTGGTACGGCCCCCCCTACCCGTGGCCGCGCTACTACTACCGGTGATCTTTTTTCGTTACACGAAAAAAGATGTAGGTAATCGAACCCCTTCGGCCCCCGCCGGGGGTCTTCTTTATTACTGCCCATCCCCTTGGCCCATGACGGACGGCGTACTTCATTCTGAGAACAACAGGTTGAGCATGGCGGGTGACATGGCATCCACCCGCGTAGGGGGGAGGCGTTTTCAAGTACGACATCTCACTCTTCCTCGATCGGGAAATGGACAACCCCTCGAAGGGGAAATTCACCACAGAGAACTACATCAGAAAGCAGCATGATGTTTGCCGCGTCCGCGGTTGTCGTCCCTTCTTGACGATCCCTTGCAGTTCTCTGTGCCCTCTGTGTCTCTGTGGTGCAATGGCCTTCAAGGCCGGCACCGTGACCACATGGTGATTCCTTAGATCCTGATGGGTGGATCCCTTCCCCCCTGAGCCCTTGCTGTCTTCCAATTGCCCTTCTCCGGTCATGAGCTAAGGGGATAGGCGTATCCTGTTTTCGCGCAGCGAAAAAAGCGGGCTACCCCTGCTTCGCCTGGAACCGGAACCGCTGCATGCGCACGTTGAGCAGCAGGCCGACGCCGGCGCACATGGTGAGCATGGCCGAGCCGCCGTAGCTCACGAACGGCAGGGGCACCCCGACCACCGGCAAGAGCCCGGTGGTCATCCCCACGTTCACCAGGACGTAGAGGGCGAACATCGTCGTCACCCCCACCGCCACCAGGGCGCCGAAGCTGTCCTCGGTCTGGTAGGCGATCTCCAGGCCGCGGAGGATGAGCAGGGCGAAGAGGAGGAGCAGGAGGGCACAGCCGGCGAAGCCGAACTGCTCGGCGACCACCGAGAAGATGAAGTCGGTGTGCTGCTCGGGCAGGAAGTGGAGCTCCGACTGGGTGCCGGCGAACAGCCCCTTGCCCCACAGGCCGCCGGAGCCGATGGCTATCTTCGACTGGATGACGTGGTAGCCGGAGCCGAAGGGGTCGAGCTCGGGCTTGAGGAAGGCGACGATGCGCCGCTTCTGGTACTCCTCCAGGCCGTGCCAGAGGATCGGCGCCAGGAAGACCGTGACCGGGAAGAGGGAGGCGATCAACCAGAGCTGGAGGCCGGCGCAGAAGACCATGGCGCCGCCCACGAAGAGGAACATGAGCGACGTCCCGAGGTCGGGCTGCTGGAGGATGAGGAGCAGCGGCAGGGCGAGAATCGCCACCGGTCCGATGACCTCCCGCAGCCCCAAGGAGCCGGCGAACCGCCCCTTGGCGAGGAAGCGGGCCATGGCCAGGATCACCGCCAGCTTGGAGACCTCGGACGGCTGGAGGCGGAAGGGGCCGAGGTTGATCCACCGCTGCGCCCCCTGCCCGGTGTGGCCGATGAACAAGACGAGGAGGAGCAGGATGAGGGCGGCGCCGTAGAAGAGGTAGGCGGAGAGCTGGAGCTTGTCGAAGTCGAGCAGGGCGACCGCCGCCATCGCCACCACCCCGATCCCCACCCACCAGAGCTGGTGGCGAAAGGTGGCGGCCAGGGGCGCCCCCGGCTCGCCGGTGGCGGCATAGAGCGCCCCGAGGCCGAGTCCGATGAGACCGGCCACCAAGAACAGGAGCCAGTAGTCGATGTTCGCCAGGCGCCGTCGATCGAGCATGGCAGGGAGGGTAACAGGCGCGCGCCGCGAGTCAGTAGGTCGCGGAGACGAATGGCTGAGTTATACGCCATCTTGCCTTAACGGCGTATAACTCCGATCCTCCTCTAATGGAGCGCCTCGACTACCCCCTGACCACCCTCTACGCGGAGCTGGTGGAGCGACTTGGCGTGGAGGCGGCCCTCTCCATCCCCTCCGCCGGAAGCCTGGTGCGGAAGAAGGTGAAGGGGCGGAGCTACTGGTACCAGCAGCTTCGTTTCGCCGGGGCGCGACTCCAGCTCTACCTCGGAACCGACGCCGTGCCCGCCGCCGATTGGCGACGCCACCTCACCGAGCGCGAGCGGCTTTGCGCCATGCTCGTGGCCGGCGGCATGGCCGCCCCCGAACGGTCGATGGCGAGCCTCATGGAGCTCCTCGATGCGATCGGCATCTTTCGCGCCAAGGGGTGGTGGTGGGATCCAACGCATTTGCCATCTACGGCAATATGCTCGGGCTGCGCTGGGAGCGCGCCCTGACCCACACGGTGGACGTGGACGTCGCCCGCGACCCAGCCTCCCCGAACGGGAGCGGCACCCAGACCCGCGAGCAGCTCCTGCGCGTCGGCTTCCTGGAGGTCCCGGAGCCCGATTCACGCCAGCCGTCCACCTCCTTCATGCTCAAGCAAGGGGGGGTGCGCATCGACTTTCTCACCCCGATGCGCGGCAAAGGGCGGAGAAAACCGGTACCCCTCGCCGGCCTCGGCGTCCACGCGACCGCGCTTCGATTTCTTGACTACCTGATCGAAGCACCCGTCGTAGGAGTTGTCCTCAGCCGTTACGGGATCTTGGTTCGCGTACCCCAGCCGGCACGATTTGCCCTCCACAAGCTGATCGTCGCCACCCGGCGGAACCCCACCGAGGAGGCGAAGCGGCAGAAGGACGTGTGGCAGGCCGAGTCTCTGATCACCGCCCTCCTCGACCGCCGTCCCGACGATCTGCGCCAGGCGTGGGAGGCGTTGCCGTGGCGCCGCCAGGCGCGTCGAGGGCTGAAGATGGTGGAAGAGACGGTGCGGCAAGCGCTGCTGGAGGTCGTGGCGGGATAGGGGGTCGTCACGCTTGCGTGGGCAACACTCGTATCAGGGTGCCGCGCGCAGGGCGGCGCCCTTCGGGTACGGCGCCGCCATCTCCGGGTGGCGGAAGTACATGTCGAGCAGCGCCCCGGCGATGGGGGCGGCGGCCTCGCCGCCGTGGCCGCCGTGCTCCACCACCACGGCGATGGCGATGGTCGGCGCCTCCACCGGCGCGAAGCAGACGAAGAGGGCGTGGTCGCGGTGGCGTTTGACCCCCTTCCCGTCCGTGGTCACCACCTCCTCCATCCCCACCACCTGGGCGGTGCCGGTCTTGCCGGCGATCCGGATCCCCTTCACCCGTGACCGCCGACCGGTCCCGTGGCGCCCCTCCACCGCCGCCTCCAAAGCGTTGCGCAGCGCCTCCAGGTGGGCGACCGAGAGGGGCAGGACGCCGACGTCGTCCCCGGTGGCCAGGCGACGGAGGGCGTCACCGTGGCCCGCCATCGCGCCGGCAAAGGGGCGACGGAGGACCCCCTCACCGGCGATCGCCGCCGCCAGGCGGGCGAGCTGGAGCGGGGTGGTGAGGACGAACCCCTGGCCGATGGAGGCCGACAGGGTCTCCCCCCCCCACCACGGCTCGTGGTAGCGCCTCTGCTTCCAGGCGCCGTCGGGAATCAGGCCGGTCGACTCCCCGGGGAGGTCGATCCCGGTGGCTTCGCCAAGGCCGAGGCGACGGGCATAGTGGGCGATGCGGTCGATCCCGAGGCGCAGACCGACCTCGTAAAAGAAGACATCGCACGACTCGACGATCGCCCGGTGGAGGTCGGTCTCGCCGTGGCCCCACCGCTTCCAGCACCGGTAGCGACGACCGTGGTATTCGAGACCCCCGTCGCAGAAGAAGTGTGAGGCGCCGAGGTCGTCCTCCAGGGCGGCGGCGGCGAGGACGATCTTGAACACCGACCCCGGCGGGTACTGGCCCTGGATGGCCCGGTCCATCAGGGGCACCGCCGGGTCGGACTGGAGGCGGTGCCACGCCTCCCGGCCGAGGCCGGCGGCAAAGCCGTTGGGGTCGAAGGTCGGGCGCGACGCCAGGGCGAGGACCGCACCATTACGCGGGTCGAGCGCCACCACCGCGCCGCGCTTGCCGGCCAGCAACCGCTCCGCCTCCCGCTGGAGACGGGCGTCGACCGTAAGGTAGAGGTCGGCACCGGCCAATGGCGCCTCCACGGAGAGGACCTGCTGCTCGCGGCCGAGGGAGTCGACCTGGATCAGCTTGTGGCCGTCGGTACCGCGCAGGACCGACTCATAGGTTCGCTCGACCCCGCTCTGGCCCACCTCGTCGCTCCCCTGATAACCGGCGTACTCGGGAGAGCCAAGCTGTTTCTCGCTGACCTTGCCGACGTAGCCGAGGAGGTGCGCCGCCAGCTTGCCCTCCGGGTAGTGGCGCACCGGCAGGGGCTGGATGGTGATCCCGGGCATCTCCACCGCGTGCTGCTCCACCGCCGCCATCTCCTCCCAGCCGATGTCCTCCATGAGGATGACCGGGCGGAAGGAGGGGGCGCGCTTGCGCCGGGCGGTGGCCAGGGCCTCCTCGAAGCGATCCCCCTCCCGCGGGAAGATGCGCCGCAGGGTATCCGGGATGTGGCGGCGGTCGGTGAGATCCTCGGGCACCGCCACCAGGTTATAGGCGGGACGGTTGCCGGCCAGCAGGAGCCCGTTGCGATCGCGGATCGTGCCGCGCAGGGCGGGCAGGCGCACCACCCGGTAGATGTTGCGGTTGGCGAGATGTTCGTACAGCTCCCCCTCCATCACCTGCAGGTACCAGAGGCGGGCGACCACCCCGGCGATACCGAGAAAGAGGAGCGCCGCGAGCCACACCAGACGCCGCTTGATCTGGGTGAGCTCGGTGAGCCGGTGGTGGAGCGATCGGGCCACGGATCACCGGTGCGAATAGTAGGTGGTGTCACGCGGCCCGAGGCCGAACCGGATGGCACCGTAGACCAGCAACGCGCCGACCACCGCGGTGACCGGCATGTCCACCACCAGGGCGGCGAAAAAGGCGCCCGGCGCCGGCACCACGCCACCGGCCAGGGGCAACAGCAACCACTCGAGGGTATGGATCGCCGCGGTGAGCAGGGCCAGGGCGACGAGGTGGAGCAGTGGGCCGCGGACGTAGGTCCGCTCCCCGAGCGCCCCGGCCACGTACCCGGTCACCGCCCGGCCGATCAGATGCTGTCCGGGCGGCCCGAGGGTGCAGCCGTCGAGGAAGATGCCGAGGCTGGCGCCCACCGCCAGCCCCGCCCCCTTGCCGAAGTAGAGTCCGCAGAAATAGGTGGCCACCAGGGAGAGGTCGACAAAGCCGTGGGTCGCGCTGGAGAGGGCGACCTGGAGGGGGACCGCCAGGAAGAGGAGGAGGAGACCGACGAGGGTGCGCATGGGAGGCCGGCCCGCGGCCGGACCGGAGAGGGGGGGCGCGCTCCGCGCGCCGGGATGGAGGAGGCGGGGGTGAAGCCCCCACGGAGCCACCATCATGACGAAGGGAGAGACCCCCAACAATCACTCTCACCAGCCAACGAGACATTGCCCCCAAGGCGGCAGGATGGCGGCCCCCCCGAGAGGCGCCGGTCCATGGGTAGGAGCGAACTCCCCCTCGCGATCCGCACCGAAGGTGCGGCAGGCCCCCGATCTCAAGATGGGGCCTGTTTCGCCAGCAGGAGCCGGCTCCTACCTCGTGAAGAAGCACGGCGGCGGACGCGGCGCGAAGATGGGGTGCATCAGGCGCCCGTCACCCGCCCGGCAGTTCGAGGAAGATGAAAACCTCCTCCAACCTCGCCAAATCCACCGCCGGCGCCACGGTCACCTCCTGGAAGAGGCGGTTGGCACCGTGGCCGGCGGCGATGATCCGCCCCACCCGGAGCCCCTTGGGGAAGATATTGCCGTAGCCGGAGGTGATCACCTCCTCACCGTCGCCCACGGTGACCCCGGTCTCCAGGTACTTGAGGCGGCAGAGGCGACCGTCACCCACGAGGATGCACTTGGCCCGCTGCTCGTCGAGGAGCACCGGCAGGGCCGAGGCGGGGTCGGTGATCAGCCGCACCCGGCAGGCGTGGGCGCTGGCACGGTGGACGACGCCGACGATGCCGCGATGGGTGATCACCGCCAGCCCCGTGTGGACGCCGTCGCTCACCCCGCGATCGAGGTCGACGGCGCCGTACCAGCGCGAGGCGTCGCGGCCGATCACCCGCGCCACCACCATCGGCAGGTCGGTGCGCGCCGGGGCGAGGTGGAGCAGCCGGGCGAGGCGCTCGTTCTCCTGTTCGATCTCCTCCTCCCGGTGGAGCTGCGCCTCCAGGGCGGCGACCCGCTTGCGCAGGGCGGCGTCCTCCTCCACGAGGTGGCCGAGGTGGACATAGCGGTGCCACCGATCACGCACGGCGTGGCCGGTGGTGGTCACCACCCGCTCCACCGGCGACACCAGGGCCATCGACACCTCCTCGATCCAGGCGAAGCGGTCGGCGTCGTGGCGGGTCGCGGAGAGCAGGGCGACCCCCGCCAGGAGACAGGCGGTGAGCTCGATGGCGTGGTGGTAACGGCCCAGGAACGACAGCACGATCTCCTCCTCACCCCACCCGGTTCCACCGTCCGAGGGGTGGCCTCCGGTGGGGTGGAGGTGGCGACAGGGGGGGCACGACCTAGTCCACGCTGATCTGGCGGAGGAGCTCCAGCTCATCCAGGGCCTTGCCGGTCCCCACCACCACCGCACACAGGGGGTCGGGGGCCAGGGCCACCGGCACCCCGGTGGCCTCGCGCAACAGCGCCTCCATGCCGGTGAGCAGGGCGCCGCCGCCGGCGACCATCATGCCGTTGTCGACGATGTCGGCGGAGAGCTCCGGCGGGGTGTTCTCGAGGGCGAACTTCACCGCCTCGACGATCTGCGCCACCGGCTCGGCGAGGGCCGCGCGCACCTCCTCGTCGTCGATCACCACCGTCTTCGGGATCCCGGAGACCAGGTCGCGCCCCTTCACCTCCATGGTGTTGCCCTCGGCGATGGGGAAGGCGGAGCCGAGCTCGATCTTCACCTTCTCCGCCATCCGTTCACCGATCAGGAGGTTGTACTTGCGTTTGATGTTCTGAACGATCGCCTCATCCATCTTGTCCCCGCCGACCCGCACCGACTGGGAAAAGACGATGCCGGCGAGGGAGATAATGGCGACATCGGTCGTCCCGCCGCCGATGTCCACCACCATGTTGCCGTTCGCCTCGGTGATCGGCAGGCCGGCACCGATCGCCGCGGCCATCGGCTCCTCGATCAGGTAGACCTCCCGTGCCCCGGCGCTCATCGCCGCGTCGCGCACCGCGCGCTGCTCCACCGGGGTGATCCCCGAGGGGACGCAGACGATGATCCGCGGGGAGACCAGGGCGCGACGGTTATGCACCTTGTGGATGAAGTAGCGGAGCATCTCCTCGGTGATCTCGAAGTCGGCGATCACCCCGTCCTTCATCGGCCGGATGGCGGAGATGGAGGCGGGGGTCTTGCCGAGCATGTCGCGGGCGTCCTTGCCCACCGCGAGCACCTTCTTGGAGTTCTGGGCGATCGCCACCACCGACGGCTCGTTGGCGACGATGCCCCGCCCCTTCACGTAGACCAGGGTATTGGCGGTCCCCAGGTCGATCGCCAGATCGTTGGAGAAGAGACCGAGAAAGTAATTCCAGAGCATCAAGGTGACCCGGTAGGGGGTGGAAAAAGCCTTATAATTCAGCTACTTATAAAGACACAGAAGAATTCGCGCATCATATCAGCGCACTTTCCAGGGTGACAACCGATTGTTCGCCTGCGGCGCGCGGGGGTGGGGGATGGGCACCCCGCGCGAGCCAGGGACTAGGAGTCTGTCGGACTTATGCGATCGTTGCGAGGGAAAGCGGGCTCGAGTCCGGATTGCGACCCGTTCGAGCGCTACGCGGGCCTATGTAACGAAGAACGGGGCGCGATCCGGGCCGAGATCCGCGAATCAAGCAGTAG
>JAJRSX010000165.1 GCA_024278555.1 bacterium | reverse complement strand
CCGCTTGATGAAGCCGGTGGTGAGCAGCCCGTTGATCCGGGTCAGCAGGGCGTCGCGCAGGGCGAGCTTCCCCTCCACCGTGGAGACGTCCTTGAACGATTTGCTCGACAGCATGAGGAGGATGGCGTCGCGGAGCTGCGGTAGCCGTGCCTTGAGCTCTTCCTGTACCGCCTCCTTGTTGAGCTCGAAGGACATCTTCACCTTCAGGTAGCGTTTGCCCTTGGACTGCTCCAGGTTGACGATCATGGGGTCGAGCTCGAAGAGGGTGCCGATGAACCCCTCCTCCTCCTCCTTCGCCCCGTCGGCGGCCGCCGCGCCCTCTTCGGTGGCCGCGGGGGGGGGCGCCTGGGCCTGGATCATGGCGGCGATCTGCCCCTTGAGGAGGAAGAAGGTGCCACCGGCGCCGACGAGCAAGAAGATCACCCCGACGCCCGCGGCGAGGAGGATGGTCCCCAGCTTGCCTCCCTTTCTTGGGGTCTCTTCCGCGGTCTCTTCTGCGTCCGGCTCTTTTTCGATCTTGGCCTTGGCCATGGTGGTCTCCTCCGAGTGGGGGGTCTACGAGATGTCGTGAACGGGGTGGTCGAGGTGCAGGAGCAGCTCGACGCGGCGGTTGTACTGGCCGACCTCGGCCGGGCGTCCGGCGACCCGCGGCCTGGCGCTGCCGTAGCCGGCCACCGACAGGCGCGCCGGGTTGATCCCTCCCGCCTCCAGAACCGTGGCTACCGCCACCGCGCGGGCAAGGGATAGGTCCCAGTTGTCGCGGTAGCTCCACGAACGGGAAACGGTACCGTCGGTGTGGCCCTCCACCGAGACCTCCAGTCCCGGCCGCTGAAGGAGGGGGACGAGGGCGCGCAGGGTCTTCTCACCGCCGCCGGAGAGGCGGGCGCTGCCGACGGAGAAGAGGAGGTCGCCGGGGAGGGTAAGGTAGAGGCCGCGGCCGCTCTCGCGTACCTCGATGGTCTCGTCGAGGCCGAGATCCGAGACGCCGTCGGCGACCGCCTCCAGGACGCCGCTGCCGTCGCCGGTGGCGACCGGCACATCCGCCGCCTCCTGGCCGCCGCCGAAGCCGGCCTGTCCCGGCTCGTCGGTGAGGTTGACCAGCGCGCTGCCGCCGCCCGCGGCACCGTTCGAACGGGTGCCGAAGGTCTCTTCCAGGGCGCCGCCCTCCATCGACGACATGGCGAGGTTGAGGACGAAGAAGGTGAGCAGGAGGGTGATGAGGTCGGAGAAGGTGACCATCCACCGCTGCCCGTCGACCTCTATACCCCGGCGTTTATCCCCGGCCATGGCTCCTCTCCTCGGTCCAGCGGCTCGCGCCGACGAAGACGATCTCCACCCGCCGGTTCTCGTCCTGTCCGGCCACCGTGTCGTTGTCGCCTACCGGTCGGTACGGACCGAAGCCGGCGGCGGCGAGGTGTGACTCGGCGATGCCGGCCGATTCGTGGAGGTAGCGCATCACCGCCACCGCTCGACTGCCGGAGAGGTGCCAGCCGGCGGTCGCAGTCTCCCCCTCGGTCGCGGCGGTGTGGCCCTCGATCCGTACCGTGCCGGGGAAGGCCTTGGCCGCCGCCGCGACGCGGGTGAGGAGATCGCCGGTGTCGTTTAGGGCCGCCTTGCCCGGGGCAAAGAGCAGGGCGCCGGAGAGGGTGATGCGGACGTCGTCGTGGCCGCGCTGCACCTCGACCCCGTCGCCGCCGGCAAGGGCCGCGATCCGGCGGCTGAAGCGGGCGGTGAGGTCGGCGAGGTCGCCGGCGTCACCACCGCCGAGGTCGAGGGCCTCGGGCTTGATGGCGTCGTCGTTCGGGGTGCGCTCGCCGTCGTCGAAGAGGGAGAAGGCCTCGCCGAGGGAGCCCATGGCGCGCGCACGCCGATCGGCGTCGGGGACCGCGATGCTGTTCATCAGGACAAAGAAGGAGAGGAGGATGACGCTCAGAGCGGTGTAGAGGACGACGAAGTTGCCGCCTTCACCGGCCGGGGTGGGGCGCCGCTTCACCACGCCTTCGCCCCCTCGGTGCGGCCCTGGCCCAGGGTGGGGAAGGCGGAGATTCGGGCGCTGGGCGCCAGGAAGACGTGCAGCTTTTGCTCCAGGACGCGCGGGTTCTCGCCGTCGGCAATGGAGAGGACACCGCGGACGATGAGCTCCTTGAAGCGCACCTCCTCCTGGGTCCGGACCCGGAGCTTCCCGGCCGCCGGCTGGAAGAGCATGTTGGCGAGGATGGCGCCGTAGAAGGTGGTGAGCAGGGCGACCGCCATGGCCGGCCCGATGGAGGAGGGGTCGGACATGTTCTGCAGCATCCCCACCAGGCCGATCAGGGTGCCGATCAGCCCCATGGCCGGGGAGTAGGCGGCGAGGCTGGCGAGGACCTCGGCGGCGCCGTTGTGGCGCTCCTCGAGAATCTCCAGCTCCTCTTCGAGGATCTTCTCGATCGCCGGGTGGTCGACACCGTCCACCACCATCTCCAGGGCCTTCCTGAGGAACGGCTCTTTGACCTTTTCGAGGTTGTCGCCGATGGCGAAGAGGCCATCGCGGCGTGCCTGCTGGGAGAGCTCCACCAGCCGCTTGAGCATCCCCTGCTGATCGGGACGCGGGTCGCGGAGGAGCTGCACCGCCGCCCGTGCGGCGCCCAGGAGCCGCCGGAAGGGGTAGTTCATCAATGCTACCCCAAGGGAGCCGCCCACCACGATGAGCAGGGAGGGGAGGTCGAGGAAGGCGGAGAAGCCGACCCCGAGGAGGATCGACACGGCCACCAGGCCAAAGGCGGAGAGGGTGCCAAGTAGGGTTGCGAGGTCCATGGTCTCTCGGGAGGGGGGCGCACCAACGGCGTCGTTGCCTGCTCCAAAGCAAGCCGGATGCCAGGTTTGATTCCTACCGGTCCCACGGCTCCTTTTTGAGCAATGGCACGTGGTTACAGGGTTGGCGTGGTGGCCGGAGCGGGATCGCCCGTCAGCCGGAGCCACGGCCGTGGCGGTGGCACGTCAAGGGGGTGACGGAATTGGGGTCGGCGGGGGATGGGCTCGCTGCGCTCGCGGGATGGGCGCGCTATGCGCGCGGGATGAGGGGTGGGGGAGACGATGGCCCTCCGGGCCAACGATCATGGCGAGGACGAGCACCCTAACCACGGGTTTCTCCGGCCGTAGGCCGGCACCTCCCCTCATCCCTCATCCCGGCGGGCGAAGCGAGCCCCATCCCCGCCTGCCGAAGGCAGGCGCCAGCCCTCGCTACACCACCAGCATCGCGTCGCCGTAGCTGTAGAAGCTGTAGCCGGCGGCGATCGCCTCTTGGTAGGCGGCGAGGATGCGGTCGCGGCCGGCAAAGGCGGCCACCAGCATGAGCAGGGTGGAGCGGGGGAGGTGGAAGTTGGTGATCAGGCCATCCACCACCCCGAACCGCTCCCCCGGGTAGAGGAAGAGGTCGCTCTCTCCCGCCCCCGCCACCACCGCCCGGTGGCGCTGCCAGAGGGTCTCCAGGACCCGGGTCGCGGTGGTGCCGCAGGCGATGATCCGCCGGCCGGCGGCGCGCGCCGTCTCGATCGCCTCGGCCGTCGCCGCGCTCACCCTGTACCGTTCGGTCTCCATCCGGTGGTCGGTGATCCGCTCGGCCACCACCGGCCGAAAGGTGCCCGGCCCCACGTGGAGGGTCACCGCCACCCGCTCGATTCCGCGCTCCTCCAGGCGGGCGAGGAGCTCGGGGGTGAAGTGGAGGCCGGCGGTGGGGGCGGCCACCGCCCCCGGCCGGGCGGAGAAGACGGTCTGGTACCGCTCCCGGTCCTCCTCGGTGTCGCCGGTGGGGCGGTCGATGTAGGGGGGCAGGGGGATCTCCCCGTGGTCGCGGAGGATGGCGTCGAGCTCTGCGGCGGGCTCCAGGCGCACGATGCGCGTCGGTCCCGCCTCCACCCCCTCCACGGTGGCGGTGAGGCTGCCGTCGGCCAGGAGGAGGCGGCTGCCGACCCGGGTCTTGCCGCGCACCATCGCCTCCCAGCGGCCGTCTGTCAGGGGCCGCGACAGGAGGAGCTCGACCTGTCCACCGCTCTCCTTGTGGCCGCGGAGGCGGGCCGGTACCACCCGGGTGTCGTTCACTACCAGGAGGTCGCCGGGGCGCAGGAGCTCCGGCAGGTCGCTGAAGCGGTGGTGCAACACCCCGTCGCCGTGGCGCGGGACCACCATGAGCCGCGACCCATCCCGCCGCGGTGCCGGTCGCTGGGCGATGCGGTCGGGTGGCAGGTGGTAGTCGAAGTCGGAGAGCTTCACCGCGCAGTGGAGGGCGCGGCGCGCCTACCGATCCACCACCATGGCGGTGAAGCGCGCCTCGGTGGTGACCGTGTCGCCGACCCTCGCCTTCGCCGCCATGATCCAGACGCTCCTGCGCTGGCGGATAAGATCCACCCGGTAGTGGAGGGTGTCGCCGGGGACCACCGGGTGGCGAAACTTCGCCTGCTCGATGGACATGAAGTAGATCACCTTGGTGGTGGGGTCCTCGACCGTGGTCAGGGCGAGGGCGCCGGAGAGCTGCGCCATCCCCTCGACGATGAGCACCCCGGGCATCACCGGGTGGCCGGGGAAGTGGCCCTGGAAGAACTGCTCGTTGATGGTGACGTTCTTCAGCCCCTCCGCCCACTGGTGGGCCTCTTCGTCCAGGCCGGTGATCCGGTCGAGGAGGAGAAAGGGGTAGCGGTGCGGCAACAGCCGCATGATTTCGCAGATGTTCATGGTTGGTTACGCCTCCGTGGTGCCGTTGTCGCCCGCGCTTGCCTCCAGGGCCGCGAGGCGTTTGCGGAGCGACTCGATCTCTTTGCGCATCTCCGGCAGGCGCGGAACGGTTGCAATCACCCGCCGCCAGGCGCGGTGCTCCAGGGCGGGGATGCCGGCGTAGACCCGGCCGCCGCGCAGGTTGCCGGGTACGCCGCTCATCGCCGCCAGGGAGACCCCGTCACCGATCTCGATGTGGCCGGCGATCGCCGAGTGGCCGCCGATGGCGCAGCCGGCGCCGATGGTGGTGGAGCCGGCGACGCCGACCATGGCGGTGATAATCGTGTGGTCACCGATCCGCACGTTGTGGGCGATCTGCACGAGGTTGTCGATCTTCACCCCGTCGCCGATCACCGTGTCCCCCAGGGCGCCGCGGTCGATGCAGGCGTTGGCGCCGATCTCCACGTCATCGCCCATGCGCACACCGCCCACCTGGGGGATCTTCAGGGCCCCTTCGGAGCTCTGGGCGTAGCCGAAGCCGTCGCTGCCGATGATCGCCCCGGGCTGGAGGATGCAGCGCGCCCCCATCCGTACCCCCTCGCGGACCACCACGTTAGGGTAGAGGTAGGAGTCGTCACCGATCTTTGCCCCCTGGCCCACGAAGCAGCCGGGGTGGAGGACGACCCGCTCGCCGAGGTAGGCCCCGGCGGCGACAAAGGCGCCGGCCATGAGGGTGCAGCCGTCACCGATCTGCGCCCCCGCCTCCACCACCGCGGCCGGGTCGATCCCGGCGGCGGGGCGCTCCAGGGGGTGAAAGAGGCGGAGGATCAGGGCGAAGGCGAGGTAGGGGTCGTCGCAGCGGATCACCGGGATCCGGTCGCACGCCACCCCGGGGCCGAGGATTACCGCCCCGGCGCCGGTGGTGGCGAGGAAGCGGCGGTAGCGCGGGTTGGCGAGAAAGGTGAGATCGCTGCTGGTCGCCTCGTCGATGGTGGCCAGGCCGGTGACGCGTACGGCGGCGTCACCCTCCACCTCCCCGTCGACCAGGGCTGCCAGCTCCTCCAGGCTCCGTTCCATCACCGGCCTCACTTACCGGCGGCGCTCTGGTTGAACCGCTCGACGATCTGCGCGGTGATGTCGACACCGTCGCCCACGAAGAGGACCGGCCCCTGGGTGCCGTCGAGGATGGCGGTGTAGCCCTGCTCCTTGCCGTATCCCTGGATTACCTTCATCACCGCCCCCATCACCTCGCGCAACACCTGCATCTGCTTCTTGTTGAACTCCTCCTGCTTGTCCTTCTTCAGGCGGGTGAACTCCTTGATCCGCCGCTGCAGCTCGTCCTGCTTCTCCGCCCGCTTCTCCGGGGTGAGGACGAGGGCCTGTTTTTCCAGGTCCTCCTTGAAGAGCTCGATCGCCTTGCCCCTCTGCTCCAGGTCCGCCTTCTCCTTTTCAAACCGCTCCTGGAGCAGGTCGCGCGCCGCCTTACCGCGGTTCGACTCGTCGATCACCCGCTGCACGTCGACGATGCCGAGCTTCGCCTCGGCATGGGCCACCGGTGCGAGGCAGAGGAGGGCGGCAACGACGATCAGGATCAGGCGGCTTTTCATGGGTCTCTCCGGGTAGGAAAACAGCGGAGCGGATTATCCGCCACGCGGGGGGTGGGTGAAAGGGGCAGGTTGGTCGGCGCCTGGCCCCCGCTCTCCACCCCCGGCGGCGCCACGCGCCGCCTCTGCCGTCTGCGCAGCAGACGGCACTAGAAGAACGAGCCGATGGAGAACTCGAAGCGGGAGTTGTTGGTGTCGGAGACGTCGTCGGTGTCGGAGAGCTTGTAGCCCCACTCGAGGCGCAGCGGCCCCATGGGGGAGAGCCAGCGGACGCCGAAGCCGGCGGAGTACTTGAGATCCGACAGATCCACCGACTCCTGCCGGCCCCAGGCGTCGCCGGCGTCGAGGAAGATGACCCCCTTCAGGCCGGCCTCCTCCACCAGCGGGAAGGTGACCTCGACGTTGGACAGGAGCATGAAGTTGCCCCCCAGGGCGATCCCCTCGTGGGGCTGGCCGGTGAGGTCACCCGACTTCGGCCCCACCGAACGGGGCTCGTAGCCGCGCAGGGAGTTGATGCCGCCGAGGTAGAACCCCTCCAGGCGGTAGATGTCCTCCTTTTGCTGCTCGTCGTCCTCCCGGTCGGCGAGGTAGCCGGTACGCAGGTGGAGACCGAAGACGGTCTTCCACAGGAGCTTGTGGAACCAGTTGTAGTTGGCGCTCAGCTTTTCGTAGTCGTTGTCGAAACCGAGGGGGCCGCCCGCCCACTCGGCGGAGGCGGCGAGGCGGAAGCCGCGGGTCGGGTCGAAGCGCGAGTCGACGGTGTTGCGCACCCAGCCGAGGCGCAGGGTGGAGGAGACCGTGTCGGTGGCCTCGATGCCGTTGTCGCCGCTCGCCGGCTCGACCTTCAGGGAGTCGAGGCGATAGCCGAGCTCACCCGAGTCGTACTCGCCGATCTGCTTGCTCAGGGTGAGGCCGAACCCCTTGGACTTGCGGTCGAAGTCGTTGAACTGCTGGAGGGTGTTGAAGACGTCCACCTGGCCGGTCATGTCGGTGCCGAGGAGGTACGGCTCCAGGTAGCGGAGGTTCACCCGGGTACGCTGCTCGCCGAGCTCCAGGACGAGGTTGAGCTTGCGGCCGGTGCCCATGAGGTTCGCTTCACTGACCGAGAAGGTGGCGAGGAAGCCGTCGGCGGAGCCCCAGCCGGCGCCCATGGTGAGCGACCCGGTGGGGCGCTCCTTCACCCGGATCTCGGTATCGAGGATGTCGGTGCCGAGCTCGCGGTTGGGGATGATCTCGACGTTGTCGAAGTAGCCCAGGTTGTTGAGCCGCTCGAAGGAGCGGCGCACATCCTTGCTGCTGTAGAGGTCGCCCTCTTCGAAGCGGAGCTCGCGGCGGATCACCTTGTCGCGGGTGCGGTCATTGCCGGTGATGTCGATGCGGCCGATGTGCGCCTGCTTGCCCTCGTCGATGTCGAAGACGATATCGACCTCGGTCTTGCCCTCCACCGGCATGGTGCGCGGCACGATGTCGACGAAGAAGTAGCCCTTGTTGCCGTACTGCTCGGTGAGCTTGGCGATGTCCTTGCGCACATCCTCGCGGCTGTAGATCTCACCGGTGGCGGTCTCCAGGCCGGCGACCAGCTCATCGGTGGCGATGTGGTCGTTGCCGCGCACCGCCACCGAGTGGATGGTGAACTGCCGCCCCTCGACGATCGGGAAGGTGACCGTCACCTCCTTGCGGTCCTCGGAGAGGACCACCTTGGGGGCGCCCACCTTCGCCTCGATGTAGCCGTGGTTGTGATACAGGGCCCGGATCCGGTCGCTGTCCACCTTCGCCAGGTCGCGGTTGTAGACCCCGGAGCCGGTGAGCCAGGAGAGCAGGTTGTAGCGTTTGGTGGCGATCACCTTGCGGATCTCGCGCTCTTTGAAGTGGGTATTGCCGGAGAAGACGATCTCTCGCACCTCCACCTTCGACCCCTCGTCGATCTCGTAGGTGAGCTTCACTCCGCCGGTCTCGCTGCGCTCCTCCTTGGCGGTCACCTCGGCGAAGACGTAGCCGTCCTTCTTGTACAGCTCCAGGATCCGTTTGCGATCCTCCTCCACCCGCCGGGCGTCGTAGACGTCGCCCACCTTGACGTGGATCTCCGGGTCTATCTTCTCGTTGCGGATCTTGTCGTTGCCGGTGTGCTCCACCGACACGACCGCCGGCTTCTCCTTCACCCGGAAGGTGAGGGCGACGCCGCCGGCGACGTCCCGGGCGTCGACCTGGATGTCATCGAACTGGCCGAGCTTGAAGAGGGTGGCGATGTCGTTGCGCACCAGGTAGGAGGAGTACGCCTTGCCCACCCTGGTGAGACACTTGGTGATGATCGTCTGGGTGTCGACCCGACGGTTGCCCACCACGTCGATGGAGACCACCCGCTTGCCCTCGGGGGCGTCGGAGTAGGAGTTGCGGATCGACGCGGTGAGGACGACGCAGCAGACGAGGAGGGCGATGGCGTACTTCATGCCGACGACGACCTCCGGAAGGCGGGGGCGCCGGGCAGGGCGGTCCCGAGGGGCACGATGGATGGGCGAGGAGGGGAGCAAAACGCGCGCGGTTTATAGCCCACACGTGGTGCGGTGCCAAGGAGCGGAATTGGGGTCACGGAATTGGGGTCAGGTCTTGCCTTGCCACATTTCTTCTATTCACGGAATTGGGGTCAGGTCTTGCCTCGCCACATTTCTTCGGCTATTCAAACCGAATGGGCAGACTCGTTGCTTCAAGAAATGTGGCGAGGCAAGACCTGACCCCAAGGTTCTGGTTGCTTCAAGAAATGTGGCAAGGCAAGACCTGACCCCAAGGTTCTGTGACCCCAAGGTTCTGCGCCACATTTCTTCGGCTATTCAAACCGAATGGGCAGACTCGTTGCTTCAAGAAATGTGGCGAGGCAAGACCTGACCCCAAGGTTCTGTGGCAAGGCAAGACCTGACCCCAAGGTTCTGCTATCGCCTGCCGCCCGCCGGTTTCTTTGTCCGCGGCCGCCTTCGAGGCGGCGCTTTGGGCATCCCCCCCGCGGTCGTCAACTGGCGGAGCCGGGCGACCTCCGGGCGGGTGAGGGGGCGGTAGTCGCCGGGGGCCATGCCGGCGATGGTCAGCGGCCCCTCAGCGACCCGCACGAGCCGCTCCACGTCGAGACCGATGTGCCGGAAGTAGCGCCGCACCAGGCGGTTGCGCCCCTCGACGAAGACGATCTCCACCCAGGCGGATTTCGGGTTCTTCTTCACCACCTTCACCCGCAGGGGCAGTGCCGGGCCGTCTTCCAGGCGGACCCCGCGGCGCAGGCGGGCGAGCTCCTTGTCATTCGGGTGGCGGCTGATCCGGGCGTGGTAGACCTTCTCCACCCCGTGGCCCGGGTGGGTGAGGGCGGCGGCGAGGTCGCCGTCGTCGGTGAGCAGGAGGAGGCCCTCGGCGTCCCGGTCGAGACGGCCGACGGGGAAGAGGCGGGCGTCGACGCCCTTGATCAGATCGATGACGGTCT
>JAJRSX010000013.1 GCA_024278555.1 bacterium | reverse complement strand
GGGGGGGGGGGGGGCGGGGGGGGGGGGGGGGGGGGGGGGGGGGGGGGGCGGGGGGAAGGGACGTCCACCCCCTCATCCCGGTGGGCGAAGCTCGCTCCATCCCTCATCCCCCACCCCCGGGCGCGGCCGGCGCGCCCCGCCCCGGCCTGTTGATCGACCGTGACGGCACCCTCATCGAGGAGCGCAACTACCTCGCCGACCCGGAGGGGGTGGCCCTCATCCCCGGCGTGGCGGCGGCCATCCGTGAGGCGAATCGTGCCGGCGTGCCGGTGGCGCTCGTCTCCAACCAGTCGGGGATCGGCCGGGGCTACTTCGGCGAGGCGGATCTGCAGGCAGTGAACCGGCGGGTCGAGGCGCTCCTCGCCGCCGAGGGAGCCCACCTCGACGGCCTCTACCACTGCCCCCATGCGCCGGATGCGGGGTGCGGCTGCCGCAAGCCGGCGCCGGGAATGGCGAGGCAGGCGGCCATTGATCTCGCCCTCGACCTCGCCCGCTCCTTCGTCGTCGGCGACAAGGGGGTGGACCTCGACCTCGCCCGCGGCGTGGGAGCGACCCCCCTCCTGGTGCGCACCGGCTACGGTGTCGAGACCGAGCGGCAGGGCGGCGACGCGGAGGCGGTCTTCGACGATCTGGCGGCGGCGATCCGCTGGGTGGTGGCGCGCCTCAAGGCGCCTTTATGATTCATCCACACCTCCCCCTCTACCGATAGGGTGGTGATTCCCCCTCAAGCCGGAGCTCTCCATGGCCATGTTTACCAAGCCCGATAAGTTCAACGATGTCGCCAAACCCGCCACCAGCCACGACGATGCTTTGCGTGAGCAGTTTCCCCGCACCCAGCCCCACCCGGCGCGCTCCTTTACCCAACGGGCCACCGTGGGAAAGACGGTGGTGATCGAGGGGAGCGTGGCCGCCAACGAGGATTTGGAGATCCTTGGCCGGGTCAAGGGCCACGTGGCGGTCGCCGGCCACACCCTCACCGTTGGTGAGGGGGCGGTGATCGAGGCGGACATCCACGCCAGTGACGTGGTGGTGGTGGGTGAGGTCCACGGCCCCATCGAGGCGGAGGCGCGGCTGGAGATCGCCGCTGGCGGCGTGGTGATCGGCGACGTGAAGGCGCCGTCCCTGGTGATCAGCGACGGCGCCACCCTCAAGGGGAGCGTCGAGATGGACGCCTCCCGTCGCCCGGCCCCGGCGGCGAAGAAGAAAAAGCCGGAGGCGAAGGCGTCGCCCTTCAAGGTGGCCGCGGACAAGGGGCCCGAGACCGAGGTGGCCGCGAGCTGACCCGGTGCGCGGCCTCTCCTCCCTGGGTACCTGCCGTGGTACGGGGAGGGGCCCGCTTTTGACGTTCGGGGCTCGTTGTTTTTCGCCCCCAGCCCTCTCCCTTGCGGGATGACGGGGGCAAGGCGGGCGTGTCGGCGAGGTCCGTCGCTCCCTACCTCCCCCGCCGGGGGGAAGAGTGAGTACCTACCCGGCGGGGCTCCGCACGCCCTTTACGGGGCCGGGAAATCTTGAGCGGAGGGCCCCATTGATCCCTCCGCCCGCTTTGCCCCACAATCCCCGCCCCACGACCAAATTTCCGGTCGATTTAGGGGAGATTGGTTGTCGGTGGCTCTCAAATAGGCGGAAAGTGAAATGAAAGAATTGCTGAAAGATGAGGTTCGCAAGAGCCGTATGCCGGCAAGGCTGGATCTGCTTCAGAGCCTCTCCGGCCTCGTGCTCGGTGTATTCATGTGGATCCATCTCGTCCTCGTGTCGAGTATTTTGCTCGGCAAGGGGGCGATGAACGGCCTCTCCCGTTTCATGGAGTTGAGCTTTCTCAAAGAGGGTCCGGGCGGTTACCCCTTTGTGCCGTTCATTATCGCCTTCGGGGTCTTTCTCATCTTCATTCTCCATGCCGGCCTGGCGATGCGAAAGTTTCCGTCCACCTGGCGACAGAATCGGATTTTTCGCTCTCACATGAAGATGATGCACCATTCGGATACGAACCTCTGGTATGTGCAGGTAGTGACCGGCTTTATTATGTTTTTTCTCGGCTCGGTGCACCTGTACGTGATCATGACGAACCCCGGGACGATCGGCCCGTATGCCTCCGCGGATCGCTTCGTCACCGACTGGATGGCGCCGCTCTTCCTGATCCTGCTCTTCGCCGTCGAGTTGCACGCTGCTGTCGGCATGTATCGGCTGGCGATCAAGTGGGGAATCCTCGATGGGGAGGATCCTCTGGTCGCACGCAAGAAGTTCAAGAAGGTGAAGAATATTACCAGCGTGTTTTTCCTTACCCTCGGGATTCTCTCCTGGATTGTGTATGTGACGATCGGTGTCCACCACCGAGACCATGCCGGCGAGCGTTACATCTCCTCTGTACCGGCGAGCTACTCCTTCGTGATGCGAGGCTAATCTAGATGAAAGTCGTATATACCGATTCTCTCGTAATTGGAGCCGGGTTGGCCGGCCTTCGTGTCGCGGTTGCGAGCAAGATGCGTGGGCTCGACACCCTGATCTTGTCGCTCATTCCGGCAAAACGTTCCCACTCCGCCGCCGCCCAGGGCGGTATGCAGGCGAGTCTCGGGGCGGCGGTGAAGGGCGAAGGCGACAACGAGGATGTCCACTTCGCGGACACCATCAAGGGGTCCGACTGGGGGTGTGACCAGGCCGTCGCCCGGATGTTTACCCATGTGGCCCCCAAGGCGGTGCGCGAGCTCGCCGCTTGGGGGGTGCCGTGGAGCCGGGTGCGCGGCGGCGACCACGAGGTGGTGATCAACGCGCAGCGGGTCACCATCCACGAAAAGGAGGAGGCGCACGGCCTGATCATGGCCCGTGATTTCGGTGGCACGAAGAAGTGGCGTACCTGCTACACCTCCGATGGCGTCGGCCACACCATGCTCTACGCCATGGACAACAAGGCGATCGAGCTCGACATTCCGATCCACGAGCGCATGGAGGCGGTGGCGCTGATTCACGAAGGGGACCGGTGCAACGGCGCGATCGTGCGGAACCTGGTCACCGGCGAGCTGGTCGCCTATGTGGCGAAGGCGACCACCATCGCCACCGGCGGCTACGGCCGGATGTACGGGGTCACCACCAACGCGGTCATTGTCGAGGGGATGGGGGCCGCCATTACCCTGGAGACCGGCAAGGCGCCCCTGGGCAACATGGAGGCGGTGCAGTTCCATCCGACCGCGATCGTGCCCGCCGGCATCTTGATGACCGAGGGGTGTCGGGGTGACGGCGGCGTCCTGCGTGACGTCGACGGCTACCGCTTCATGCCCGACTACGAGCCGGAGAAGAAGGAACTCGCCAGTCGCGACGTGGTCTCGCGCCGGATGACCGAGCACATGCGCAAGGGCAAGGGGGTGCCGTCGCCGTACGGGGACCACCTGTGGCTCGATATCACGATCCTCGGCAAGGAGCACATCGAGAAAAACCTGCGTGAGGTGACGGAGATCTGTAGGAGCTTCCTCGGTATCGATCCGGTCACCGACTACATCCCCGTGCGCCCCACCCAGCACTACTCCATGGGCGGGGTATGCACCAACTACACGGGCGAGAGCATCGGCCTCCGCGGCCTCTTCGCCGTGGGTGAGGCGGCCTGTTGGGACCTCCACGGCTTCAACCGCCTCGGGGGCAACTCGGTCGCCGAGACGGTCGTCTCCGGGATGATCGTTGGGGAGTATGTCGCCGACTACTGTGAGAAGTCCGACGTGGAGATCTCGACCCACGTGATCGCCGACATCATGAATCGTGAGCGGGCCCGGATCGATGAACTGGTTGCACGTCCAAGCGGCGAGAATGTCTATGAGATCAGGTCTGCGATGCAGAAGATACTGATGGAGAAGGTCGGTATCTTCCGAACCGGAGACAAGCTGCAAGAGGCATTCGACGAGCTCAAAGAGCTCCTGCGGCGTAGCAAGAACATCGGCCTGCACAACCGCATCCGCTCATCGAATCCGGAGTTGGTGGATGCCCTGCGGGTCCAGCGGATGTTGAAGCTGGCGATTACGGTGACCAAGGGGGCGCTCCTGCGTACCGAGAGCCGCGGCGCCCACACCCGTGAGGACTACCCGGAACGCAACGATCGAGACTGGCTCAAACGGACCCTGGCCTACTGGCGGAACGAGACGGACGAAGAGCCGGAGATCGACTACCAGCCCCTCGATATCAAGAAGATGGAGCTCCCGCCGGGCTTCCGCGGGTATGGAACGGACAACACGATCCACCATCCGGACACCGCGGCCCGCGTGGAGGAAATCAAAAAGATCAAGGAGTCGATGCCGAATGCGGATCGGTATGAAATCCAAAACGCACTGATGCCGTTCGAGCTTCCGGCCAAGTACAAGGAAAAGAACGAGCGCATAGGGGTAGGCACAAAATGAGTGATCCCGTGACCACACAGACCGGAACTCCGAGCGGCAAGGGCCGCCGGCTCAAATTTCACATCCTGCGTTTTAACCCGCAGTTGCCGGGGGATACGCCGCGCATGCAGACCTTCGAGGTCGAAGAGCAGAGCGGTATGACGATCTTTATCGCCCTCAACGAGATCCGTGAGCGCCAGGACCCCTCCCTGCAGTTTGATTTTGTCTGCCGGGCCGGGATCTGTGGATCGTGCGGCATGGTGATCAATGGGCGGCCGGACCTGGCGTGTCGTACCCTGACCGCCAAGTTCACCGACGGCGAGATTACCCTCCTGCCGTTACCCGCCTTTGAGCTCATCGGTGACCTGTCGGTCAACACCGGCAAGTTCATGCGGGAGATGAGTGAACGCATTGAGAGCTGGATCCACGGCGAGGGGTCGAAGGAGTGCAACTACAACATCCTCGAGGAGCGGATGGATCCCGACCTCGCAGAGGCGATCTACGAGTTGGACCGTTGCATCGAGTGCGGTTGCTGTATCTCCGCCTGTGGTACCAAGCGGATGCGCGAGGACTTCCTCGGTGCCGTCGGCTTCATGCACGTGGCCCGCTTCCGCCTCGACACCCGCGACAACCGGACCGACGACGACTGGTACGAGATCATCGGTGACGACGACGGTGTCTTTGGCTGCATGAGCCTCATGGGGTGCGAGGACACCTGCCCGAAGGACCTGCCGCACCAGACCCAGATTGCCTTCCTGCGGCGCAAGATGGTGATGGTCAAGTAGTCGGAGCGAGTTGGGTGACATGCCATTCGTCGGGCGGCCGGGCGCCGTCCCGAGCGGGGTGGCCGGTGAGTTGCCGCGCTCCCGTGCGTCGGCGCACCTGGTTGGTGTGGCAGAGTGGTCGCTGATGACCTCCCCTCTCCTCCGTCTCCTCCCCCTCGCCCTCCTCTCGCGTCTCGTGGGGTGGGTGGCGCGGCAGCGGTTGTGGCGGCGGGTTCGCCTCCCCCTCCTGCGCCTCTACGCGCGCCACTACCGTGTTGATCTGGGTGAGGCGGAGTCGGCGCTCGACGCCTACCCCACCTTCGAGGCCTTCTTCACCCGGCGCCTACGGCTCGGCAGCCGACCGGTGGCCGAGGCGCCCCTGGTATCTCCCTGCGACGGCCGCGTCGGCCCGCCGGTGGAGATTACCGCCGGCGCCGCGATTACCGCCAAGGGCCACCCGTACCGTCTCGACGGCCTCCTCGGGCCGCTCTCCCACTGGGCCGGGCGCCTCCACGGTGGACGGTGGCTCACCCTCTACCTGTCGCCGCGCGACTACCACCGGTACCACGCCCCCGCCGCGATGGCGGTGGTGGAGAGTTGCCGCATTGTGGGGCGCCGCTGGCCGGTGAACGGCTGGGGGATCGACCACATCCCCGACCTCTTCGTGGAGAACGAACGGGTGGTGGTGGCGGCGGAGACGCCCATGGGCTGGCCCCTGGTGATGGTCTTCGTGGCGGCCCTCAACGTCGGCCGCGTTGAGCTCCACGGCGTCTGTCCACCGGCCGGCCGGGCCGGCCACCATCGGTGGGAGCTCGCCGCGGGCGAGGAGATGGGCTACTTCTCCCTCGGCTCCACCATTCTGCTGCTGTTGCCGCCCACCGCGCCGCCGTTGCTCGGGCGCCCGGGTGAGGCGCCTATTCGGGTCGGTGAGGCCTTGGCGAGCGCGACGCCTGCAGGGCGATAAGAGCCCCCACCACGCCGGCGACGAGCATCACCGCAAGGACCGCCATCCCCCGATGCTCGTTGGCGCGCTGGATGAGGTCGAGGGCGAACTGGCCGAGGAGGTAGCCGGCGGAGGTGAAGATGATCGCCCACGGCAGGGCGGAGGCGGCGTTGAGGAAAAAAAAGCGGCTCGGCGGGGTGCGCAGCATCCCGAAGGTGATGGGCAGGAGGATGCGGAAGCCGTACATGTAGCGCGACGCCGGGATGATCCAGCCGTGGTACCGGTCGATGAGGGTCATCGCCTTGTTCACCCGGCCGGAGAAGGCGCGCACCCGGCGGATGATCGGCTCGCCGCGCCAGCGGCCGAGGTAGTAGTAGAACTGGTCGCCGGTGACCGCCCCGATGACCGCCACCCCGTAGACCTGCCAGAACTCGAAGAGGCCGATGTGGGCGAGGAAGCCCGCCACCACCAGGATGACCTCCCCCTCGAGGATGCAGCCGACGAAGACGAACCAGAGGCCGTAATCGATGAGGTAGGTCTGGACCTGGTCCATGGGGGAAGCTCGCTACGCTCGCGGGGGTGGGAGATGGGGGGTGGGGGATGGGGGAATGGTTGGCCGCTGTGCGGCCAGATAATTTTCGTGGGTGGCTTCCATCGTCATCTCATTCGGCCCGCAGGGCCGTCCTGCCCCCATCCCTCATCCCTCATTCCCCACCCCCGCGCGCGTAGCGCGCCGTCACCACCGTGTGAATCCCGCCGCGGACGTTGAAGTCCGCCACCACCTCCATGCGCCGTGGGGCCACCGCCGCCACCAGGTCGTCGAGGACCTGGTTGGTGACCGCCTCGTGAAAGGCGCCCTGGTCGCGAAACGACCAGAGGTAGAGCTTCAGCGACTTCAACTCGACGCAGGTGGCGTCGGGCACATAGCGGATGGTGAAGGTGGCGAAGTCGGGCTGGCCGGTCACCGGACAGAGGCAGGTGAACTCGGGGCAGACCAGCTCGATGTCGTAGTCCCGCTCCGGGTGCGGATTGGTAAAGGTGTCGAGGCTGTTTGACGGCCCGCGGCCCTCCCCTTCACCGAGCCGCCCGTGGCTCACGCCTCCGCCTCGGTGAGGAAGTGCTACGCGTCCAAAGCGGCCTGACAGCCGGTGCCGGCGGCGGTGATCGCCTGCTTGTAGTGCGGGTCCATCACATCGCCGCAGGCGAAGACGCCGGCCACCGAGGTGGCGGTGGAGTGGGGCGCGGTGGTGATGAAACCGGCGTCGTCCACCTCGATCTGGCCCTTGAGGAAGGCGGTGTTCGGCGTGTGGCCGATGGCCATGAAGATGCCGTCCGCCGGGTGGTCGGTGACCTCGCCGCTCTTGACGTTCTTGATGCGCACGCCGGTGACGTGGGGCGGGTCGTCCTCGCCGAGGATCTCTTCCACGACCGAGTCCCACAGGAGGGAGACCTTCTCATCCGCCTGGACCCGCTCGGCGAGGATCTTGCTGGCGCGCAGCTCATCCCGGCGGTGCACCAGGGTGACGTGGGAGGCGAACTTGGTGAGGAAGAGCGACTCCTCCGCCGCCGTGTCGCCGCCGCCCACCACGAAGACCTCCTTGTCACGGAAGAAGAAGGCGTCGCAGGTGGCGCAGGCGGAGACCCCGAAGCCGCGGTACTTCGCCTCCGACTCGATCCCCAACCAGCGGGCCGAGGCGCCCGAGGCGACGATCAGGGCATCACAGGTGTAGGTGTCGCTGCCGGCGGTGAGGGTGAACGGCCGTTGGCTCAGATCGACCTTCGAGACCTCCTCGAAGATGCAACGGGTGCCGAACCGCTCCGCCTGCTTCTTCATGAGCTCCATGAGCTCCGGCCCCTGTACCCCCTCGGGGAAACCCGGGTAATTGTCCACCTCGGTCGTCATGGTGAGCTGACCGCCCGGCTGCGGCCCCTCCAGGACCAGGGGCTCCAGATCGGCGCGCGCCGCATACAGCGCCGCCGTGTAGCCCGCGGGACCGCCGCCAACAATGATGACCTTCTCGTGGTGGGAATCAGCCAAAACGACCTCCTGAGGTAGGTTGGAGCCACCGCGCACGGCGGTGGTTCCGAAGGGCTCGGGATGGTAGAAGCGCCTCGTGGGGTGGTCAACTACGCCGCGGTCACGGTACCACCACCCGCCATGAGGTGAGGGCCCAGCGGTTGTCGCTCTTGCGGCGGGCGGAGGCGGTGATGCGGTCGGTGCGGCGGGTGAGGGGGCGGTCGATGCGGGCGCGGAGCCAGCCGGTGGTCGGATCGAAGTGGGCGTCGAGGCGACCGCACTCGGAGAGGAAGAGGTTCACCTGCCCCGCCCAGTACCGCTCCGGGTGGCGCAGACGGATGGCGATCTCTCCCAGC
>JAJRSX010000164.1 GCA_024278555.1 bacterium | reverse complement strand
GTGGCTGGTGGAGGAGGGGCTGCGGGTCTGGCGCGACGGCGAGGAGGCGGCGGCAGCAGCCCTCTTCCTGGGCGAGCCGGACTGCGATGGCTGGGTTGCGGGTAGCCGCTGGCAGCGCCTTGTTGGGGTGGCGCGGCTTGGTGGCCGACTGCGCCGCCTGGCGCGGCGCGGCGCAACGGTGCGCTGGTTTGCTGCCGAGGGCCAACAGGAGGCGGCCGGGGTGGTCAACCGGCTCGTCGGCGGCGCCCTCCGCGGTTGCGGTGTGGTGGAGTCGGCGGCCCTGCCGGTGGCGGGGTACAAGGCGTGGCGCTACAACCTTCGTCACAACCCACGCCTCGGGCAGTTCAACCGCCGCGATGGGGAGGCAGCCCCTACCGTGGCGGCGGTGCGGTGAGGGGGGGCGAGACCATGGACCGCGTACAGCCGCACGGTCGGTTGGGGGGCGGGGCGGACGGCGCATCTGTGATATCCGTCGAACTCGCCGCGCTCTTCGAGGCCGCCGAGGAGTGGGGTACCCGGGTGGCGGTGGCCGATGCCGCGCGTGGGTGCGGGGAGCCGGTGGCCGGGGTGGAGGTTGTGGTGGATCGCTTCGGCGAGGGGGCGGCGTGTGCCTTCCTGCGGTGCACCGGCGGTGGTCGCGCCGCGATCACCTGTGCCGGAGAGCACCGCGTCGAGGCCGCGGCGGCCGGGGGATGGCTCCTCTCCCCCGCTGCCGCCGAGGGCGCAACCTACTGGATCCCGCAGCCGCCGCGCCGCCGGCGGCTCGACGGGGTGGGGAGAATCTTGAAGGAGGCGGCCGCGGACCTCGCCGGGATCACCGCCTCCGCCGACGGGGTCGGGATCGAGGTGGTGATCCCCGAGGGGTGGTCCGTCGATGTGACGGTGTGGCGGCTGCCGATAGGCGTCGGCGTGGCCCCGGCGGAGCTCGCCTCCCTCGTCCCGCTGGAGACTCAGCCCCTCTTCCTCTGGGGGTCGCACGCGGTGTACGCAGCTCCCGCCGATCTCTACCTCCACCTGATCCACGGCCATGTCTACGAGAACCGCACCTCGTGGCCCCACTACTGGCGGGTCTGTTCGGAGAACGACGCCCACGCCTTGTGGGTTGCCCTGCGTGGTCTGGAACTCGCCACCGGCAAGGGGCTCTACCGGATGTTGCGGCGTCATCTCCTCCTGTCGATCGTGGCGCGGCAAGGGGCCGATGGCGGCTGGTATCACGGCGAGTGGACCGCCGACTACGAATCCCACTATCGCCTCCACACCAGCGGCATCCACCTTCTCCTCGATGCCCTGAGCGAGGGGGCGGATCCTTTGGTTCAGAGAGCACTGGAGCGGGCGGTCGCCTTCGTTGCCGAGCGGGCGGTGGAGATCGACGCGGGCGCCTGGTTCCTCCACGACTCCCTGGAGGGGTCGACGGAGACGATGCGCCGGAGCCCCTTTGCCTGGCTCCCGAGCCGCGCCCTGGGCAAGGGTGAGAGCAACATGCTCGTCCTCAATACCCACCTCGACACCGCCGTCGCCGTTGCCCGCTACGGCGAGGTGACCGGGGATAGCCGCTACGCGGCGCTGGTGGCGTCGGCGTGCAAGACAACCCGCTATCTCCTCACCCTCCGCCCCGCCGAGTGGCTCTACCGGCCGCTGTTTGCGGCGATCCGTCTCTCCTTCCTGCCCACCCCCGAGGCGGAGCGGCTGCCGGCGCCGGTGCGGGCGGTGAAGCGGATCGGCTGGAAATATTTCATCCCGTGGCTAGGAAGGGTGAAGGATCGCTACCCCCGTCTGGTCATGCCGGGTGGCTACATTGACCGCGCCCTCTCTCTCAAAGGACTCGCCCACGCATATCAGTCGATCCACACCATGGACCTGGCCCGCTACCTTCGCCGCCTCCCGGAGGCGGAGCTGGTGCCGTTGCTCGACCAGGCGGTCGAGTTCACCTTTGACAGCGGCCTGGTCGGACGCTGGTGCGAGCTGCCCACCAAGCGGTATGCGATCGGCTTTCTGGCCGAGAGCCTCTACCACCGGGCGATGGAGGACGACGCCCCCATCCACCGGGCGCGCCTCGCGCAGGTGATGCTCCTCCTCGAAGAGCTCGGCCTCGGTCAACCCCTCTCCCTCCTGGGGGGCAACGCGGAGGTGGTGGCGCCGACCGCGCAGGTTCCGCCGCCGTCGCCGGTGGACGGCCGCCTGCGGATCGCCAACCTGTCGCGCGGCGACCGGCGCGAGGTGGTGGTGGTCAATCCCGCCGAAGAGAATATCTCCCTCGATTGGTTACGGGGCGGGGAGGGGCTGGTGTGGTGCGACCCCGACGGTCGATCCGCGGCCGAGGCCGTGGTTCCGGCCGGTAGCTGGCTGTGGGGGAGGGGGGCGTGAGCACGGAGATCTCGGTGGTGATGGCGTGCCACAACGCCGAGCCGTTCGTCGGCGAGGCGGTCGCGAGCGTCTGCGACCAGAGCTTCCGGGCCATCGAGCTGATCGTCGTGGACGACGGCTCCACCGACGCCTCGGCGAAGGTCGTCGCCGAGCGGGCGGCGGCGGATCCGCGGGTGCGGCTGATCCGCCAGGCGAACCGCGGCCCCTACCCGGCGCGCAACCGGGGGCTTTCCGAGGCGCAGGGGCGGTTCATCGCCTTCCTCGACGCGGACGACTATTGGGATCCGGACTGTCTCGCCCGGCTGCACCGGGCGCTTGCCGAGGGTGGCGCCGACCTTGCCTACTGCGGCTGGCAGAATGTCGGCGAGGCCATCGTGGGCAACGAGCCGTATGTGCCGCCTGCCTACGAGGAGGGGGACGTGGTGGCGCGCTTCCTGCGCGGCTGCCCGTGGCCGATCCACGCCTGCCTCACCCGCCGGGAGGTGATCGACGGGGTGGGGGGCTTCTCCGAGCGGCGGTTCTCCTCCATGGACTTCGACCTGTGGCTGCGGATCTCCGGGGCCACCCAGCGGATCGTCCGGGTCCCCGAGGTCCTCGCCTACTACCGGTGGCACGGCGGCGGCCAGATCTCCGCGGTGCGGTGGCGGCAGGTCCTCGACGCCTGGCATGTGCGCCGCGACTTCGTCCGCCTCCAGCCGCAGGTGGTGGCCCACCTCGACCGCCGTACCCGTCGGGAGCTGGTCCACGGCGACCTCCTCCGCCGTGGCTACACCGCCTACTGGCGGCGCGACCTCGACTCGGCCGCACGCCTCTTCCGCCTTGCCCTGGTGAGCGGCTGCTGGCACCTCCCGGATCTCAAGTACCTCCTCGCCGCATGCCTCCCATTACCCCTCTACCGCTCCCTCCTCCAGCTCCGCGATCGCCGAGCCGAGTGATCCTTCATGGCGCGCTTTACCATCCTCATGTACCACCAGGTGACCCTCCCGGAGAGCGAGGCGGAGGTGAAGTACGCCTGTCCGCCGGCCCGCTTCGCCCGCCACATGCGCTACCTGAGGCGCCACCACCCGGTGGTCACCCTGGCGGCGGCGCAGCGCCACCTCGACGGCGATGGGGCGCTCCCGGATAACGCGGTAGTGGTCACCTTCGACGACGGCTTCCGCAACAACTACACCGACGCCCTGCCGATCCTGCGTCGCTACGAGATACCCGCCACCCTCTTCCTCACCGTCGGCCTGGTGGGGGAGACGAACCGGTGGATGGCGGGGGGGGACTTCCCCGAGCGGCCCATGGTCACCTGGGACGAGGTGCGGGAGATGGTGGCGGCCGGGGTGGAGATCGGCGGCCACACCCTCACCCACCCGCGCCTCACCGAGCTCCCGGTAGCGGCGGCCGACGCCGAGGTGGCCGGGGCGCGGCAGGTGATCGAGGCGGAGATCGAGGCGCCGGTGACCTCCTTCGCCTACCCCTACGGCCTCTTCGACAACCGGGTGGCCGAGGCGGTGGCAACGGCCGGCTACCGGCGCGCCTGCACCACCCGGCCCGGCTTCAACCGGCCGGGAATCGATCCCCTCCGGTTGCGGCGGATCGAGGTCTTCGGTACCGACGCGGTGTGGCGGTTGGCGCAGAAGATCCGTTTCGGCTGTAACACCTCGGGGGTGACGCGGCCGCTGCGGTACTACTGGGGACGCCTGCGGGCGCGGGTGTGACCATGGAGCTCTCGGTCATCCTCTGCACCTACAACCGGTGCCACAACCTCAAGCCGTGCCTGGCGGCCCTCGCCCGCCAGGAGGGGGTCGACGGGGTGGCGTGGGAGGTAGTGGTGGTGGACAACAACTCCACCGACGCCACCCGCGCCACCGTGGAGTCGATCGCCGCCGAGGGTCCGATCCGCATCCGCTACACCTTCGAGGGGGAGCAGGGGCTCTCCGCTGCGCGCAACCGCGGCATCCAGGAGGCGGCGGGTCGCTACCTCTGCTTTATCGACGATGACATCGAGGTCACCCCCGGCTGGCTCGCCGCCCTCTACCACTGCTTCCAGGATTTTCGGTGCGACGCCGTGGGTGGGCCGATCCACCTGCACCCGCCGCGCCCCCTGCCCACGTGGATCCGCCCGGACATGCAAGGCTTTCTCGGCTTCCGCGACCTCGGCGCCGAGCAACGGCGGCTCGACGGCCGCCACGAGTTCCCCTTCGGCGGCAACATGGCCTTTGACCGGCGGGTGGTGGAGCGGATCGGCCTCTTCGACACCGAGCTCGGCCGCAAGGGGGAGGGGCGCTGTCGCGAGGAGCTCTTCAAGGGGGAGGAGACCGACTACTTCCTCCGCCTCGCCGCCGCCGGGGGGACGATCTACTACGCCCCCGGCGCCCTCGTCTTCCATCAGGTCCTGGAGCATCAGCTCCACAAGCGATTCTTCCGCGCCCTCCACTACAACGCCGGCATCCTGTCGGCGCGGCGCGACCCGGAGCGCTACCCGCGCACCGTCGCCGGCGTCCCCCTCTTCCTCCTGCGCCAACTCCTCCGCGCCGCCCTCCGCTATGGGTGGCTGGTGGCGCGCCACGGGCCGAGCCACGCCTTTCGCCAGCAGATGAATGTCGGCTATTTCGTGGGTCGCGTTGTCGGCTACGCCAGGCAGCAGCGGGAGGCGGGGTGAACGGTCGACCTGGCTGGCCGAGTCGATTCGGCGGCGGCGCCCTCCGGCGTGGGGACATCCCGGTGGGGTGGGCACGCTGGGGGCTCGGGTCGTGGCTCCTCTCTCACCTCTACCCGGTGTCGGGGCGACCGATCCTTGTCGTCTCTCTGCCGCGCAGTGGGTCGAGCTGGGTGGGAAAGAGCCTCGGGCAGGCGCCGAATGCCCTCTATCTGCGCGAGCCGATCACCCAGTCCGCAATCGGCGGCGGCCTGAGCGATCGGGCGATCGTCGACCACGATCCCGCGGCCATCCCCCGTTCGTACTCCCGCTTTGCCGACGCCGCCTTTGCCGCCTATCCCGCCTTTCGTGCCGGGATCGTGGCCAAGCCGGACCAGTGGCGGTTGTCAACGCGGCGGGCGCGGCGTCTGGTGATCAAGGAGGTCAACCCCCTCGCCCTGGAGTGGCTCCTGCCGCGCTACCGGCCCCAGGTGGTCTTTCTGGTGCGCCACCCGGTGGCCGTGGCCCGCAGCTACCAGCGGCTCGGCTGGACCGGCAGCGATGTGGGGGAGCTCTTCGGGCCGGCGAGCCGGTTGGGGAGCGGTGTGTTGGGGCGGTGGCGGCAGGCCCTCGACCGGGAGGGGGATTACTGGTTCGAGCAGGGCAAGCGCCAGGGCGCGGTCCTCTACTGCGCCTGGAGGGTGCTTCAGCGCTGCCGGCAGGTGGAGGTGGTCGAATACGAGACCCTCTGTCGCCGACCTCGGGAGACCTTTCAAGCCCTCTCTCACAAGGTTGGTCTGGTGTGGGACGGCTCCATGGAGAGCGCCCTTGAGCGTTCCACCGGTGGTGACGACTCCGCCGACCCCTATGGGACCCGGCGACCGAGCGCACAGATGGGGGATGCGTGGCGCGGGGCGGTGCCGGAGGCGTGTGTGGCGCGCCTCCGCGATGGGTTCTCGCAGTTTGGGCTGCCGTGGTATCAGGACGACACGGACTGGTAGCGTTCGCGGAAAGGGAACCATGGAGCAGCAGAGAGACGCAGGCGGTGGGCGGCGGGGGCCAATCTTCGTGGTGGGGGCGCCCCGTTCGGGTACCACCCTCCTCCAATACATCCTCCGTTCCCACCCGCGCCTCTCCCTGCCCACCGGCGAGTCGCACTTCATCGTCCCTCTCCAGCGCGAGCGCGAGCGGTTCGGCGACCTGACGCGGCCGGAGAACGTCCGCCGGGTCTTGGAGGAGATGTGGCGGCGGAGCCGGGACTTCCTTGCCACCGACCTGCATGGCCTGCGCTTTGACGAGTCGACCATGGACGACCTCGCCGAGGGGCTTGCGGCCGACGGCGGCGGCACCATGGCGGGGGTGATCGCCGCCCTCTTCGCGCGCAACGCCGCGGGGGAGGGCAAGGCACGGTGGGGCGACAAGACGCCGTACTACGTCCTCCACATGGAGCTGCTCCTGGAGATGTTTCCGGAGGCGCAGATCGTCCACCTGATCCGCGACGGCCGTGACTGCGCCCTCTCCACCCTGGTCCGGCGCGACGATTTCCACATCTACAACTTCTACGAGGCGGCGCGGTACTGGCAGCATTACGTGGAGGTGGGGCAGGAGGTCGGTGCCACCCTGCCGCCGGGCCACTACCACGAGGTCCGCTACGAGGATCTTCTCCAGGCGCAGGAGCAGACCCTGAGAGATCTGTGTGGCTTTCTCGGCGAGGCCTACAGTGATGACCTCCTGAACTTCAAGAAGGCGAGCGGTCGGGGCAAGACCCCCCTCCTGAGCAAGCCGATCCAGTCGGACAACAGGGAGAAGTGGCGGCTCCAGATGTCGCCGCGCCAGCTCGCCCTCTTCGAAGGTGCCGCGGGCGAGACCCTGAGGAGCAACGGCTACCCCCTCACCACCGCTGCCGAGCCCCCGCCCCTGGTGGTGCGTGGTGGCTGTCGGGTCCACAACCGCCTCCTGCGCCGGTGGCGGCGGGGGCGTAAGCAGAGGTGATCGTTGGACGCCACGATCCTCATCTGCACCCACGATCGGGCGGTGCTGCTCGATAGGCTCCTCGCCTCCATCGCCGCTGCCACGCCGCCGGCCTCGCTCGCAATGGAGACGGTGGTGGTGGCGAACCGGTGCACGGACGGTACTTCTGAGGTGGTGGCGACGTGGCAGCGACGTGGCGGCGTGTCGAGGCTGCGCATGGTAAAGGAGCCCGAGTTGGGCAAGTCCCACGCCCTCAACCATGGGATCGCCGAGGCGCATGGCGAGCTGCTGGTTTTTGCCGACGACGACCACCGGGTCTCCCCCGGCTGGCTCCAGGCGGTGGCGCGGGCGGTGGAGTCCCACCCGGAGGCGGCCGGCTTCTGCGGCCGGATCCTCCCCGACTGGGACGGCACCGAGCCGGCCTGGGTCCATGACGACGGCCCCTACCGGATCCGCCCCTACCCGGTGCCGAACTTCGACCTCGGGGAGACGGAGCGGCGAGTGGCGCCGGGCGACTTCATCCCCGGCGGCGGCAACCTCTTATTCCACCGTGTCCTGATCGACCGGATCGGTGGCTTTGATCCGAGCCTCGGTCCCCGCGGCCACGACCTCGGGGGGGCCGAGGACATCGGCTTCGTTGGCCGTATCCTCGACCTTGGCCTGCCCCTCTGGTACGTCCCCGACGCCCTCCAGTACCACTACGTGGACCCGGCCCGCCTGCGCCTCGGCTATGTGGTGCGCAAGGCGTACCAGCGCGCCCGCGACACCCGCCTCGCCCGGCCCCGGGAGGGGGGGCGCCGATGGCTCGGGGCGCCGCGCTACCTCTTTCCACAGCTCGTTGGCCACGCCTGGCGGGCGGCCACCGCCTTCGGCGCGGATCGGCGGCGCCACTACCTGGTCCGCGCCGCCGCCGCCCTCGGGGAGATCCGTGGCAGCCGGCAGTCGTCACGGAGGGGGCGGTGAGCCTCGGGGAGCTGGGGGTGAAGGTGGCGAAGACCGCCGCCTACTACCGCCGCCGCCTGCGGGAGGCAGGCCGGGTGCTCCTCTGGCCGGTGGTGGATCGCCACCGCCTCGCCCGGCCCCTCCTGGTGGTGGGGTGCTCCCGCGCCGGCACCACCCTGGTCTACAAGACCCTGTCCCTGGCCCCCAACCTCGCCTCCCTGAACCGCGAGGGACACCCCTTCTGGTCGGCGCTCCATCCGCCGGAGGAGAGGGGCTGGAGCGGCCACGAGCTCACCGCCGCCGACGCCCGGGCGGAGGATCGCGAGGAGGCGCTGCGCTACTACCACCGCTACCTCGGCCCCCGCCGCTTCGTGGACAAGACGAACCAGAACGGCTTTCGCATCGCCTACCTTGAGGCCCTCTTTGAGGAGCCGACCTTTGTCTTCGTGCGCCGCGGCCCGGGGGACAACATCGCCTCCCTGATCACCGGCTGGGGGCGGCCCGACGAGTACGGCGACTGGTCCGCGGCCCTGCCGGCGCGGGTGCGCATCAACGGCGGCCAATACAGGCGCTGGTGCTTCTTCCTCTTCCCCGGCTGGCGGGACTACCTCGACGCCCCCATCGAAGCGGTGGCGGCGGCCCAGTGGGCGGCCTACAACGAGGCGGTCCTCGCGGCGCGGCAGGCGATCCCGGCGACGCGCTTCGTGGAGGTCGCCTACGAGGCGCTCCTCGCCGACCCGGTGGCGAGCTTTCGCGACCTCTTCGGGGCGGTGGGGGCGGACTTTTCGGCAGCGGTCGCGCGCCACTGCGAGACGGTGATCGCCCGTCCGTACAACGCCTTCTCCGCCCCCCGGGTGGACAAGTGGCGGGATGCACCCGAGGCGGCGCGGATCGCCGCGGTGCTTCCAAGGGTAGCGGCCACCGCCACCGCCCTCGGCTACTCGCTGGAGGGTGAGGGGTGAGCGTCGCTGCCGTGGTCCTGCTCTTCGCTGCCCTGTGGGGGGCGGCGGTCACGGTGGTCGTTGCCAGCCGTGGCCGGCTGCTGGTGGCCACCTGGCGCGAGCCGTATGTGGGGGTGCCGGTGGTGGTGATCGAGTCCGACGACTGGGGGCCCGGGCCGCCGGACCACGCAGCCGCCCTGGAGGCCCTCTTGGCGGTGCTCGATCGCCATCGCGACTCAACCGGGCGGCCCGCCGTGCTCACCGCGAACCTGGTGATGGCGGTCCCCGATGGGGAGGCGATCGTCGCCTCCGGATACAGCCGCTACATCCGCCGTCCCATCGACCGCTTCCCCGAGGTGGCCGCCGCCCTGCGGGCGGGCCATGGGGCCGGGACCCTCTGCCCCCAACTCCACGGCCTCGACCACCTCCACCCTGACGGGCTGCTCGAACGGGCGCGCGCCGGCGACGAGGCGGTCCTCGCCTGGCTCGCGGCCGGCGGCCTCGACTGGGAGGCGCTCGCCTCGCCGCTCCAGGGCCACTACGTGGACGGCAGCGTTCTGCCCACCCGCGTGGTGGCGCCCGAGGTGCAGGCGGCGCTGGTGGCCGGCGGCGTGGAGGCGTTCACCGCCTTCTGGGACGAGCCGCCGACCTCGGCGGTGGCGCCGTGCTACCTGTGGGACGACGCCACCGAACGGGCGTGGGCGGCGGCCGGGGTGCGCTACATCCAGACCGCCGGCTACCGCTGCACCGGCCGCGACGGGTCCGGCCACTACGTTCAGGACCCCCCGTGGCTCGCCCCGGGCGATCGGTCGACCGCCGGCCCCCGCTACCTGGTGCGCAACGTGATGTATGAGCCCCGTGACGGTCGAGGGGAGGAGGGGGCGTGGGAGGCGCTGACCCAACGGGTGGCGGAGGCGCAGCCGGCGGTCCTCTCCACCCACCGGTATAACTACAGCGGCGGGGGGGCGGCGGCCCTGGCCGGCCTCGACGACCTCCTCGGTCGGGCGCGGGCTCGCTACCCAGCCCTGCGCTTCCTCGCCTCCCCGGAGTGGGGGCGGTGGATCGAGCGGGGCGAGGTGGCGGATCCGCTCACCGGCGAGCGGCCGCCCCTGGCGCCGGCGCCGCCGCGGCGCAAGGTTGCCGCCTTCCTCCGTCGTCTGTGGAACCGCCACGGGAAGATCCGCGCCATCGCCTGGGGGAGCACCCTGGTGGTGCCGGCGGCGCTCCTCTGCCTCCTCCTCGACCCGCGGCCCGGGAGGGGCGGCGGTGGCTGAGACCCCGACCATCTCGGTGGTCATCCCCGCCCACAACAGCGCCCCCTTCTTGGCGGCGGCGGTGGCCAGTGTCCGCGCCCAGGAGCCCGCGGTGGCGGAGATCATTGTCGTCGACGACGGCTCCACCGACGCCACCGCGACGGTGGCGGAGGGGCTCGGGGTGGGTCTGATTCGCCAGACGAACCAGGGGCCGGCGGCGGCCCGCAACCGTGGGGTGGAGGCGGCCACCGGCGAGTGGATCGCCTTTCTCGACGCGGACGACACCTGGGTGGAGGACAAGCTCGCCCGCCAGCTCGCCCTGGTGGCGGCCCACCGGTCGGTGGCCCTGGTGGCCGGCGACATGGCCGAGGTGGACGGGGCAGGGGCGGTGGTCGTGGAGTCGGTGATGGCGGCCCACGGCCACCTCGATCGCTTCCGCGCCCTGGGTGGCGCGCCGATCCCGCGAGCCGCCGGCCTGCTCCTGGAGGCCAACTTCATCCCCACCGGCACGGTCCTGGTGCGGCGCGCGGTCCTGGAGGCGGTGGGCGGCTTCAACGGGGCCCTGCGCTTTGGCGAGGATCTGGAGCTGTGGGTACGGATCGCCGTCCGCTTCCCCATCGCCGTGGTCCCCGAGGTTCTCATGCGCCGCAGCCGCCACGGTGGCAACCTCACCGGCGGCGGGGTGGAGACCCTGCGCGGCCTGGTCGAGGTGGCCGAGGCGATCCGGCGGTGGCCGCCGGGGGCCCTGGCCGGCCAAGGGGTGAGCGCGGATGGGTGGGCGGCGGCACGCTACCTGGACCTCGGCCACGCCCTGTCGCGCACCGGCGCCGCCGGCGAGGCGCGACCGCCGCTCCTGCGCAGCCTTCGCCTCGCCCCCTCGTGGGGTGCGGGCCGCGCCCTTGTCCTCGCCGCCCTGCCGAGCTCCGTGGCCCGTCGGCTGCGCCGCGGCCGCGGTGCGGCCGATGAGGTCCCGATGGCAGGGCGGCGGCGCATCCTCTACGTGGAAAACGGTATCGGCTACGGCGGCGCGGCGGTCTGCCTCCGCCACCTGGTCCGCCACCTGGATCGGCGTCGCTACGATCCTCTGGTGGTCACCGGCCGGCGGGGGGGGCCGTGGGAGGGGTTTGCTGAGGATGCGCCGTGGCGGCCGATCCGCGATCGGTGGGTCGACGTGGTGGCGATGAAGGGGCGGCTGGCGAGGGCGGCGTGGCCCGATCGACTCCCCGGCCTCCGGTGGCTTGCCGGCCAGCTCCTCGCCCGCCTCGACGACCTGGCCAATTTTTTCCCCCTCCTCCTCGGCCTGCTCGCCACCGCCCTGCGCTTTCGCCCCCACCTGATCCACGCCAACAACGAGCCCCTGTGCAACCGGGCGGCGCTGTTGGTGGGGAGGCTCCTGCGCTTACCGGTGGTCTGCCACGTGCGCGGCCAGCGCGACGCGGGCGGCTCCCTGTCGCTCTTCTACCGCCTCCCGGACCACTTCCTCGCGGTCTCCCAGTGGGTCGCCGACGAGATCGTCGAGCTCGGCATCGACCCGGGCCAGGTGGAGGTGGTCTATGACGGGATCGAGCTGGAACAGATGGACCAGGGGGCCGACGGCGCCGCCTTCCGCCGCGACCACGGCCTTCCCGCGGATGCCTTCGTGGTCGGCCTGGTGGGGCTGCTCATCCCGTGGAAGGGGCAGGGGGTCCTCCTCGACGCGGCGCCGGCGATCCTCGCCGCCATCCCCGAGGCCCACCTCGTCCTCGCCGGGGGGACTCCGGAGGAGTGCACGGCCTACGAGGCGGAGCTGCGCGACCGGGTGCGGCAAGAGGGGGTGGAGGGGCGGGTCCATTTTCTCGGCCATGTGACGGATATGGCCGCCCTGTACAATGGCCTCGATGTGGTCCTCTCCTGCTCCACCTCGCCCGAGCCCCTGGGGACCGTGGTGATCGAGGCGATGGCCATGGGGCGTCCCCTGGTGGGGCCGGCCCACGGCGGCGCCGCGGAGATGGTCGAGGCGGATCGCTCCGGCCTCCTCGTGCCGCCGGGCGACGCCGACGCCCTCGCCGCGGCGATCGTCCGCCTGCACGACGATCCGGCGGAGGCGGCCCGCCTCGGCGCGGCGGCGCGCGCGCGGGCCCTCGCCCTGTTTGCGGTGGAGACCCACGTGCGCCGGGTTACCGCCGCCTACGACCGCCTACTTCCCGCCGCGCCGATGGCGGCGGCGGGGGAGGGCGGCCATGCGTGACCTCTTTGTCGTGGGGATCGTCCTCGCCTCCCTCCCGGTGACCCTGATCCGGCCGTGGGTCGGGATCCTCATGTGGACGTGGCTGTCGCTCATGAGCCCGCACCGGTACTGCTGGGGCTTTGCCACCACCTTCCCGGTGGCGGAGCTGGTGGCGATCGCCATCATGGTGGGGCTCCTCAGCAGCCCCGATCGCCAGCGCCTGCCGCACGCCTGGCAGGTGGGGGTGCTCGTTGCCCTCTGGTGCCTCTTCGGCCTCACCACGACGGTCGCCTTTAACCCGGCCGATGCCCGCTACCAGTTCATCGAGGTGAGCAAGGTCCTGGTGATGACCTTCATCACCCTGATGCTCATCAATGATCGGCGGAAACTCTTCTACCTGGTGGTGGTGATGGCCCTCTCCGTTGGATTGGTGGGGCTCAAGGGGGGCCTCTTCACCCTCCTCACCGGCGGCCAGCACCGGGTCTACGGCCCCCCCGGGACCTTCATCGGCGACAACAACGACGCGGCGCTGGCCTTCTGCATGACCCTCCCCCTCCTCTACTTCCTGCCCCGTCTGATCCGCACCCTGGAGCTGCCGCGGTGGTGGGTCTGGGTGGCGCGGGCGGCGCCGTTCATTACCCTCTTCACCGCCGTCGCGGTGGTCGGGACCTACTCGCGCGGCGGCTTTATCACCCTGGCGGCGGTCCTGGTGGCCCTCACCTGGCGCTCCCGTTACCGGGCGGTGGTGGCGGTGGCGGTGGCGATCGCGGTGGTGGTGGGCGCCGGCATGGTGACCACCCAATGGAAGGCGCGGATGGGGACCATCGAGACCGCGGAGGAGGAGGACGCCTCCTTCCGCGGCCGGCTCGGCGCCTGGGAGGGGGCGCGCAACATCGCCCACGACCGACCGTTTACCGGCGGCGGCTTCCACGCATTCGAGGGGTGGGTGTGGGACGCCTACTTCCCCGCCGAGGGGCAGGGCCACGATGTCCACTCGATCTACTTCGAGATGCTCGGGGAGCAGGGGTACCCCGGCCTCGCCCTCTTTCTCCTCTTGCTCGGGGGCTCGTTCTTGCAGGCGGAGCGGATGCGTCGCCGGGCGCGGCGGCTGGGGAACACGGAGGTGGAGACCTACGCGGCGACCATCGAGATCGCCCTCGGCGCCTACGCTCTCGGTGGTGCCGCCCTGGGGAAGGCGTACTGGGACTATTTCTACGACTTGATCATCCTCCTTGTCCTGGTGAGACACCTCTTCCCCCTGGAGGTGGCCGCGACAGAGGGTGAAGCGGGGCCGACGGGGCAGGGAGCGGTGCCGGCGGAGGCGGCGCCGACCCGGTGGCGTCCTCCCGCGCAGCCGGCAGGTTGGTCGCCCCCCCTCCACCGTCGCCAGGGGCGGCCGGGTGGCAGCCCCCGGTGATCGTGGTCACTTCCCGCGAACCGCCGGTAGCGGGACGAGGCGGCTTGCCGGGGTCGAACGGATGGGGCTCGGGGCGGGGCCGACGTCGCCGATGAGGTGGCCACCCTCCAGGGGGGGCGGGTAGGCTACGGCTCCCCTCCATGCCTCAACGAGAAAGGCGCTCCATGGCCGACGAACAGTCTCTCCACCACCTCCTCACCGTCGCCGAGGCGGCCGCCCGTGAGGCGGGTGCCATCGCCAGTGCCATCTACAACCAGGCGGAGGTGAAGCAGTGGGCCAAGGGGGAGGACAACCCCCTTACCGAGGCGGACCTGGCGGTGGACCGGCTGCTCCACGAGCGGCTCCTGGCCGCGGCGCCGGAGTTCGGCTGGCTCTCCGAGGAGACCCTCGACGACCCGGCGCGCCTGGGGCGCGATTGGGTGTGGGTGGTCGACCCGATCGACGGCACCAAGGAGTTCCTCCAGAAGGTCCCCCACTGGACCATCTCCATCGGCCTGGTCCATCGCGGGGTGCCGCAGCTCGGGGTCGTCTTCAACCCGACCGAGGATCTCTTGGTCGCCGGGGTGGTGGGGGAGGGGACCACCGCCAATGGCGCGCCGGTGGCGATGGCGGCGGCGGTGGAGCTGGCCGGCGCCCACCTGGTGGGGAGCCGCAGCGAGCAGAAGCGTGGCGAGTTCGACGACGTCGCCGACCTCTACCGCTTCGAGGCGGTGGGCTCCATCGCCTACAAGCTGGCCCTCCTGGCCACCGGCCGGTGCGACATCTATTACACCCTCTCTCCGAAGCACGAGTGGGATATCTGCGGCGGCCACGCCCTGGTGGTGGCCGCGGGTGGCCGGGTGACCCAGAAGGACGGGGCGCCGATCCTTTACAATCAGCCGAAGGCGAAGTACCGCAGCGTCGTGGCGGCCAACGCCACCCTCCACGCCAAGCTCCTGGAGCGGCTGAAAGATGTCCCGGTGTCGCCGGACCTTCATGGGCGGTAGGTCGGGATGCTGATGGGGACTGTATGAGTTGGCACCGTACTTGCTGGTATCCCGCGAGAAGGGCCGATCCGTCTCACATTGAGACACCAACCCCCGGCCCGTCGCGGAGATTTCGCCCATGGAGCCGACCTTTGTTATCGCCAGCCGCCCCTCGCCGCCACGCGCGACCGGGGAAGGAGTGACCATGAACCCATCCCTCACCGTCGCCGGTCCATTGGAGGACCACCTCAACCCGCCCCACGGCGGTCGCCTGTGCGAGCTGATGCTTCCGCCGGAGGCGGCGGCGGCGCGCAAGGAGGGGTGCCGCGACCTCACCTCCATCGACCTCGATGCCCGCCCCCTGAGCGATCTGGAGCTCCTCCTCACCGGCGGTCTGTCGCCGCTGACCGGCTTCCTCGGCCGGGCGGACTACGAGTCGGTGGTGGAGTCGATGCGCCTCGCCGACCACACCCTGTGGCCGGTGCCGATCGTCCTGCCGGTGGACCGGGATCTCGCCGGCCGTCTCACCGTGGGGGAGGAGGTTGCCCTGCGTGACCCTGAGGGGGTGGTCCTCGCCATCCTCACCGTCGGCGACGTGTGGGAGCCGGACAAGGCGCGGGAGGCGGAGCTCGTCTACGGCACCACCGACGAGCGCCACCCGGGGGTGCGTGCGTTGATGGCGCGGCCGAGCTTCTGTGTGGGGGGAGAGGTGGTCGGTCTCCAACTCCCGGTCCACTACGACTTCAAGACCCTCCGTCTCACCCCGCGCGATGTGCGTACCTATGCCGCCCGTTTCGGCTGGCAGCGCCTCGTCTCCTTCACGACCCGCAACCCGCTGCATCGCGCCCACGTGGAGATGACCCGCCGGGCCTGTCGCGAGCACAACGCCAACCTGCTGCTCCATCCGGTGGTCGGTCCCACCCAACCGGGCGACGTGTACCACTTCGTCCGCGTCCGCTGCTACCGCAAGGTGGCGCAGCGCTATCCCCAGGACCTGATGCTCTTCGGCCTCCTGCCGGCGGCGATGCGCATGGCCGGGCCGCGCGAGGCCCTGCAGCACGCGATCGTCGAGAAGAACCACGGCTGCTCCCACATCATCGTCGGTCGCGACTACGCCGGCCCCACGGTGGAGGAGGGTGAGGCGCCCTTTTATCCGCCCTACGCCGCCCAGGAGCTCCTCGCCGCCCACAGCGATGAGCTGGGGATCGAGATGATCCCCTTCCGGAAGATGGTCTATGTCCCGGAGGAGGAGCGGTATCTCGTCGAGGACGAGGTCCCCGAGGGGGCGCGCACCGCGGAGATCTCCGGTTGCGGCCTCCGCTGCTACCTCCAGAAGGGGCTCCCGGTGCCGTCGTGGTACTCCTACCCGGAGGTCGTCGAGGAGCTGAAGAAGGCGTACCCGCCACGCTCGAAGCGCGGCTTCACGGTCTTCTTCACCGGCCTCTCCGGGGCGGGCAAGTCGACCATCGCCAACGTCCTCCGTACCCGACTCCTGGAGGTGGGGGACCGGCCGGTGACGCTGCTCGACGGCGACATCGTCCGCCGCCACCTCTCCTCCGAGCTCGGCTTCACCCGCGAGCACCGCGACCTCAACGTCCAGCGCATCGGCTACGTGGCGAGCGAGATCACCAAGAACGGCGGCATCGCCATCTGCGCCCCCATCGCCCCCTACGAGCGCACCCGGCAGTTCAACCGGGAGATGATCTCCGAGTACGGCGGCTACATCGAGGTCCACGTGGCGACGCCTCTGGACGTGTGCGAAGGGCGCGACCGCAAAGGCCACTACGCCAAGGCACGCGCCGGCCTGATCAAGGAGTTCACCGGCATCAGCGACCCGTACGAGGAGCCGAAGCGGGCCGAGGTGAGCATCGACACGACCCACCTCAACCCGGACGAGGCGGCGCAGCAGCTCCTTCACTATTTGAGGAAAGAGGGTTGGATCGAGTAGCCATTTTTCGCTGCGCGAAAAATGAGGTGGGGCCCGTTGGCCCCACCGAGGCTCTCCTTTGATGCGACCAGCGCCTCCCGAGCGGCCCGCCGTGGGCGGGCCTCATGCGCAGGGCAAGCTGCGCATCTGCCACGTGATCTTTCGCCTGGGGACCGGCGGTCTGGAGAACGGCCTGGTCAACCTGATCAACCGGATGGACCCGGCGCGGTTTGTGCACCAGATCGTCTGCGTCGATCGCGCGGCCGATTTTGCCGGGCGGCTGGCGGGTCCGGTGGAGATCATCGAGTTGCGCAAGCGGCCGGGGTTCGAGGCGGCCTTCTATCTCCGCGCCTGGCGCTGCCTTCGCCGCCTGCGGCCCGATGTGGTCCACACGCGCAACACCGCCGGGTTGGACTGCATCCTGCCGGCGCGTCTCGCCGGGGTCCGCGCGGTGGTTCACGGGGAGCACGGCCGTACCGCCGACGACCCCGAGGGGCGCAACCCACGCCACAACCTGCTGCGCAGGCTGAACGCGCCATGGGTGCGGCGCTTCACCACCGTCTCCGTTGACCTCGCGGATTGGCTCACCGCCACCGTGGGAATCCCGGCACGCAAGGTGGAGGTGCTGATGAACGGCGTCGACACCGACCGCTTCCGCCCCGGTCCGGTGGATCGCGCGGCACTCTTGCCCGGGGTGTCGCCCGAGGCTGTGGTGGTCGGGACGGTGGGGCGGCTGGATCCGGTGAAGGGCCACCTCGACCTGGTGGCAGCCGCGCCCCGCCTCGATCCGGCGGTCCATGTGGTGATCGTCGGCGGCGGCCCGGAGCACGATCGCTTGGCCGCGGCGATCGAGTCGTCGGGGGTGGCGGATCGCGTCCACCTCCTGGGGGAGCGGTCCGACATCCCGGAGCTGTTGCGCGCCTTCGACCTCTTCTGCCTGCCGTCGCTGGCCGAGGGGATCTCCAATACCCTCCTGGAGGCGATGGCCACCGGCCTGCCGGTGGTGGCCACGCGGGTCGGCGGCAACCCGGAGCTGGTGGTCGACGGGGAGACCGGGATGCTGGTCCCCCCGGCCGACCCGGCCACCCTCGCCGCCGCCCTCGGCCGTCTGGCCACGGACTCCTCCCTGCGGGTCCCCCTCGGCACGGCAGCGCGTTGCCGCGCGGTGGGGGCGTTTAGCGTCGAGGAGATGACCCGTCGCTACGATAAGTGCTACACGGAGGTCGCGGGGGAGCGCGGTATCCGTATCGATCGCGAACGGTAATGAACAGGGCCACCTCTATCTATCTCGATTTCGTGCGGTTCTTCGCCGCCGTCATCGTCTTCTTTACCCACGCGAGCTACGCCCGTCTCGGGGGGCAGCAGTTCGTCCCCTTTACCTGGTTCTCTCTCGAAGCGGTGATGACCTTCTTCGTCCTCTCCGGTTTCGTGATCGCCTTTGTGTCGGAGAACAAGGACAGCGAGCTCTACAGCTTCTTCTTGAGCCGCTCCTCGCGTCTCTACTCGGTGGTCTTGCCGGCGATCGTGGTGACGATGGTCGTGGACGCCATCGGCAGCCGCCTCGATCCGGGGCTGTACGACGGTTGGTGGTACGCGAGCAGCAACCCGATCTTTCGCGTCGTCACCAGCCTCACCTTCTCCAATGAGCTGTGGGGGTGGTCGGTGCGACCCTTTACCAACGGCCCCTTTTGGTCGGTCGGCTATGAGGCGTGGTACTACATCTTCTTCGCCTGCGCCGCCTATTTTTCGGGTCGCCGCCGGCTGCTCATCGCCGTTGCCGCCCTGGTGGTGATGGGGCCGAAGATCCTCCTCCTGCTGCCGGTCTGGCTGATGGGGGTGGCCGCCTACCGGGTGGCCGCGCGGCGGGCGATGGGTCCGGCCGCGGGCGGCGCGCTCTTTGTCGCCTCGCTCCTCCTCGCCCTCCTCTACTGGAAGCTCCAGGTGAGGAGCGAGGCCTTCGCCCTGGTGGCCGGTGTGGTGGGGGAGAAGAGCCTCTTCCAGGTTCTCCACCAGTCTCGCGACTTTATCGCGAGCTGGCTCTTCGGGGTGGTCGTGGCGTTGAACTTTGTCGGCTTTTCCGCGGTCTCGTCCTGGGTGGAGGCGCCCCTGCGGCGGATTGAGCGGCCGATCCGCTTTCTCGCCGCCTACACCTTCTCCCTCTACCTCCTCCACTACCCGTTTCTCCACTTCTTCTACGCCCTGACCCACCGGACCTATGTCGGGATGGTCCTGACCATCCTCACGATCTTCGTCATCGGTACCTTCACCGAGCGCAAGAAGCACCTCTTCAAGCGGTGGATCGACCGGGCGCTCTTTCGGGTGCGCGGCAGCCTCGTCTTCGCCGGCGGCTGATCGCCGACCACCCCCCCCATCCCCCCATCCCCACCCCCGCGAGCGTAGCGAGCTTCCCCCATGTGCGGCATCGCCGGCCTCTTTCACCCGAATGAACCGGACCGTCCGGTGGACGGCCCGCTCCTGCGGGCGATGACCGACTCCCTCGTCCACCGCGGCCCGGACGACCGCGGCTTCTACGAGGGGCCGGGGGTGGGGCTCGGCCACCGGCGGCTGTCGATCATCGACCTCGCCGGCGGCCACCAGCCCCTGGCGAACGAGGACGGCTCGGTCTGGGTCGCCTTCAACGGCGAGATCTACAACTTCGTGGAGCTGATGCCGGAGCTCGAGGGGCTCGGCCACCGCTTCGCTACCCGCTCCGACACCGAGGTGATCGTCCACGCCTGGGAGGAGTGGGGCGAGTCGTGTGTTGAGCGGTTCCGCGGCATGTTCGCCTTCGCCCTCTTCGATCGGCGGCGTCGCACCCTCTTTCTTGCCCGTGACCGCCTGGGGATCAAGCCCCTCTTCCACGCCCGCCTCACCAACGGAACGCTGCTGTTCGGCTCCGAGCTCAAGGCGCTCCTCGTCCATCCGGAGCTCAAGCGGCAGGTGGACCCACGGGGTATCGAGGACTTCTTCGCCTTCGGCTACGTGGCAGAGCCGCGCACCATCCTCGACGGTGTCGCCAAGCTGCCGCCGGGCCACTGCCTCACGGTCACCCCCGAGGGGGAGCGGCTGCGCCAGTACTGGGACCTCCAGTTCGAGGACGATCGCCCGATCGACGAGGCCGATGCGGCCCACGAGCTGATCGCGCGGTTGGAGGAGGCGGTGCGCATCCGGATGATCGCCGAGGTCCCCCTCGGCGCCTTCCTCTCCGGCGGCGTCGACTCCTCGGCGGTGGTCGCCCTGATGGCGGGGATCTCCGAGCGGCCGGTGGCCACCTGCTCCATCTCTTTTGGCGACGCGGCCTATGACGAGACGCGCTATGCCCGGATGGTGGCCGAGCAGTACCGGACCGACCACCACGAGCAGCAGGTGGCGGCGGACGCCTTCGGCCTGGTGGACCGGCTGGCCGGACTCTACGACGAGCCCTTCGCCGACTCCTCGGCCCTGCCCACCTACGAGGTGTGCCGCATCGCCCGCCAGCGGGTGACGGTGGCGCTGTCGGGCGACGGCGGCGACGAGAACCTCGCCGGCTACCGCCGCTACCGGTGGGACCGCGACGAGAACCGCCTGCGCGGCGTCCTGCCGCAGGCCGTGCGCGGCCCCCTCTTCGGGCTGCTCGGGCGCCTCTACCCGAAGGCGGACTGGGCGCCGAAGCCTCTGCGGGCGAAGGCGACCTTCCAGTCCCTGGCCCGCTCCCCCCTGGAGGGGTACGCCCACTCGGTGGGGATCCTCGCCGACGACCTGCGCGGCCGCCTCTTCACCCCCAACCTCCGCACCGCCCTCGCCGGCTACCGCGCGGTAGACGGCTTCCGCGTCCACTTCGAGCGCGCCCCCACCAGTGATCCCCTGTCGCGAATCCAGTACCTCGACCTGAAGAGCTACCTGGTGGGCGACATCCTCACCAAGGTGGACCGCGCCTCCATGGCCCACTCCCTGGAGGTGCGCGTTCCCATCCTCGACCACGAGGTGGTCGAGTGGATCGCCCGCCTGCCGTCGCGCCTGAAGCTCAAGGGGCGGGAGGGCAAGTACCTCTTCAAGCGGGCACTGGAGCCGATGCTCCCCCACGAGGTCCTCTACCGGCCGAAGCAGGGGTTCGCGGTCCCCATCGAGCGGTGGTTCCGCGACGAGCTGGCGGAGGAGGTGCGCACCACCCTCCTCGGCGAGCGCCTCGCCGGGTGCGGCTACTTCGAGCCGCGCTTTCTCGCCCGGGTGGTGCGCGAGCACCAGGCAGGGATCCGCAACTTTACCCCCCTGATCTGGTCGCTCTTCATGTTCGACGCCTTCCTCCGCCGGGTGGTGGAGGGGGAGGTCGTTGCTCCCGCCGCCGCGGTGGCGGCGGCGGGCTGAGGCGGGGGAGGGGAGCAGTCGATGTGCGGCATCTGTGGCGCCCTCTCCTTCGGCGGTGAGGAGCTCCTCGCGCCGGTGGAGGCGATGTTGCCCCTCATGGCGCGGCGGGGTCCGGACGACTCCGGCCTCTGGCGCGACCCGGGCCGCTGTGTTCTCGGCTTTCGGCGTCTGGCGATCCTCGACCTCTCTGCTGCCGGCCACCAGCCCATGGAGAGCCCGGATGGTCGCTACTGCCTGGTCTACAACGGCGAGGTCTACAACTTCCGCGACCTGCGCCGGGAGTTGGAGGGCG
>JAJRSX010000163.1 GCA_024278555.1 bacterium | reverse complement strand
CTGGCGAGAAAGTCGATGTTCCCGAGACCTCGAGGGAGTGGGAACACGAAAGCACGAAAAGTTCAAAACACGAAAGAATTCAATCGGTTGTTTTTCGTGCTTTCCCCCTTTCGTGGTTTCGTGTTCCAGCGGTGTGAAGGATGGCGGAACGCTCGGGGCTCTTTCCGCTGATCCGCTGAGGGCCGAAGACGGCCCGAGGTGGGATCCATCTGTACCGGAAGGCGTGGACTCGCGCAGAGAGGCGGAGACGCAGCGGGGCGGGAGACTGGGGATCGGCGTCATAGGGGGTGCTGATCGAGGTTGTGGAGGGATGGAAGCGGGGTCATTGCAAAGACGCGAAGAGCGCCAAGAGGGGCCGAGGCATAGGCGCCGCCAATGGTCCCAACCACGAGTGACACCGTCGGCCGGCATCCACGGGGATCGCGACCCTGCTCCGGCACCCCCAACTTCTACCGCAGCCTCTCGGTCCCCCGGTCGGCCTCGATCGCGATCGGGGGCAGGAGTCTGACGAACAAATCCGTCGCGCCCTTTGCCTCTTCGCGGTGAGTGATGCGACCTGCAGACGCGCGCGGTTGCGCACATCTCCACCCGTGGAGCGAGACGCCACCCCTGCCTCTCTGCGCGAGATTCCCACCCGACGATGAAGGGCCACAGCCCCCCCTTGACACCCCGAGGAGGCGTCCCTTCGTTCGCTGTGGGAGGCGATGAGCCTCTCGGAAAGTGAGCAACCCCATGGCGAGCGAATGGGTGCTCGCCCACGAAAGGAGGCCCCTATGTTGTGGCATGAGCTGACCGGACCGTGGGATCCGTGGCGAGAGATGGAGCGGCTGCAGGATGAGGTGAGCCGCGCCCTGGGTGGTCGCGGCAGAACCGGTCGAGACTACCCGCCGATGAATGTGTGGAGCGGTGATGAGGCGGTGGTGGTCACCGCCGAGGTCCCGGGCATCGACCCCGCCGACATCGATATCTCGGTGGTCAACGACACCCTCACTGTGCGCGGCGCACGCAAGGCGGAGGAGCTCAAGAAGGGCGAGCGGTACCACCGCCGCGAGCGCGGTTTCGGTGACTTCGTGCGCACCGTCCAGCTCCCCTTCCGCATCGACGGTGACCACGTGGAGGCGAAGATGAACCACGGGGTGCTGGTGGTCCACCTGCCGCGGGCGGCGGAGGACCGGCGCCGGCGGATCGAGGTGGCGGCCGCGTGATCCGACCCACACGATGGACACCAAAACCCTCGCAAGAACTGGAGGACAGAGATGACACAGGCAACCAAGACCATGCAGACCAAAGAGAGCCCCACCCGTGAGGTGGTCGAGGCGCAGGAATCGAGGCCACGGCGGTGGACCTACACGCCGCCGGCGGACGTCTTCGAGACCGACGGGACCATCGAGGTGGTGGCGGATATGCCGGGGGTGGATGAGTCCTCGGTGGAGATCACCCTGGAGCGCAACGTCCTTACCCTCGACGGCCACACCAAGGTGACCGCGCCCAAGGAGATGACCCCCACCTACACGGAGTACGAGGCCGGCGACTACCACCGCGCTTTCACCCTCTCCGACGAGATCGACCGTGACCACATCAAGGCGACGGTGAAGAACGGCGTCCTCCGCCTGTCGCTCCCGAAGGCGGGTCCGGCCAAGGCGCGGCACATCGAGGTCCACGGCGAGTAGGGCACGGCCCACCCGCCAGGATAGAGAAAGAAAGGAGGTTTACCATGGCACTTCGTGATCTGATCCCACGACGTCACACCACCCGTCCACTCGCGGTACGGCGCGAAGAGGCCTCTCCCTTCGCCGCCCTGCGCGATGAGATGGACCACCTGTTTGACGACTTCTTCCGCAGCGTCGAGGGGTGGTGGCCGATGGAGCGCTTCACCCCTGCCGGCGCGGGGTATCTGCCCCATGTGGACGTGAGCGAAGACGACGAGACGGTGGTGGTTACCGCCGAGCTCCCCGGCATGGAGGAGAAGGATATCGACATCTCCGTCGCCGGCGACCTCCTCACCCTCAAGGGGGAGAAGCAGATGGAGCGGGAGACCAAGGAGAAGGACTACGTCCGCACCGAGCGTAGCTTCGGCTCCTTCCGGCGCACCCTGCAGCTCCCCTGTGAGGTAAAGGATGAGGGTGCCACCGCCACCTTCAAGCGCGGCGTCCTCACCGTCACCCTGCCGAAGAGCGAGCAGGCGCGGAAGGAGCGGCACCACATCGAGGTGAAGGCCGCGTAACCGTGAATCGGAGCGGCCGGGGCGGCGGACGCCGCCCCGGCCACCGTCACGCGACAAAGGCGACCGGCTCGGTCGCCGGTTCGCCCTCGCAGAGGGTGAGAGCGGCCTCGATGATCCGACTCTGGAGCCCCGGGTCGCCGGGCGCCCCGAGCGGGTAGCCGAGGGGGTACGGCACCGCGAGGGTGCGCGGCGGCGCCACCTTCGCGGTGATCTCCGGCAGGGCGGTAATCGAGCAGGTGACGATCCCGCGCTCCTCCAGCACCCCCTGAATCAGACCGACCGTCTGATGGCAAAAGGGTCAGACGGGGACCAGCAGGACAATGTCCACCTGGTCCGCCACCAGCAGCGCCGCCGCCTCCGGCGCGCTCCGGCGCAGCAGCCGGTTGGGGGCGGTGATCGACCCCATGAAGGAGAGGTGGCGCGGCGCCACCGAACCGATGCGACCGGCGGCGGCCAGCTCTCGGAGGCGATCGAGGGGGAAGGCGAGGTTTGCGTCGCGCTCGATGCCGGCGTGGTCGTAGGCGGCGCTGCGGTGGCTATCGATCAGCGACGCCACCGCCGTCTCCCCGTCGATCACCCGATAGGAGAAGTCGCCCCCCTTCACCGAGCTGTCATAGGGGGGCTGGCCGGGCTCCACCATGCCGGCGGTCGAGCAGATCGCCACCCGACACTCGCCGAGCGGCCGCGCCAGACGCGCCCACGCCCGGTTCCCCAACCGCCGCCACCGGTAGAGCTTCAGGGTGGCACGCAGGGAGAGGGGGAGGTCGCTGAGGCGGGGCATTGCAGGCCGACGGGCAGGGGAGCGCCCATCCTACCAGTCGGCTCCCAACGGTTGGAGGAGGGGGTTGCGCCTTCGACCCAGACACGCAGCCACGGATCGCGGATCGCGGATATTGGCTGGGAACCGGCTCCCACCGGCGATTCCGGCCCGCAGGGCCGGCCGCGCCCGGGGCGCGGATCGCGAGCGGGAGTTCGCCCCTACCGTCTCGCCGCTCTACCGTCTCGCCGGAGGGGGGGTAAGCCGATGTCGCCCCCCAACCCGGCGGCGCGATAAGGTCCACCCATGGCACAAGAGATCACCGTGGTCGGGCTCATGTGCGGCACCTCGCTGGATGGCGCCGACGTGGCGTGGGTGCGTGGTGGCCGGACGGTCCGCTTCACCACCTATCCCCTCTGGCCCGCCCTCCGGCGGCGGCTCGCGCCGCTCCTCGCCGGGGAACCCACCACGGTGGCGGAGGTCGCCGCGGCCGAGGTGGCGGTGGCGCGCTGGTTTGTCGATGGGGTGCGCCGCTCCGGGGTGCGGGATCGCCCCGACCTGGTCGCCGCCCACGGCGTCACCGCCGCCCACCGGCCGGAGCGCGGCTACTCGGTGCAGCTCGGCGACCTCGCCACCCTCGCCCGTGGCCTCGGCTGCACCGCGGTAGGCCGCTTCCGCAACGCCGACGTCGCCGCCGGCGGCCAGGGGGCGCCGCTGGCCCCCCTCTTCCACCGCCACCTCTTTGGCAGCGCGGTGGAGGGGCGGCTGCTCCTCAACCTCGGCGGCATCGCCAACCTGAGCGAGCTGCCCGCCGGCGGGGAGCCGCGCGGCCATGACCTCGGCCCATGCAACCTCCTCCTCGACCCCCTCTACCAACGCGCCACCGGCGAGGCCGGCTTCGACCGCGACGGCCGCCTCGCCGCCACCGGCGCCTGCATCGACCCGGTGGTCACGGCACACCTCGGCCACCCCTTCCTCCGCCAGCCGCCGCCCAAGTCCACCGGCCGGGAGCTCTTCGGCACCGCCTTTGCCAACACCTTCGCCGACGACTGTGCCGCCGCCGGTGGCACCGGCGGCGACACCCTGGCCACCGCCTGTAGTTTCATCGCCGCGATGGTCGCCGACCACCTCCGCCGCGCCCCCACCCCGGAGGGCGGCTGGCAACGGCTCCTCCTGTGCGGCGGCGGCAGCCACAACCGCACCCTGGTCCGGGAGATCACCGCGGCGGTGGCGCCGCTGCCGGTGGAGACGACCGACGCCCACGGCGTCGACCCGGACGCGGTGGAGGCGATCGGCTTCGCCCACCTCGGCCTCGCCTGCCTCTCCGGCGCGGGGCAGCCCATGGAGCCGATCACCGGCGGCCCCGGCCTCCCGATCCTCGGCGAGATCCAGCCGGGCCGCGGCTACCGGCAGCTCCTCGACCGGTTGGGCTGATCGATTGCCGTCCGGCAGAGGCCACACCGCACGACGCCATGGCCATAACGAAAGGTAGGAGCGGGTTGTACCCGCGATCCGGCGCCCTCGGCGCCGGCCGGCCCCAAGGGCCGGGATCGGGGGTGCAACCCCCTCCTACCGGGGGAATCCTCGACCACCCCACGCCTTCCCGAGCCACGCCGCCTCTGCGATCCTCCGCGCCCATGTCGCGTCTTCTCGTTGCCCTCCTCCTCTTCACCGCCCTCCCTGCCACCGCCCAGGAGATCCACCTGCCGGTGGCGGTCCACCGGCTCGCCAACGGCCTCAACGTCGTCACCCTGGAGGAGCACGCCGCGCCGGTGGCGGTGGTGCAGATCTGGTACCACGTGGGGTCGAAGGACGAGGTGGCCGGGCGCACCGGCCTCGCCCACCTACTCGAGCACAACATGTTCAACGGCACCGCCGCCCACGGCCCCGGCATCTTCTCCCGCCTGGTGGCGAAGGCGGGGGGGGACGACAACGCCTTCACGAGCTTCGACTACACCGCCTACTACGAGAAGTTTGCCGCCGACCGCCTCACCCTCGGGCTGGAGCTGGAAGCGGACCGGATGCGCAACATCCTCCTCACCGAGACCGAGTTCGACCGCGAGCGGCAGGTGGTAAAGGAGGAGCGACGGATGCGCACCGAGGACAACCCGGAATCGGCCCTGGTGGAGCAGGTCCGCGCCGCCGCCTTTGTCGCCCACCCGTACGGCAGGCCGGTGATCGGCTGGATGGAGGACCTCGACCGCCTCACCGTCGATGACCTGCGCGACTTCTACGAGCGGTACTACCGGCCGGACAACGCCACCCTGGTGGTGGTGGGCGACTTCGACACCGCCGCCCTTCTCCCCGAGGTGGAGCGCACCTTCGGACGGATCCACGCGCCGCCGTCGCCGCCGCGCCGGACCGCCGGTGAGCCGCCCCAGCGGGGCGAACGGCGCGTCACCCTCCGGCGGCCGGCGAAGCTCCCCTTCCTTTACGCCGCCTACCACACCCCCACCTTCGACCACCCCGACGGCCCCGCCCTGGAAGTCGCCGCCCAGGTGCTCGCCGGCGGCAAGAGCGCCCGCCTCACCCGCGAGCTGGTAGAGCGCCGGCGCCTCTGCCTCTACGCCGGCGCCGGCTACAACGGCGACGCCGAGGACCCATCCCTCTTCACCCTCTACGCCGGCCTCCAGCCGGGCCACACCCCGGCGGAGGCAGAGCGAGCCCTGGAGCACGAGGTAACGCGCCTCGCCACCGAACCGATCGGTGCGACCGAGCTCGCCAAGGCGAAGACCCAGATGGAGGCCGACTTCGTCTTTGCCCAGGACTCCCCCTTCTACCTCGCCATGACCCTCGGCCGCCTCTACACCACCGGCCGCACCAAGGCGGACCTCGAAGGCTATCTACCCCGCATCCGCGCGGTCACCGCCGCCGACGTCCAGCGGGTGGTCGCCACCTACCTGCGGCCGGAGGGCCGCACCCTCGGGGTCCTGATCCCCGAGACGGACAAGGCACCGGCCACGGTGGGGCAGGGCGAGGGGGTGGAACGATGAGGCGCCTCTCTCTCCTTGTTGTCGCGATAGTCGTGGTGGCCGCGTGCACCGCCCTCCCCCACCCCCGGCCGACCACGGCCACGGTCGCGGCGAAGACCACCCTGTCGCCCCTGCCCACCCGCCGGCGCCTCCCCTCGGGTGCGACCCTCCTCACCCTCTCCCGACCCCACCTGCCGGTGGTGGCGGTGGAGATCGACCTCGCCGCCGGCGCCGCCCGCGACCCGGCGATGCTGCCCGGGCTGGCGTCGCTCACCGCCGACCTCCTCGACGAGGGGACCACCGACCACACCGGCCAGGAGATCGCCGAGGCCCTCGAATCGATGGGGGCGGCGCTCGCCATCTCCACCAGCCACGACGCGACCCACCTCTCCCTCCACGTGCTGAAACGGTATCTCCCGGCGGCGCTGGACCTGATCGTGGAGCTCCTGCGCACCCCCGCCTTCCGCGACGACGACGTAGCGCGGATCAAGAAGGAGACCCGCGCCGCCCTCATCGCCGGCGAGCAAGAGCCCAACACCGTCGCCGGCCGCGCCTACCGCCACGCCGCATACGGCGACCACCCGTACGGCCACCCGGCCGACGGCACGGTGGAGTCGGTGGCCAAGATCACCGCCGACGACTGTCGCCGTTTCCACCAGCGCCTCTACCACCCGGAGGCGATGGTCGTCTCCATGGTCGGGGCGATCGACGCGCAAGAGGCGGCGACCCTGTGGAACGCGCGCCTGACCGGCTGGGCCGCGCGGCCGGAGCCACTCCCGTCCCTCCCGCCTACACCGCCCACCCACCCCCAGCGCATCCAGCTCGATCGCCCCTTCACCCAGACGACCCTGATCCTCGGCGAGGCCGGGGTGCGCCGCGACGCCCCGGACTTCTTCGCCACCCTGGTGATGAACCACATCCTCGGCGGCGGCGGCTTCGGCTCGCGACTCACCACCGAGCTGCGCGAGCGCCTCGGCCTCGTCTACTCCATCGGCTCATGGTTCTCCCTGCCGATGGAGCGCGGCCTCTTCACCATCCAGCTCGCCACCAAGAACGCCTCGGCGAAGGAGGCGGAGACGGCGGTACGCGAGGTGGTACGCCACCTCCACGACGACGGCCCCACCGATGCGGAGGTGGCCGATGCCGAGGCATACCTCACCGGCTCCTTCCCCCTCCGCCTCGACACCTCGGCGAAGATCGCCTCCTACCTCATCTTCATGGAGCGCCACCACCTCGGCCTCGACTACCTGCGCCGCTTCCCGGCCCTGGTCTCCGCGGTCACCCGCGACCAGGTCGCCGCCGTCGCCCGCGCCCACCTCGACCCGGACGGTCTCATCGTCGTGGCGGTGGGCAAGCAGCCGTAGCCCGCCTTTACCGCGGGGGGACACGGGGAAGGCTGGGGGGCAGAGGGGGGCGGTGGTTCTTTACACGCCCCGCGAAGGGCGGCTCCGTGGCCTTGCGACGGGGCCACCAGGAGGTCAGCCAACTGCCGGACGTGGCTCTCCCCCTACGCCGCCCCGTGTCCCCCGTGGTAAAGCCGTCACCCAGGATTACTCGATCGCCAGGGCCGCCACGAGTGGCTCCACCTCCTCGGCCCACACCTCCAGCCGCTTCGGGAGAGCCGCGGCGTGGTGGTGGAGGCGGACGGTGCGCGGGGTGCGCGTCCCCGCCACCTCCACCCGCTCGATCGCCTCCATCGACAGGAGATAGCGGCGGCGCCCGGCGAGGACGACGAAGTGGTCGTAGACGGCGATGCGGAGGAAGGGGATCGGATGGCGGTGGCGGCCGATGCGCCCCCCGCAGCGTGCCTCGTAGCGTGGTCTCGCTCCCCGCTCCTCCGGTAAGTGCCGCCCGGCGAAGGCATAGACGAGACCGGCGGGGACCACCACGACGAGGGGCAGGCAGGCGAGGCAGAGGGCGATATGGATGACGGTGATGGTCATGGCGAGTCCACGGCCAGCGCGATGGGCCGGTCGCCCGTACCGTAGCAGCTCTCCGGCGACCATCCTTCCTTTTCAACATTCACCACGGGGGAGCCGGAGACAGCCTCGGCCTGGAGGATGGGGTCGGGGGTACAACCCCCTCCTACCACAGCGGGGCGGGGGTTGGGGTGGTTTGCCGGGCTCGCGGAGGAGATGGGTAGGAGCGGGTTGTACCCGCGATCCGGCGCCGGTGGCGCCGGCCGGCCCCAGGGGCCGGGGTCGGGGGTGCAACCCCCTCCTACCCAACGCCGGCGACACCGCTCTCCCCACCTACCCCCTTCGTGGTCTTTCCCTCCCTACGGCCTACGGCGCCATCGCGTGGATCCACTGGACCGCGAGGTCGTAGCTGTCGCCCACCCTCCCCTCCTTGCCGGTGTCGATGTCGCGGAAGGTCCGCTCCGCATACTTCACCGGCACGCCGTTGCCGTTCACCGGCTGGTGGCAGGAGCCGCAGCGGATCGGGCCGTGCGAGCCGTCCGGGTTGAGGGAGGCGGCCTGGCCGTAGGTGGTGGGGTCGACGTCCGGGGTCACCGGGTAGAGGCCGTGGATCGACTCGTGACAGGTCTGACACGGCAGGCCGGCATGGCCCGTGGCGTAACGCATGAGCGAGTACTTGCCGGGCTGGTCGATGGGGAAGGCGCCGCCCCCCTCCGACTCGACAAAGGGCGGGGCGTGGCAGTCGGCGCAGTGGGGCTCGCCGGCGGCGAGCCAGTAGTCACGCCCGTCGGAGGCGACGTCGTAGGAGACCGCCACCCCACCCTGCGCCGTATGGGCCACGGCCTGGTTCGGGTTGGCGTCGACGAGGGTGACGTTGGGGTCGCCGTCGCCATCCGTCGCGACCACCGGCTGCCCCCCTTTGGTGGCGATCACCGCGATCTCCGGCGCGCGCCGGTCTACCCGTGACGCCCAGGGGAGGGGGGTGGGACCGCGGTCGCGGTGGGTCGTGGGATCGACCCGCACCATGGGGTCGAGCAGCCCAGCAAGCCGGGCCGGGTCCGTGCCGAGCCCCTTGGCCACCGCCGCCAGGGAGGCGGCGGTGCGCACCGTGTCGCCCGCCTCGGGCAGGCGGACGTGGCCGCTTCGCAGGCGGTCCGTCCGGTAGAGCATCCGCGACACCTCGCTGTGGCAGTTGGTGCACCAGAGGCCGCGCGCCGTGCCATCGGACCGCTTCTCCTGCGCCACGTTGGTGTCGAGCCAGCGGCCGATCGCGTTCAGGTGCGAGGGCGTCTCGGCGCCGTCAATGTTGCGGTTCGGGTTCGAGTGGACGTCGCGCCCCTGGTAGCAGCCGCCGGCGCCGTCGCGGTTATCACCGTGGGCAAAGGGGTTGAGGCCGTTGCGGTCGAGGGGGAAGCGGGCCAGGGAGCGGTCGTAGCGGTGGGCCGGATGACATGCCTGGCAGGCGCCGCTGCGCCCCACCCCGTCGGCGAGGGGCGAGTGGGACTGGTGGGTCGCGTGGATCGCCTCACTCAGGGGCGGCAGGAGGAGCCCCTTCGGCCGCCCCGGCAGGGGGGAGGAGGCGGCGATGCGCTGCCGGTAGGCGGCGGCCTGCGCCGCGGTCGGGGCGAGGACCTCGCGCACCGCGCCGCGCCCGGCCCCGGGTTTGAAGCCGCCGTCCACGTCCGCGTAGTCCACCACCACCAGCTTGTGGTCACGCTCCACCAGGACGCCGCCGGCGAGGACACCGATCACGTTGTCGGCGTGGCACTTCTGGCAGAGGACCGTGTCGCGGCCGAGGCGGTTGGCGGAGGAGACGGCGTGGAAATTGGCGGTGAAGGTGGTGCCGTGGCGGGCGTCGTGGATGGCGAGGATGGAGATCGCCGCCGCCTTCAGGTCCGCCACCCACGGGGACGAGTCGATGGAGAGCCAGTAGCTCCGCTCCGCCTCCACCTTCGCCCACACCCCCTTGTACGGCGCGTTGGGGCGCGGGCCGGCGTGGCAGTTGAGACAGGCCGGCATGTCGATGGGCTCGGTGCCGGTGTAGCGCACCACCTTGCCGCGGGTGTCGCGCACCGGCTCGCCGCTGTCCGCGTCCACCAGGGTCACCTCCGCCACCTGGTACGGCTGGATGTCCTCCTCGACGATGGTGCGGAACGACTTGCCCTCGCGCTCGCTGTCCAGGAGAGGCGTGAGCGGCAGCCCCAGGGCCTCCCACACCCCCGGGTTGGTGAGGTGGATGGGGACGTTGTCCAGCAGCGGCGACTTGGTGAAGACCACCGTGCCCACCTCCCCCGACCACTCCAGATCGCCCCCCTTGAGGTAGGCACCGGTGGGGCCGTGGTCGCGCTTCAGCGCCAGGGGGCCGAGGCCGACGAACTGCTTGTCCCGATCCAGCGAGGTCTGCTTCGGGTTCGACCCCTTGAGGTCGGTGTAGAGAAAGAGGTGGGTCCACTCCGCGTTCGACACCGTCTCGCCGTTCTCGCGGTCGTTGCCGTCGCCATCGATGTCGACCTTCGCCCCCCAGTAGAGGAGCTTGGCGAACTCGGAGAAGCTGTTGTCGACGACGCGGTAGCGGAGGCGGAAGCGGCGCTTGGTGTCCGGCTCCACCACCACCGTCGGGTCCATGGGATCGGCGCCGAGGCGCACCGGCGCCTCCCCCACCCGCACCACCTGCGCCTGGATCGAGTTGTACGGCGGCAGGATGCAGCAGTAGGAGAAGTCGAAGCCGGTGCAGTGCATCCCTAGCTCGTAGTTGATGAAGATCCGGTAGTCGGCCGGGCCCCGTGGGGGTGGCTGCACCGCCGGGGCGTACCGCTCGAAGCTGCTGTCGCAGGCGGCGAGGGCGGCGACCACCGCCAGGGCGGCGGCGAAACGGAGCCAGCGGCCCATCTACCTGGCCTCCAGTTTGGCGAGGGCGGCGGTGGCGGTGGCGTCGCCCGGGCGGCTCTTCAGGGCGAGGCGGTAGTAGCGGCGGGCCACCGCCGGGTGGTCGTCCACCGCCTCCAGGTCGCCGAGGGCGACATAGGCGCGGGCGCGGCGGACCGGGTCCCGGTCGCGGGTGGCGAGGTAACCCTCGTAGCTCGTCTTCGCCTCGTGGCGCATCCGCCGTTGCCAGAAGTCACTCCGCTCCGCCTGCGCCTGGGCAGCTTGGGCCTCGGCCACCTTGAGCTTCGGCCAGCCCGCGCCGCGCATCTCAAAGGAGAGGCGCTGATACCATTGGCCCGCCTGCCGCGGCCGCCCGAGCGCCAGGTAGGCGTCGCCGACATGGGCGAGGAGGAAGGGGGAGTGGACCACCGACAGAGCATACCGCCGTGCCACCGCCGCGACCCGCTCCGGCTCCCCGGCGTCGGTTGCCCACGCCACCCGCACGAGATCGGCAAACGGCGCGACGTAGATGGAGCGGGTGGCGGCGTGGTCGAGAAAGCGGCGGGCGAGGGCCGGCTTCGCGTGGTGCAGGAGGAGGGCGACACCGAGGTCCGCCTCGGCGAGATCGGGAGCGAGCCGCTTCACCCGCAAGAACCCGCGGCGCGCCTGGTAGCGGGCCCACCAGCCACGCATGGTGTGGCCGGTGGCGGCGTCGCGCCACCCCTCGAAGAGGTAGCCGTAGCTCCGCACCATCCACCCCCAGGCGTCGTCTCCCTTCAGGGCGTCGTGGCGGCGGGCGCGAATCTCCTCCACCGCCCTCTGCCACGCCGCCGGCTCGATCGCCTCCCCGCCGTCGGCACGCACCATGAGGAGCAGACCGCGGCCCAAGTCACCGAGGGGGTCGTCGTGGCGGGCGACCCAGTCCTCCGCCCGCCGCAGGTCGCGACGAAAGAGGTAGTACGAGAGCCGTCCAACCGCCTGGTGCTCCCGGTCGCTGAGGAGCTGCGGATACGGGTTGGGACCCGCCACGAACTGCCCCCCGGAGACGATCGCCGGCGACTCCCCCATCTGCAGAGCACGCGGATGGGTCACCTGCGCTGAAGCCCCTCCCGCCGTGATCACCACCGAGAGGAGGACAAGCCACAGGAACCGCACGTGGTGGCTGAAACCGATCTTCATGGAGACAACCCGAATATTTAGAGTCAACAGCAACAGCAAATTTCACCACAGAGACACAGAGGAGACAGAGAACTGCAATTGGATTTCATCCATCTTTAGTTTTTTCTTTACGTAAAACAACTATAATTCAAAACACTAAATAGACCGGCACCTTATCACGACGACACCTATGAACTATCTACGATTCGCGTCTACCCGCCTAGGGTCTCTCCATCTCTGCCATCCGATGCAGCCCTCCGCGCCCTCTGCGCCTCTGTGGTGAGATCCGACCTTCAAGGTCCACGCCAACCTTCGTCCCATCACCGTTGACGCCATCCCCTTCCTACGAATGCCCTCGCACCTCTATTGCAAACAACGAAGCGAACAGCACACCCCCCAACGGATCAAAGTACAAACCTCCGTATTCCGTCTTTCAATACGGCCGTATTGAAATTCAAGAGAAGACCGACATTCCAACCGCCCAGTTTCAGATAGGTCAACAGTTGTGCCTCGTGGATCGGTTCAATCTTCGACACCGCCTTAATTTCGACCACCACGGCACCCCCGATCAGGAGATCCAAGCGATAGCCGCAGCCCAGCTTTGCTCCCTTGTAGCTCTCGGGCAGCGGGACTTGCCTTTCAAAGGGGATCTCCCGCAGTGAAAGCTCACGGCACAAGCACTCCTCATAAGCGGACTCCAGCAAACCAGATCCGAGAGCCCGGTGCACCTCAATAGCACCGCCAATGATCTCCTCCGTCACCGTGTTCAACCGCTGCTCCATCCGAATCTCGGCGCCAGGCAAAACTGCTCATTCACCACAGAGGCACGGAGAGCACAGAGAACTGCCATCTGATTTCATTCATCTATACGTCTTCATTCCACCGCCAAACCCCTCTCCAGCTCTGCCTTCCTATGCAGTTCTCTGTGCCCTCTGCGCCTCTGTGGTGAGATCCGACCTTCAAGGTCCACGCCAACCTTCGTCCCATCACCGTTGACGCCATCCCCCCTCTCTGGCTCCTTCGCGGTGAAATGCGTTCACTGAAATGCCGCCTGGTTGATGGTGATCTCGGCCTTCTTCGCCAGGTCTAGGAGGTGGCTGTTGAGGCGCTCCTTGACGATGTCTTCCACCACCCGGGTGCGCACCGCGTCAAAGGAGACCGCGTGGCCGTCGCGGTGGTCGATGAGCTTCACCACGTGAAAGCCGCGCGGAGATTGCACCGGGCCGCCGATCTCCCCCTTCCGCTTCAGGGAGAAGACGAGCTTGTCGAGCTCGGCAAACCCCTCCCCCCGCTTCACCCAGCCGAGCATGCCGAAGTTGCGCTTCACGAAGGGGTCGGTGGAGTGCTGCAGGGCGAGGCCGCTGAAGTCGGCGCCGTCGCGCGCCTCCTTGGCCACCCGGCGCGCCTCTGCCTCGGTGGCGACGACGATCTGCTGGATGTTCGCCTCCTCGGGGATGTTGTAGCGGGCACGGTGGGCGGTGAAGTGGGCGCGCGCCTCCGCCTCGGTCGGGGCAAGCTGCCGGCGCAGGCGGTCGCGTTGAAGGGTGACCAGCTTGGTGCGGCGGTACTCGGCGACCATCGCCTCGCGGTGCGGATCGTTGGCCACCCCCTTCTCGAAGGTGGCGATCGCCTCGCGGTAGGCGGGCGCTTCCGCGAGGCCCGAGCGGAGCGCCTCCGCCTCCAAGAGCTGGCGCTGGATCATCGCCGTGGTCAGCTCGCGCAGGATCCGCTTGCCGCCGGCGGTGGTGAGGTCGGCACCGGAGACCGGTGAGCTGGCCATCGCCCGGAGGACCTCGCTGCGGGTGATGTCGACGGCGCCGACCCGCGCCAGGATCCCCGGCGGGAGGGGCTCGGCGGCCACCGCCTCCACGGCGAGGGCAAGGACAAACAGGAGGGAGATCGCGGGTAGGGTTCTCATAGCTCGCTCGTACAGCGGAAAGAAAAAGGGAGGGGAGCGGTTCGGCCGCTCCCCTCCCGGTTATGCCCGGAACCAACGCGGGCTACAAGGTGCTACGGCAGGGTGCTCAGGTAGGCGCCGAGGTCGGCGATGTCGGAGCTGGTAAGGGAGTCACTGGTGCAGATACCCGCCATCGTTGCCCCGGTATCGCAGGCGCTCTGCAGGTCGGTCGCGGTAGCACCCTGAACATTCGGGAACTCCCCGACACCAGCGCCATCCGCACCGTGACACGTCGTGCAGCTCTTCGAGCTGTACAGCGACGCGCCGTTGGTCGCGTCCGGGCCGCTGGTGCCTCCCCCGGTGTCACCACCTGTCGTGCCGCCGGTAGTGCCACCGGAGGTCAGGGGGTTCTCCACCTCCTCGATCTCGTCATCGGAACCGCCGTTGTCTCCGGCGGTCTGGTGGATCCAGGTCACCGCGGCGTCGAAGTTGGTGGTGATGTCCACCGCCTCCTCCGCCGTGGAGATGGCGCCGTCACCGTCGAGGTCGTAGGCCACGGTGGTGCCGGCCGGCACGATGGTGGGCACGCCGAAGGCGTTGACGTTCGCCTCGCCGTGGCAGGTGGCGCACTTGAGCGGCCCGTGGGAGCCGTCGGGGTTCAGCGCCGCGGCCTGGGCGTAGGTGGTCTGGTCGACCCCCGCGGTGACCGGGTAGAGGCCGTGGATCGACTGGTGGCACGCCTGGCAGGCGAGGCCGTGGTGGCCCTTGGAGTAGCGCATGAGCGAGTACTTGCCCGGCTGGTTGATCGGGAAGGCGACACCTCCCTGCCCCTCGACAAAGGGCGGGGCGTGGCAGTCGGCGCAGTGGGGAGCACCCACGGCGAGCCAGTAGTCGCCGGCGTCGTCGGCGGTCTCGTAGTCGGCGATGGCGGCGGTGTCCGGCTTCGCCGAGGTGGCGCGCGGGTTGCCGTTCTCGATATTCACCGTGATATCGCCGTCCTCGTCGGTGGCGGCGAAGGGCAGATCCGTGTTCGCCGTCAGGGTGGAGACGGGAATGCCGTTCACCGTAGTGGTGGCGGTGGAGAAGCCGACATCAACGATCTTGGTGCTGTCGGTGGCATCGAGGGTCCACGCGTTCAACACCGCGATCCCCGGCGACCCGCCGCGGCGGAAGGGGGCGAGCCAGGTGGCGGCGACGTCGTCGATCGAGTCGCCGTCCGCATCCGCCGCCCAAACATTGGAACCGTCCGTGTGGTTGGTCCGCGGGTCGATCATCGTCTTGAGGAGGGCGGCGGTGAAGGGCACCGGGGAGCCGCCGCCGATCATCTCGCTGGTGGGATAGCTCAAGGGGTTGCCGAAATCGTCCGTGGCGGCGTTGAGCTGCGCGGCGAGGTCGTCGAGGTCGGTGGCGTCACGCACCGTGTCCGCCGCGTTCGGCTGGAAGGCGTTGCCGCCGCTGGCCCCGAGGTTGTCCGCCTTGTAGAGGACACGCGAGAGCATGTTGTGGCAGTTGGTGCACCACAGCCCCTTGCGCTCGCCGTTCGGGTTGACGTTGGAGGTGTCGCTGTCCTGCCACCCCTGGCCGCGGGAGACGTTGGCGCGGATCCACCGGCCCACCGCGTTCAGGTGCTCCGGGGTCTGCGCACCGTCCTCATCCTTGCGCGGGTTCGAGTGGACGTCGCGACCGACGAAGCAGCCACCGGCGGCGTCGCGGTTGTCGTGGTGGACCTGGTCGCCGTCGGCATCGTCGATCTTCCCGTCGCCGTTGGTGTCGCCGTAGAAGTTCTGGCCGGTGAAGGTGATCGGGTAGCCGTCCAGGGAGCGGTCCTGGCGGTGCGCCGGGTGGCACCCCTGGCAGCCGCCGGTGCGGCCGTTGGTGTCGGGGAGCGGCCGGTTGTTGATGTGGCGGAAGTGGATCGCCTGGGTGATCGGCTCGATGAGGATGGCGTCAGCCGGACGACCCGGGAGATTACGCACCTCGAGCTGACCCGCGGTCTGGGCGATCAGCTCGGCGACGTCCTTTTTCAGGTAGTCACGCACCGCGTTGCGCCCCTCGTCCTGCTTATAGGCGCCGTCGATGTTGGCGTAGTCGACCACCTTCGCCTTGTAGGTCGTGTGGTCGGCACCGGTGCCGTAGCGGGCCGCGATGGCGGCGTCGTCCTCCGCGGTGGTGTCCATCACCGCGCCGGCGGCGAGCCAGGCGGCGACGTTGTCCGGGTGGCACTTCTGGCACTGGACCGGGTCGTGGCCGAGGCGGTTGGTGGAGCCGGCGCCGCGGAAGGTGCCGTCGGCGTCGAACGCGGCGCCGGTGGCGTTGTAGTTGGCGAGGAAGGAGGTACCGATCCGCAGGTCGTTGAGACCGAGGATGGAGATCGCCGCCGACTTGATCCGGTCGATGTAGTCGCTGGAGCCAAGCGACTGCCAGTAGGTCCGCTCGGCGACCACCTTGGCGTAGGTCGCCTCGTCCTCATCCTTCAGCCGCTTGTTCGGCGTATCGAGGGCCTCGTCCACCTCGATGCCGTGACAGGAGGCGCAGTTGGGGATGTCGATGGGCTCGGTGCCGACGAAGGAGACCGGCTGCCCCTTGGAGTTGATCACCGGGGCACCGCTCTCCGCGTCGATCATGCGCACCCGCGCCATCTGGTACGGCTGGACGTCGGTCTCGTTGATGTCGAGGAAGCTGCGGCCGGCGAGCTCCGAGTCGAGGAAGGGGGTGAGGGTGAGCCCCACCGCGTCCCAGATCCCCGGGTTGGTGAGGACGATGGGGGTGTTCTCCACCACCGGCGTCTTCGTCCACACCACCGTGCCGGTGGTCCCGGCGTTCGTCAGATAGCCGGAGAGGCCAGCGCCCAGGGGGCCCTGGTCGGTGGAGAGGACGATGTCGTGGCCGTCGAAGAGCTTGCTCGTCTCCTTGGTGTCCGCACCCACCGACCCCTCGACGTCGGAGTAGATGTAGAGGTGGGTCCACTGGACGTTGCCGATGTTGTCGGCGGCGTCGTCGGTGTCGCCGTCGCCGTTGGCGTCGTAGAGGGCGCGGAAGTCGATGAGCTTCGACCCCTCGCTGAAGGTGTTGTCGATGAAGTCATAGGCGAGCTTGTACGCCTTGCTGCCGTCCACCAGGAGGGTCGCCTTGCCGTCGGAGTCCTTGGCGTACTTCTGCATCAGGGTGGGGAGCGCCCCGACCTTCACCACCTGCGCCTGCACCGAGTTGTAGAGGGGCAGGACGCAGCAGTAGGAGAAGTCGAAGCCGGTGCAGTGCATCCCCAGCTCGTAGTTGACGGTGATGATGAAGTCGCTGTCGCCCTTCTGTGGCGGGGGGTTCTCGGCGGTGACCGTGTCGCCGTCGAAGGAGATGAGGCCGAGGGCGAGGACGCCGTTCTCGGCGGCACCGGTCGCCACGCTGCTCAGGCGGCCGAGCTCGGTGGCGCCGTCGTAAAAGACGATGTCCACCACGGCACCGGCGGCGAAGACGAGCTGGAACTCGCCGTCCTGGCCCGGCTTGGTGGAGGCGAGCTCCGCATGGCTCTCGGAGTCAATCGCCTTGACGGTGATGTCCTTGTTCTTCACCGAGCCGAGGGCCGCGCTGGAGAGCTCCGAGCCGGTGTTACCGGTGACGGTGACGTCGGTGGACGAGGCCCCCGGGGGGCCCTGTGCGCCGATGGCGCCGTCGCTGCCGTCGTCGCCCTGACAACCGACACCGGCGAGAGAGATGGAGATCAGCAGCGCCAGGAGCGCGGCCCAGGGAGTACAGCGACGAAACTTCACCATGGTGGTTCCTCCTCTGCGGGTCACCCCGCGTGGGTAAAAGGCAACACGGTTGGTAGAAATCCGGACGGATGCCGCACGAACGATGGAAACGATCTGCCTTGCAACGACGCCCCCCCGGGTGCCGCTGCCCTGTACGCCGACGCGAATCGGCGAGCCAACCTCCTCCTTGCAATACGCCTTAATATGTTGCTCGTGATATTCCTAAGCGGCGCAGTGATGACCAACTTAGTTTCGATCAAAAAGAACGTCAACCCACTGACAAAATGTCACTATTACATCTGTCAGAATTGACAGGTTGTGGATTCCGCCCCCACCTCTCGCTACCGTCCGAGCCACCCTCTTCGGTGATTCCGTGGCCCCGTTGACCCCCTTTTTCCCCCTCGCCCAAGGCGCCCCGGTGGCGGTCATCGCCCCGGCGGCGGAGGGCGACGGCAACGCCGGGATCGTCTCGATCGAGGGGGCCGGCCACCCGGTGGTGCGGCCCGCGGTGGTGCGAGGCGCGGGCGGCTGGTCCGTCGCCGATGACCTGTCCCTGACCCAAGAGCTCCACCGCTACCTCCGTGGCGGCCGGGTGGGGGCGCTCTTTTGTCTCCGTGGCGGCTACGGCAGCGGCCGCCTCGTGGACCACCTCGACGCCGCCGTGTGGCAACAGGCGCCCCTCCCCCTGGTGGGGATGAGCGACATCACCGCCCTGCACCTGTGGCTCCAGCGCCACTGCGACCTCCAGTCGATCTACGGGCCGGTGGTGGCCGGAGGGCTGGCGCGCGGCCTCGTGCCGGAGGACGAGGCGGCCCTCTGGTCGCTGCTCGCCGGCACGCCGCCCACCTACCCCGAGGGCGAGGTGTGGCGACCGGGCCGCGGCGTGGGGGTGCTCACCGGCGGCTGCCTCACCCTCCTGTGCACCTCCATCGGTACCCCGTGGGAGGTGGAGACCACCGGACGCTGCCTCTTCATCGAAGAGGTCAACGAGCCGCCGTACGCCATCGACCGGAGCCTCACCCAGCTCCGCCAGGCGGGCAAGCTCGACCACCTCGCCGGCGTGCTGGTGGGCACCTTCCACCGGTGTGGGGAGGACGAGCAGGCGGCCGCGACGATCCGCGCCTCGATCCTCGCGGCGACCGCAACGAGCGACTGCCCGGTGGTCGCCGGAGTCCCCTGCGGCCACGGCGACCGGCAGATGGCCCTGCCGCTCGGTGCCGAGTGCGAGATCGACGGCGGGCGGTACTGGATGCGGCTACGGTAACGGCACCCGCCCAAGCCCCACGACCTCGCCGCAGGGCCCCTACCGCCGACATCGGGACGCCGGCGATTCACCCATGACGCATCCAGGTCAGGCGACCTCTACGGTGACACAGGGAGGTGCGAGGGAACCGTCGCGGGCGACCGGTCCGGGCGAACAAAAACGCCCTGCCCCCGGGAGGGGACAGGGCGCAAGCCCGGGGGGACGGGAGGAGGATCACCCCCCCGAGGCAAGGGTTGCCGCGGCGATGATCGGCACGAGGACGCCCGCGGCCACCACCGTCCCGGCAATGGCCGCGCGACCGGCTACGACCCCCTGGACCGCGAGCGGCGCACCGGCCGCGCCGGCCAACACACCCCCGGCCACCAAAGGCACGCTACCCGCCGCCGCGAGGCGGGCCCCGGCGGCGATCGTGCCGGCGCCGACCGCGGCGGTGCGCACCCCGACGACGGTGGCGGCGGCGAGGGCGACGTCGGTCACCACCAGGGCACGGGCCCCTGCCGCCGCCACCACCAGGGGCAGGGCCTCCACATGGGGCGGTGCGATGAGGGGCGCGGCAGAGAGGAGGAGGGCGAGGAGGCTACGCCGGACACAGGAGAGGAGGGTCATCGGAGGGTTCCGGGAGGGGGGATCGACATCGTGCACACCACCCTTTCGGAAGGGGCGGCCCGGGCGATAGATCCGCGCACAAGATTTCGCCCCGGCCGGTTGCCCAGAGACCCCTGGTTGGCGGAGCGTTGCCGCCGCCCCTCCCCTACCCTCTCCACTCCCATGGACACCCTCCGCCGCGACCTCGTCACCCAGCGCGCCCGCGCCATGCAGGGACGGGTCCGGTGGCTCCTCCACGGCGGCATGGCCCACCGCCTCGACGGCCGCCCCGCCGACCTGGTGGCCCCCCTCACCTTCCTCGACACCTACGCCTGGCTTCGGCGCGAGGTGGCTGAAGCGGTGCGCGACGAGGTCCTCGCCGTCTCCCAGAACCCCGCCTTCGCCCCCCTGGTCGCCCTCTTGGCCACCGCCCCCGACCCCACCGCCTTTGTCCGCGGGGTGGTGGCGCACGGCTACGCCGCCGCCACCCAGGCGCGCCTGGCCGGCGACCCCGCGGCCACCGCACGGGAGATCGTGAGCGTCTGGGAGCAGCTCGGCGGCGAGCCTCCGCCGCGACCGATCGCCCTGCGTGGGGTCGCCGCGGAGGAGCGGGCGATGTACGAGGAGCTCCTCGGCGCCGCCGACCAGGCGCGGCTGGAGCTCATCGACCGCCTCCCCGACCCGGGGGGGCCGCCGCCCCGCTTCGCCAAGCTCGGTGTGATCCCGGTGATGCGCTGCCCGGCCGGCTGCCGCCACTGCCTCTTCCTCTACCGGCCCCGGGTGGAGCGTCGGCGCGAGCCGAGGGAGCTCCTCGCCACCCTCGCCCCGCTCACCGACCGGCTCCTCTACACCGGCGGCGACCTCACCGGACACCTCGACGACTTCGTCGACGCGGTGGCCACCACCGGCGCGATCACCACCTTCGCCATCCTCCTCAACGGCACCTTCGCCGCCACCCCGGAGGCGACCGCCGCCGCCTTCACCGCCCTGGAGGCGGCCCTCGACCGGCGCACGGCAATAGGCCACCCGCCCGCCGAGGTCGTCCTCCAGATCAGCTTCGACGAGCACCACCAGGAGCTGCGGGTGGCCACCGACGGCGCGGTGCGCGAGCGGATCCCGGTGGCGAACATCGCGAACATCGTCGAGGCGGCGGTGGTCCACCCGCGCGTCGGCCTGGTCCTCCTGCACAAGCAAAACCGCCTCAACTTCTCCCGCCACCTCTTCGAGCGCGGGGTCTTCGCCCGCCTGGCCCGCGAGCTCTCCCGCCGCGGCCACCATGTCGAAGTCCTCGCCGCCCACCCCGTACCCCGGCCGCGCCGCGACCCGTGCGACCCGGCAAAGACGGCGCCGGTCCTCACCGAGGCCCACTTCTGCCTGCGCGACCACCCCGGGGTCCCCATCGGCCTCACCTCGTCCCTGGTCGACGCCTACGGCCAGGCGGCGCTCCTCGATGCGAGCGAGTACCTGAACGACCGCGCCAACCTGGAGCGGTTCCTCGCCGGCGGGGCGGCCGGCGCGGGGTTCGATGGCGACCTCATGTTCTGGTACGACGGCCGGGTCACCTCCTTCTCCGCCGTCCACCTCGCCTTCGGCAACCTCTACGACGACGGCATCGACCGCATCCTCGCCCGCCGCCGGCGCGACCCGCTCCTCGCCGCCCTGCGCCGTCCGACGCCGCGGCTCCTGGAGCTCTACGCGGAGGTGCGTGACGACGGGGAGGCGCTCACCGCCGCGGCCACCTCCCTGCCCCACCTCCTCCACACCCTCACCCGCGACGCCGAGGTCCGCCTCCACCTCACCCGGCGGCTCGCAGAGGGGTGCGACACGGCTTCCCGCGTGGTCAGATAGACGGCGCCCATGGAGATCCTCCGCACCCCCGAGCAGATCGCCCCCTACCTCGCCGACACCTCGGGGCTCCACGACGCCCACTGCGAGGCGGTCTACCGCCCCGAGCGGATCGAGGAGATCGGCGATGTCCTGGCGGCGGCGCGACGGCGCGGGGTCGGGGTGACCCTCTCCGGCGCCCACACCGCCACCACCGGCGCGGCCCTGCCGTACGGCGGCGTGCTGCTGGCCACCGACCGCCTCGACGGTCTCGGCCCGATCGAGGTGGCAGCGGGGGCGGAAGGGAGGGCGCACCTCTCGGTGGAGGCGGGGGTGCGCCTGGCGACCGTGCAGCGCGCGGCGGCCGCCGCCGGCTGGCTCTACCCCCCCGACCCGGGGGAGTCGAAGGCGACCCTCGGCGGCAACCTCTCCACCCACGCCGCCGGCAAGCACGGCTTCCACTACGGCCCGTCGCGGCGCTGGGTGGCGGGGCTCACGGTCATCCTCGCCGACGGCGACCGGCTGGAGCTGACCCGCGGCGGGTGCGTCGCCGACGAGAACGCGATCCTCCCCCTCACCACCACCACCGGCCGGCGGATCGACGTCCCCCTGCCCACCACCCCGCCGCCGCCGGTGAAGCACGCCGCCGGCTACCTCGGTGGCCCCGGCCGCGATGCCATCGACCTCTTCGTCGGCGCCGAGGGGACCCTCGGGGTGATCGCGAGCGCTACCCTGCGGCTGGCACCGGCCCCCGAGGAGACCCTCGCCGGCCTCCTCTTCTTCCCGAACGAGGCGTCCTGCTGGGAGGCGGTGGTGGCGATCCGCGACCGCGCCCGGGGCGCCACCGGCCCGATCGAGGAGCGGTGGGGGACCACCATCCTCGAATACCTCGACCCCCTGGCGGTGGACCTCCTGCGGCCGGAGCTCTCCCCCCTGCCGGCGGGCGCCGCAGCGGTGATGGTGGAGCAGCCGACCTCCCGCGCGTCGACCACCGCGCGCCTCGCCGAGTGGCAGGAGGTGACGGACGCCCTCGGCGGCTGTGACGGGGCCCACATCTGGGCCCGCACCGCCGGCGAGAAGGAGGCGCTGGCGGCCCTGCGCTACCGGATCCCCACCGAGATGAACGCCACCATCGCCCGCACCGGCCTGCGCAAGGTGAGCTGCGACATGGCGGTCCCGGACGCGCGCCTCCTCGACTACCTCCACGGGGCGCGCGACCTCCTGCGCGACGGCGGCGTGCGCGCCGTCGGCTTCGGCCACATCGGCGACAACCACATCCACTACAACCTGCTCCCCGAGGACGAGGGGGAGCTGGCGCGGGCGCGGGCGGTCTACGACCAGCTCGTCGACCTCGCCCTCAACCTCGGCGGCACCGTCTCCGCCGAGCACGGCATCGGAAAGCTCAAGCGAAGCTACCTGGCGCGCATGGTGGGCGAGGCGGGCATCGCGGCGATGCGCCGCACCCGCGAGGCGCTCGACCCGGACGGGCTCCTGTGCCCGGGCAACCTCTTCCGGTAGCGCGGCCAGAGGATCAGCAGGGCCTCATCGCTGCCGAGCCCCGGCGTCTCCGGCGCCTCGCGCGGGAGGAAACAGGCGGGAGAGACGCTCAGGTCGGGAACTTGCCCGCGTTGCGGTTCACCCACTCGCGGGCGGCCTCTTCCGGGGCGAGCACCCGCCCCTCCTCCCTCTCCACCCGTTCGCGGTACCGCTCGATGGCGACCACCTGCTCCATCATCCGGGCGCGCATCCGATCCGCCTCCGCCGGGAAGGCGGCCCCGACCTCGTAGCCGTCCCCCTCCACCGCCTGGCACCAGATGACCCGGGCGTGGACCTGGGGCGCCCCGTCGAGGCTGCTGAAGGAGAGGGTGAGCCACGTCCCCGGCTCCACCATTCCCGCCGCCAGAAAACGGATGCCGCCGTGGCCGAGGTCGTGGGCGGTGGCCGGCTGCTCCCAGGCGTGGGCATTGACCGCCAGGGGGATCTCCACCGGGTGGCGGATATAGCCGCGCCGACGCCGCGGGCCCTGATCACTCTCTCGCATCTGCTGACCGCCCATCGCCTACCTCCCGTTCCACCGTCCCTGGCGTCTCCCGCCCCGTGGTCGGCCGCGCGCCGCCACACCGGCCAAGCCTCCCACAAAACCGGCGCCCGGTGTCAACAGCACCGGCTCACCCATAATCGTCGGTTGGATTCACGCGCGGAGAGGCGGAGAACGGCGGGGGTGGGGAGGGGGAGGCAGGCGGGGGGGGGCGGTGTCGCCGGTGGTGGGCCGGGGGATGGCGGGGCAGGGAAGGCCATTTGAGCCACGGAATCCACGGAAAGACACGGAAAGGGCGCGCCCGGGAGGGGGGGCGGTAGGAGCGGGTTGCACCCGCGATCCGCGCCGCCGGCGCGGCCGGCCCGTGGGGCCGGGG
>JAJRSX010000012.1 GCA_024278555.1 bacterium | reverse complement strand
GTCAGCGGTCAGCGGTCAGCGGTCAGCGGTCAGCGGTCAGCGGTCAGCGGTCAGCGGTCAGCGGTCAGCGGTCAGCGGTCAGCGGTCAGCGGTCAGCGGTCAGCGGAAACAGCGTCCCCTCTCAACAAGCGAAGCCCGAACGATCGTGCCACCGCAACCCCCCTCTCCACCGGCCCCCCGCCCCCCTCCGCTAAAAGCTGTTCGCTGAACGCTGAGAGCCGATCGCGGAAGGCCTGGATCGTCGGCTCCAGACCTCGCCTTTGGGGGCAGAGGCGTCGCTGGTGGTGAAGACCATCGGATTGCTCGTTCTTCCGAATGCTTCAGGCCCCCTGCCCCCGGCGCGGAGATCGGCGCCGGCGATCTAGGATGGGTAGGAGCGGGTTGCACCCGCGACCCGGGGCCGAAGGCTCCGCCGGCCCGAAGGGGCGGAAATCTGGGGTACAACCCCCTCCCACCCACCCCGGACCACCCGCTGGGGATCGCAGCAGCCTGTTGTTTTCTGATGGAGTTCTCTGCGCCCTCTGGGTCTCTGTGGTGAAAAATCCCTTCCGGGAGCCCGCCACCTCCCAGCCGAGGCGTGGAGCGACGCCGTACTTGGACTGCATTGCGATTTCCGCTGCTCCTCTCAACAAGCGAAGCCAGGACCGTGGTGCCACCGCCCCCCCATTCTCCACCGCCCCCCCGGCCCCTCCGCTGAAAAGCTGTTCGCTGACCGCTGAAAGCTGTTCGCTGAAAGCTACCCCCCTGCCGCCCGCTTCACCTCGGTGGCGAGCTCCTGGATGGAGCGGCGGTGGAGGGTGACGACCTTGGGGCCGGTGTAGAGGTTGGAGACCTTGTGGTCGAGCTGAGAGGAGCCCCACACCACCACGACGTCGGCCCAGGCGAGGTCGGCGCGCGCCTGCTTCAAGGTGCGGGCGATGGTGCCGTCGAGGGCACGCAGGGCCAGGCGGCTATCGAGGCACCGTTTGACCTCGTCGCGGGCGTTGGGCGAGCCGCCCACGACGCAGATGCGACCCCAGCCGCGCTTACGGCACGCGACCACCATCGCGTCAATCGTCCGCTGGTTCACCGAGCCGCCGCACACCTGACACTGGGAGGGGTCGGCGGCGGGGACGACGGTGCGGCCGGCGGCGATCTCCGTCGCCTCCTCTTGGCAGTCGCCGCGGTTGCACACCCAACAGAAGGCGGCGGCGAGGGCCTCGGCCGCGGCATCGAGCTTGTCGGGATGGATCGCCCTCTTTGCCGGCCGGCTCAGGCCGGCGGCCTCCAGGACCCACTCGGCCTCCGCGGGGTCGCCGCCGAAGCCGATCTTGCGGAAGAGCTCTGCCTTGGGGATGGCGTCCATGGGGAGGCTCGCTGCGCTCGCAGGGGTGGGGGGTGAGGGATGAGGGCCGGACGGCCCTGCAGGCCGCATGATGAGGCCGACACGGCCCGACTGCCAAACCCGAAGGTCACCTCCCGTCCCTGCCAAGGCAGGGTCGCCGTACGGCCCGCAGGACCATTGTGAGCGCGTGCAGGGTGCTCAGTGCCGTCCGGGCGCCATCTTGTCGATGGTGTCGCCGATCAGGATCAGGAAGTCGGCGGCGTTGGTGCCGGGGCTCACCAGCTGGTGCAGGTCGTAGAGGTCGAGGATCCGCTCGCCGACGGTGGGGGGGTTGAGGTAGCAGTCGCGCAGGCAGCCCACCACCTGCTGCATCCCGTCCTCCTGCAGGAAGAGGGCGTTGCCGGTGATGGCGATGTCGCGAATGGTGTGCCCCCCCTCGGTGACCATGGTGAGGTCGAGGGCGCACCCCTCGTTCCGCCGCTGGTTGTGCCAGACGCGGATCCCCTTCCCCTCCGGGGTGGCGGCGACCTTGGCGGCGGCCTCGTCGACTTCGAAAGTCCACGCATCCGACTCGAACCGGTTGCGCGCCTCGGCGGCGGCGAGCATCTCCGGGGTGGTGAGGCTGCCCTCCTCGAAGGCGATCTCCTTGCCCTTGTGGAAGGCGCGACCGAGGGCCCTGCGGATCTCCAGGGGCTCCGGGGGGGCGTGGCCCTCGTACTCATGGCGCAGGGAGGTGAGGGCGCGGTTGCGCGGGTCGTCTTTGGTAATCCCGAGGGCCGCCTTCGCCATCGACTCGCTGGCGTTGACCGACAGGTAGGCGGAGAGGAGGAGGACGCCGTCGCGGATGAGGGCGTGGGCGCCGCCGATGTCGTAGTTGCTACGGACAAGGCGGTTGTACGGCTGGAAGCGGATCTCCACCTCGAACTCCCTGCAGGCGTCGATGAGTGGCTGCAACCACGTCTCGAAGAGCGCGACGCCGTCACCGTGGGGCGCGCCGCTCAGCCGGTGGACGATGACGAAGTTGAACTGCCCCTCGTCGGTGTAGAGGGCGTCGCCGTTCGTCGTCCGACGCACCACCGGGATGTCGTGGGCGGCGCAGTAGTCGAGGTCGACCGCCTGCCGAACCTGCTCCTCCCGACCGACGGTGACGAACGGCTTGGTGGGGACGTAGACGGCGAGGGTATCGGGCTCACCGGCGGTGACCCCGGCAACCATCCCCTCGGGGATGGAGACGGCATCGAGGGCGGAGAGACGGCCAAGGTCGAGAAAACGCCAGGTCGAGGGCATGGTGGTGTGGAAGATCGAGGAGAGGGAGAGGAGGGGCGTGGTGGTTTCTAACTGGCCAGCCACGCCGGCATGGCGGTGTCGCCGGCGAGGCGCTGCCACTCGCCGTCGAACCGCTCCGGGCCGAGGGCGGCGCGCAAACGGCGGAGCTCGTGGGCGGCGAGCTGGGCGCGCGGCGAGGCGATGCGGCTCAGGAGCGCAAAGGACTGGATCGCCGCCTCCACCGCCGCCCCGGCGTCGCCCTGCTGCTCGGCGAGGCGGACGAGCTGCCCCTGGTTGGCGGCCATCCCCTCCATGTCGCCAAGCTCGTTGCGAATTGCCAGGCTCCGCTTCACCGCCTCGGCCGCCTCCTTGGCCTCGCCCCGCGCCGCGTGCACGGCGCCGAGACGCTGGTAGGTGGCGGCGATGAGCGGCTTCTCCTTGCGCATCTCGTACCCCTCGAGGGCCTTGATGAGCGCGTCGCGCGCCTCGTCGAGGTTGCCGAGCTTGTGGTGTGCACGGGCAATCTGGAGGTAGGCGTCGGAGGCGCCGCGCACGTCCTCGGCCCGCTCGCGCAGGGCGATCGCCTCGTCGAGGTGGGTGATCGCCGCCTGGTGGTCGCCGCGGCCGATGTCGATCAGCCCGAGGTGCTCGTGGCACGCCGCCATGCCGTGCGGGTCGGTAAGCCGGGTGCGAATGCGCAGCGCCTTCTCCTGCCACGCCTGGGCACGATCCCACACCTTGCGCTCCTCATAGGTGGCGGCGATGCGGCTGTAGATCCCGGCGAGGATCTGCTCGTC
>JAJRSX010000162.1 GCA_024278555.1 bacterium | reverse complement strand
TGCCGGCGGCCGCGCCCCGCGGCCGGGTCGCCCTGTGGCACGACTGCCTCGACCGCAACCTCGACGGCGGGGTCGGCCGGGCGGCCGTGGCGCTGCTTTCCGCCGCCGGTTTCGAGGTGGCGGTGGTGGAGGAGGGGTGCTGCGGCCGCCCCGCCTTCAGCCAGGGGGCGCTGGAGATCGCCGCCACCCTGGCGGCGGCGGCCGTCGGCCGCCTCGCCCCCTTTGCCAAGCGGGGTGAGCCGATCGTGGTCCTGGAGCCGTCGTGCGCCTCCATGCTCGGGGGCGACGCCCTGGAGCTCCTCGATACCCCGGAGGCCAGGGCGGTGGCCGCGGCGGTCACCACCCTGGAGGCGCTGCTCTTGCCGGTGGCCGAGGCGGGCGACCTCCTCCTCACGAAAGGGACGGCGCCCCTGCTGCTGCACCCCCACTGCCATGGCCGCGTCGCCGCCGACCCTGCCGCCACCCGCGCCCTCCTCTGCCGCTGCGGCCCCCTCACCGAGACCGAGGCGGGCTGCTGCGGCATGGCCGGCGCCTTCGGCCACCAGCGCGACCACTACGACCTGTCGGTGGCGGTAGCGAGCCGCCTCACCGCCGCCATCGCGGCCACGCCGGAGGCGGTGGTGGTCGCCAGCGGCACCTCTTGCCGCGCCCAGATCCGCCACCTCACCGGCCGCGCCGCCCGCCACCCGGCCGAGCTCCTCGCCGACGCGGCGCGGGTAACCGGCGGCTGACGAACCACCCGGCATCCCACCCCGGTCCGCGGGTTAACGGCGGCAGGAAGCCGGAACGCGAGAGGCCTGGCGCCACCACTGCACGGAGAGTGTGCGTCACATGGAATCGCGCGAAGAGACCCCTCACCGAGCCAGCGACCGGAGCCAGCCGGAGGGGTGGGTCACGAGGAGCCGTTCGGTCTCGATCTTGCCGGCGATGCGACAGACGAGGATGCGCCGGTCGGCGTCGATCATGTCAGCGCTCTTATGCAGCCGCTCGACCATCTCCGTCGACGGGTTGCTGGTGAGCTTGATCTCGATCGCCCAGCGAGCGCTGCCCCAGTCAAGCACCAGGTCCAGCTCGTGGCCGTCGGAGGTACGAAAGAAGTACGGGTGCGCCCGTTTGCCGGCCGCGGCGAGGGTCGCCAGGGTCTGCTCGATAACAAAACCCTCCCAGCTCTGGCCCAGCCACGGCTGGCGGTAGAGGTGCTCCAGATCGGTGACGTTCATCAGGGCGTGCAACAGACCGCTGTCGCGCCAGTAGACGCGAGGTCGCTTCACCAGCCGCTTCTTGATGTTGGTGAAGTACGGCTCAAGACGGCGGATCAGGAAGGCCCCCTCCAGGAAGTCGCAATGGCTGAGGACCGTCTTGTGATTGAGCGTCAGGGCCGCACCGAGTTGTGAGGCGTTGAGAGGTTGGCCGTGTAGCGCCGCGAGCATCGCCAGCAACCGCATCGTCTGCTTCGGTTTGGCGGCAAGCCCCCACGTGGGCAGGTCGCGCGTAGCCAGCGTCTCCAGGTAATCCTCCTGCCACCCGGGGAACATCGTCGCGTCCAGGATACCGCCGTCGGGATAGCCGCCGCGGAGCCAGAGATCGTCCAGCGAGGAGACCTTGAGCTCGGGCAAGATGAAGGGAGTCATGCGCACCAGACCAAGCCGCCCGGCCAGGGACTCGGAGACGTTTTTCATCCGCGCCGGGGAGACGGATCCGAGGAGGAGGAACCGGCCGTTACGCTTACGGTCGGCGTCGATGGTCCCCCGTAGGCGCGAGAAGACCCACGGCGCCTGCTGCGCCTCGTCGACCACCACCAGCCGCCTTCCCGCCGCCAGGGCCTCCCACTCGGCGTCGAGGCGCGCCTCGTTCCCGGCGCTCTCCATGTCGAAGTAGACCCCGCGCAAGCGGCGCGAGAGGGTCGTCTTGCCGCACTGGCGCGGCCCGAGGATCCCAACAGCCGGATACCTGGCGAGCTTGTCACGGACCTGCCGAGCGCAGATGCGAGAGATCATGTCTTGCAATACGGGAATGGGTTCCCAGATTGCAAAAACTATCTCCCATCCATCGCGGTCTATTCATCGCCGGGGAGAGGAAGGGAGCACCTGCGTTGCTCCACGATTCTCCCCCACCCAGACATTCCACTCTTCGGGTCTAGACCTCCGGGATGAGGCCACCAGGGGGGGACGTTCTCGATGGTCACCCCCATAAAAAAAGGGCTGCCGAGGATCTCGACAGCCCCTTAGCTTTTCTGGTGCGCCCGGCAGGATTCGAACCTGCGACCCTCGGATTCGTAGTCCGATGCTCTATCCAGCTGAGCCACGGGCGCGTGGGGTGAGAAAAGGCGGCGCCAGGCGCCGCCTGAGGCTCATTGTATGGGGAGGTGGGTGGGTTCCACCAGGGCGGCTGGCGGAGAGAGAGGGATTTGAACCCTCGGTGGCTTTCGCCACACTCACTTAGCAGGCGAGCACCTTCGGCCTCTCGGTCATCTCTCCGTGGGTCGGACCCGCTCGCGGGCCGGTGGGCAGTATAGATCGGTTTGCGCTGGCGGAGGAGGAGGGATTTGAACCCCCGGTGACTCGCGCCACAACGGTTTTCAAGACCGCCGCCTTCGACCGCTCGGCCACTCCTCCTCGGAGCGGCGCGAATGGTAGCCCGCTTTCCTCCGAGGGTGCCACCGTCAACCCGGTTTGCCCCTTGATCAGTCCCCATGGTGGCGTTCCGTTGCGCCGCCCCGGAAGAAAGATCTCGCTTTTCCCGGCGCCGATCTGTATAGTGCGCCGCTCTTTCGCGTGGTGGTGGCCGGAGAGGACGACCACCGAACGAGACAGGTGAGACGATGATCGAGCTCAACGTATCTTTCTTTATTCAGGCGGTGAACTTTCTGATTCTCCTCTTCGTCCTGAACCTGGTGCTCTACCGTCCGATCCTTCGGGTGCTGGAGGAGCGGCGGAAAAAGACGGCGGGGGCGCGGGATCAGGTGGAGTCGGTGGAGGAGCAGGGGGCGGAGCTGATGGCCTCCTATGAAGCCGATCTGGCGGTGGCCCGATCGGAGGCGCGGGGCCGTTATCAGGAGCACCGCGCCAAGGCGGTGGCCGAGGCCGAGGCAATTGTGGCGCAGGCGAAGGAGAAGGCGGAGGCGGAGTTGGCGCGCCACGCCGCGGAGCTGGACCGCCGCCGCCAGGCACTGATCCAGGAGCTCGCCGCGAGCGAGGCGGCGTTGGCCCAGGAGATTGCCAACAAGGCACTCGGGAGGGCGGTATGAGCCGTGTGTTGCCCCTCTTGTGGACGGTGATCCTTTTGGTCGCGGCCCCGGCGTGGGCGGCGGAGGAGGGGAGCGGCGGCCACATTGTCGGTCGCCTGGTGAACTTTGCGATCGTCGTCGCGGTGCTGGTGTGGATCTTTACCCGGGTCTTTTCCCTGAGCGACTTCTTTGAGCGCCGCCGCGCCGCGATTGAGGATGATCTTTCCGCCAGTGGTCGCGAGCTGCAACGGGCGAAGGAGCGGCTGGCGGCGATCCAGGAGCGTATTCGCCACCAGGAGGAGGAGGTTGCGGAGCTCCTCGCGGCGGGCGATACCGATGGGGAGGCGGAGGCGCAGCAGATCTTGAGCGCCAGCCGCGCCCAGGCCACACGCCTGGCCCATCAGGTCCAGGTGATGGCGGAGCAAGAGGAGAAGCATCTCGTGGTGGAGCTGCGCCAGGCGGTGGTGGAGCGGGCGGTGGCCTCGGCCGAGGGGCTGATCGCCGAGTCGATTACTGATGACGACCAGCATCGTCTGGTCGAGGAGACCCTTTCCTGACCATGGCTACCTCTCCGGATCAGCTCTATGCCGGTGTCCTCCTCGACCTCGCCGGCGCCGCCGAGGCGGTCGACGCCGTCAATGGTGAGGTGGCGCGGGTCGAGGCCCTCTTCGACGCCACGCCGGGACTCGATCGATTCCTCGCGAACCCGGTCCAGCCGGTGGAGGCGAAGGAGAAGGTGGTGGCGGAGATGGTTGAGGGGCTTGGCCTCTCCGACCTGATGCGCCGCTTTCTCGGGGTGGTGTTGAAGAACCGTCGCCTGCAGCTCTTCCCGGCGATTGCCGACGCCTTCCGCCGTGCCTATGACGCCCGGCGCGGGGTGGAGCGGGTGGCCCTGGAGAGCGCCCGACCCCTGGCCGAAGGTGAGGTCGCCGAGGTGGCACGTCGCCTTGGAGGCCGCCTGGACAAAGATGTGGAGGTCGAGGTGGAGGTACGGCCCGGCCTGATCGGCGGCATGGTGGTGCATGTCGGTAGTGAAGAGATCGATGGGTCCGTCCGCGGCCGCCTCAAGGGGCTGCGGGCGCACCTTCTTGCTGAGTAGGCGTCTGAAAAAAAGTACGGACCGCACATCGGCTGCGGGTTGACTCGCCGCCAATGGGGCGCGAACGGAGGAAGCATGGAGCTGAAGGCCGCAGAGATTAGTGAGCTGATCAAGAAGCAGATCGAGGAGTACGACAGCGAGGTCCAGGTCACCGAGACCGGGACCGTGATCTCCGTGGGTGATGGTATCGCCCAGATTTACGGCCTCGACCACGTCATGTCCGGCGAGCTCCTGGAGCTCCCCGACGGGGTGATGGGGGTGGCGCTGAACCTGGAGGAATCCACGGTCGGCGCGGTCCTCCTCGGCGAGAGCCGTGAGGTGGTGGAGGGGTGCCGGGTGCAACGCACTGGGCGGATCATCGAGACCCCGGTGGGGCCGGCGATGCAGGGGCGGGTGGTCAACGCCCTCGGCCAGCCGATCGACGGCAAGGGGCCGATCGACTCCACCGAGACCCGCAACATCGACGTCGTCGCCCCCGGCATCGTCGCACGTAAATCGGTCCACGAGCCGCTGCAGACGGGGCTGAAGGCGATCGACGCCCTGGTGCCGATCGGCCGCGGCCAGCGCGAGCTGATCATCGGCGACCGTCAGACCGGCAAGACGGCGGTGGCGGTGGACGCGATCATCAACCAGAAGGGGACCCACGAGACCGACAAGCCGGTCTTCTGCATCTATGTGGCGATCGGCCAGAAGCGCTCCACCGTGGCGCGGGTGGTGGAGTCGCTGGAGAAGGCCGGGGCCATGGAGTACACCACGGTGGTCTCCGCCACCGCCTCGGAGATGGCGCCCCTGCAGTACATCGCCCCCTACGTCGGGTGCGCCATCGGCGAGTATTACCGGGACAACGGCCAGCACGCCCTGATCGTCTACGACGACCTCTCCAAACAGGCGGTGGCCTACCGTGAGCTCTCCCTGCTGCTGCGCCGGCCGCCGGGTCGCGAGGCGTACCCGGGCGACGTCTTCTACCTCCACTCGCGCCTGTTGGAGCGCGCCGCGAAGCTCTCGGATGAGCTCGGCGCCGGCTCCCTGACCGCCCTGCCGATCATCGAGACCCAGGCGAACGACGTCTCCGCCTATATCCCCACCAACGTCATCTCGATCACTGACGGCCAGATCTTCCTGGAGAGCGATCTCTTCTACTCGGGGGTACGGCCGGCGATCAACGTCGGCCTGTCGGTCTCCCGCGTCGGCGGTGCCGCGCAGGTGAAGGCGATGAAGCAGGTGGCCGGCTCCATGCGTCTCGACCTCGCCCAGTACCGCGAGCTCGCCGCCTTCGCCCAGTTCGGCTCCGACCTGGACGCCACCACCCAGGCGCAGCTTGCCCGCGGCGAACGCACCGTCGAGATCCTCAAGCAGGGCCAGTACCAGCCGCTGCCGGTGGAAGACCAGGTGATCTCCCTGTTCGCGGTCACCAACGGCCTGGTGGACGACCTGCCGGTGGACAAGATCGGCCCCTTTGCCGACGCCCTCATCGCCCACATGAAGGCGAGCCACGCCCAGATCCGCGACACCATCCGCGAGCAGCAGAAGATCGACGACGACACGGAAAAGGCGCTGCGCGAGGCGATCACCGCCTTCAAGCAGACCTTCACCGCCTAGCTCGAAAGCCGGCCACCGAACGCTGATCGCTGAAAGCCCCTCTCCATGCCCTCTCTCAAGGACATCCGTACCCGGATCACCAGTGTCAAGAGCACGCAGCAGATCACCAAGGCGATGAAGATGATCGCCGGGGTGAAGATGCGACGTGCCCACGACGCGGTGCTCGGTGCGCGTCCCTACGCCGCCAAGCTGGAGGCGTTGGTGCGCCACCTCGCCGCTGCCGGCGCCGAGGCCGCCCACCCCCTGCTGGAGCAGCGGCCGGTGAAGCGCGCCACGATGATCGTCATGACCTCCGACCGCGGCCTGTGCGGCGGCTTCAACAGCCAGCTCCTGCGGGCGGTGGAGACGCATATCAAGGGCCACGCCGAGGGCCGGTACGAGGTGATCGCGGTGGGGCGCAAGGGGCGCGACTTCTTGCGCAAGCGCGGCCACAAGGTGGTCGCGGACCACGAGGGGATGGGTGGTCACGTCACCCCGGAATTCGCTCGCGAGCTGGTGGCCGGTCCCATTGCCGCCTACGAAGGGGGCGAGACGGATCAGCTCATCCTCGCCTTCAACACCTTCAAATCGGCGATCTCCCAGGTCCCCACCCTGGAGCCGATCCTGCCTGTGCCCGTCCCCGAGGCGGAGGAGGGCGAGGCGGGCGGCGAGGCCTCCTACCTCTTCGAGCCCGGCGAGGCGGCGCTGCTCGCGGATCTGCTGCCGCGCTACGTGGCCAATCGTGTCCTGCGCGCCCTGTTCGAGTCGGAGGCGAGTGAGCACTCGGCGCGGATGGCCGCCATGGACGCCGCCACCAACAACGCCGACGAGCTGATCCGATCGCTCACCCTGACCATGAACCGTGCCCGCCAGGCAATCATCACCAAGGAGATCTTGGAGATCGTCGGCGGCGCCGAGGCGCTCGCCTCTTCCTAAGGGCCTCCGGCCGCACGGGACCACGACAAAACGACACGCTGCACAGCTGACGAGGAGAACCATGACGACGCCCAACACGACCGGCTCCATCACCCAGATCATCGGCGCGGTGGTCGATGTGCGCTTCCCGGAAGGCGCCCTGCCGCCGCTCCTGAACGCCCTGCGCATCGACGACGACGAGAAGGGGATCCACCTGGTCCTGGAGGTGGAGACCCACCTCGGGGAGGAGTCGGTGCGCTGCGTCGCCATGTCCTCCACCGACGGCCTGGTGCGCGGGATGAAGGTTGTCGACACCGGCAGCGCGATCACCGTTCCCGTGGGCGAGGGTGCGCTCGGTCGGATCGTCAATGTGATCGGCGAGCCGGTGGACCAGCTCGGCGAGGTGAAGGGTGACACCCGCTGGCCCATCCATCGCGCCGCCCCCTCCTTCGCCGACCAGGAGACCTCCACCGAGATCTTCGAGACCGGCATCAAGGTCGTCGACCTCCTCGCCCCCTACTCCAAGGGCGGCAAGGTCGGCCTGTTCGGCGGTGCCGGGGTCGGCAAGACGGTCCTCATCATGGAGCTGATCCACGCGGTCGCGACCTCCCACGGCGGCTACTCGGTCTTCGCCGGCGTGGGCGAGCGGACCCGTGAGGGCAACGACCTGTGGAACGAGATGAAGGAGTCCGGGGTCATCGACAAGGCGGCGCTGATCTACGGCCAGATGAACGAGCCGCCGGGGGCGCGCCTGCGCGTCGCCCTGTCGGCCCTGACCGTCGCCGAGTACTTCCGCGACGAGCGCCACCAGGACGTCCTGCTCTTCATCGACAACATGTTCCGCTTCACCCAGGCTGGCTCCGAGGTCTCCGCGCTCCTCGGCCGGATGCCGTCGGCGGTGGGCTACCAGCCGACCCTGGCGACCGAGATGGGCAACCTGCAGGAGCGCATCACCTCCACCAAGGACGGCTCGATCACCTCGATCCAGGCGGTCTACGTGCCGGCGGACGATCTCACCGACCCGGCCCCGGCGACCACCTTCTCCCACCTCGACGCGACCACCGTCCTGTCCAGAAAGATCGCCGAGCTCGGCATCTACCCGGCGGTCGACCCCCTGGACTCCACCTCCCGGATCCTCGATCCGCAGGTGGTGGGTCAGGAGCACTACGAGGTGGCGCGCGAGGTCCAGGAGACCCTCCAGCGGTACAAGGCACTCCAGGACATCATCGCCATCCTCGGCATCGACGAGCTCTCCGACGAGGACAAGCTGGTGGTGGCGCGCGCCCGTCGTCTGCAGAAGTTCCTCTCCCAGCCCTTCTTCGTCGCCGAGACCTTCACCGGCATGGCGGGCAAGTTCGTCCCCCTGAAGGAGTCGATCCACGGGTTCAAGCGGATCGTCCAGGGTGAGTTCGACGACCTGCCGGAGAACGCCTTCTACATGGTCGGCAACATCGAAGAGGCGATCGCCAAGGCGGACACCATGAAGGAGGCGGTCTAGTGGAGGTGGCGATCGTCACCCCGACCGGCGAGGTCTTCTCGGGCGAGGCCGACAGCGTCGTCGGCCCGGGTGGGGCCGGCGAGTTCGGCATCCTGCCGGGCCACACCGCCTTTCTCTCCACCCTCCTTGAGGGGCCGGTGGTGGTCCGCCAGGGGCGGGACGAGCAGCGGTTCCAGATTACCGGCGGCTTTGCCGAGGTGCACGGCGACCGGGTGGTGATCCTTGCCGACGGCGTGGCGGAGACCGCACAATAGTCCGTCCTGCCGCGGGGGGAGCCGAGGCGGTACGGAGGGAGCCATGGCTGAGCGGATTCTGCTGGTCGACGACGACCCAATGATGCGTACCTTGGCGACCAGGATGCTCGCGGCGCTCGGCTATGACTGCGAGACCGCCAACGACGGCGGCGCGGCCGCGGAGCGTCTCGGCCAGCACGGGGGCGGCTTCCGGGCGGTGATCACCGACCTGATGATGCCGGGCACCCCGGGCGGCAAGCTCCTCGCCTTTCTGGAGGAGCGGTTTCCGCAGATGCCGGTGGTGGTCGCCACCGGCGACGTGGTGGCGGCGGATCGACTTTCCCATTCAAAACAGGGGCGGGCGGTGGTGGTCAAGCCGTTTCGCCTCGATGAGCTACAAGCGGGGCTCTCCGAGGCCCTCGGAGAAGGAACACCATGATCCCCTTTCTGATCACCGTTCACGTCATCGTCTGCTTCGCCCTGGTCATCATCGTCCTGCTCAACGCCGGCAAGGGGGCGGATGTCGGCGCCGTCTTCGGCGGCAGCCAGGCGATGTTCGGCGGCGAGGGGCCGGCGAACTTCATGAACAAGCTCACCGCCGGGGTGGCCGTCGCCTTCATGGTCACCTCCATGGTCCTCGCCCTGATGGCGTCGCGCGGCTCCACCACCTCGGTGGTCGAGGAGACCCCGGTGGCGCCGATCACCGCCCCGGCCACCACCCCCAGCCCCGGCGATCTCCAGAAGGCGATGGAGGAGATGGCCACCAAGACGCCGCCCGCTGAGGGTGGCGCGCCCGAGGCGTCCACGCCGGCCGCGACCACGCCCGAGGCGCCCGCCCCGGAGGCGACCCCCGCCCCGGAGGCGCCGCCCGTCGTGCCCGCCGAGGGGAAGAAGCCGTAGCCGGCGCGGTAGGGTAGGAGGGGGTTGTACCTTCGATTCCGGCCCACGGGGCCGGCCACGGCCCGAGGTCGTGGGGTCGCGGCTGCAAGCCGGCTCCTACCGTGGACCGGAGCCGTGGCGTGGGATCCCCAGCTACCGCCGGTCGACCTCCAACCGGTTGCGGACCGCGGTGACCCAGTCGATCTCTCCGGCGAGGCGCTCTACCTGCTCTGCCTGGGTGGCGTCGGCGACGCGCCCGAGGAGGACCACCTCCCCCTCGGTGGCCATCACCCGGATGAGCCGGTCGTCGACGCCGGGGGTGAAGCAGAGGCGCTCGATCACCTGCTCGACGATCCGCAGGTCACGCCGCTGGGCATCCGGGGCGAGGCGCAGGAGGCAGGTGACCCGGCGGACGCCACGAATCGCCGCCGCCGCATCGACCGCGGCGGCGAGCTCCGCCCGGCTTCCCACCTCACCGATCAGGCTCACCACCCCGCCGCCCACCTCCACGGTGAAGGTCTCCACGGTAACCTCCGCGGCGTTCACCAAGGCGGCGTGGAGGTAGCGAAGGATCACCGCGTCGTCCACCGGCTCGTCGCAGGCGACGGTGACCGCGTTGACCACCACCTGGTCCGGGAGGGCGGCGCCGGCGGCCTCGGCGAGGGCCTGACGCCGTCCGTGATCCGCCACCTCGCCGTGCAACCACACCGCCCCATCGCGCACCTCCCCGCGGAGTGAGGGGCCGAACTCGGCCTGCCACCGGCTCAGGTGGGCGGTGAGGACGTCGCCGTGGTCCATGGGGGGAAGTGCCAAACCTTATAGCTCAGGTGGATGAGCCCGATGGGGACACTAAAGCACGACAAGTTGAAAACACGAAAGAATTCAATCGGTTGTTTTTCGTGCTCTCCCCCTTTCGTGGTTTCGTGTTCCGGTTTTGCCGTATTCCTCCAACTTGGCTGAGCTAGGAGTCTGTCGGACTTATGCGATCGTTGCGAGGGAAAGCGGGCTCGAGTCCGGATTGCGACCCGTTCGAGCGCTACGCGGGCCTATGTAACGAAGAACGGGGCGCGATCCGGGCCGAGATCCGCGAATCAAGCAGTA
>JAJRSX010000161.1 GCA_024278555.1 bacterium | reverse complement strand
TGGAGCGGGGCGGCAAGAACGCCAAGAAGCGCGCGGCCGTGGCGGTGGCCCGCAGGCTCGCCGTGCTCCTGCATCGTCCGTGGATGAGCCGCGAGGCACGGAGGGCACAGAGAACTCCATCAGAAAACAGCACGATCTTGCGCCGTCCTCTTGCACGGCAACCCCGTGGCGCTCCGTCGCGAGGCCCAAGAGGAGGACCGCACCTCTCCTTTGCAGTTCTCTGTGCCCTCTGTATCTCTATCTCTGTGGTGAGATCACCCTCCAGGCTCGCGCCGTGATCACCTCGTGACTACCTCGTCCCTGTTGGCGGTCTCCCCTCCCCCCGGGATCTTGCCCTCTCTCCGATTGCCCATCGCCGGTCATGAGCTAAGGGCAATCGGCATTTCTTGAGATGACGGCGTCGGTCGACTGAAGCCGACCCTACGGTCTGGTAACCCCATCCTGTTTCCGCTGATCCTCTGAAAGCTGTTAGCTGACCGCCAACCACTGCCCTACCAGCCACCCGGCACCCGTCCCATGCCGCGGTCGGCGGCGTCGTTCACCCGCAGGTGGTGGCCGCCGAGCTCGAGGCCGTCGAGGGCCTCCATCGCCGCCAGGGCATCCTCCGCGTCCATCTCCACCAGGCCAAAGCCGCACGGCCTACCGGTGTCACGGTCCTCGAAGAGGTGGACCCGGTGGAGGGGACCGTAGGGCGAGAAGAGCTCCCGCACCTCCGCCTCGCACGCCCCGTGGGGCAGGTCTCCGATGTAGAGGGTGGTGGTCACCGCCGTACCTCCAGTTGCCACTCTAGCGCCGGGATGGTGGCCGGGGAAGCGGCTGGCGCAGACCCCTACCCTCCTATACAAAGCGGTCGGTCCCCTGCGGATGAGCCGTGGGGGGCCGTTTTATTGCAACCTAGTTCAACATCTTTTTTCGAGGAGGAGCTCCCATGAGCCAGGAACGAACCGATGTCGCCACCCTCAAAGGCAACCCCCTCACCCTCGTCGGCCCCGGCCTAAAGCCGGGCGACGCCGCCCCCGACTTCACCGTCCGCAAGGGGCTCGCCGACGTCCAGGGCTCCACCTACAACGGCAAGGTGCGGATCATCACCTCGGTGCCGTCCCTGGACACCCCGGTGTGCGACCAGGAGACCCGCCGCTTCAACGAGGAGGCCGCCGGCCTCGGCGACGTGGCGGTCCTGTGCATCTCCATGGACCTCCCCTTCGCCCAGGGCCGCTTCTGCGAAGTCGCCGGGATCGACAAGGTGGAGACCCTCTCCGACTACAAGGACGCCTCCTTCGGCACCGCCTACGGGGTGCTGATCAAGGAGCACCGGCTCGACCACCGCGCCGTCTTCGTGGTCGGCGCCGACGACCAGATCAAGTACGTCGAGTACGTCCCGGAGATGACCGACCCGCCGAACTACGACGCCGCCCTGGAGGCCGCCCGGGCGCTGCTCTAACAGCCCCGGCCGCGGACCGAGGCCCCACCCCGACACCGCCGGGTGGGGCCTCTTTGTGTCTCTCTCCTCAACCCTCCGCGGGCAGGCTCTTGCGCAGGATCGCGTAGCCGAGGAGGCCGGCGGCGAGGGAGCCCACGATGATGCCGATCCGCTCATCGAAGATGAGGTTGACGCCGCTCTCCTCGAAGGCGAGGGAGGCGATGAAGAGGCTCATGGTAAAGCCGATCCCGCAGAGGACCGCGGTACCGTAGAGGGCGCTCCAGGAGCACCCCTTGGGAAGCTCGGCAACGCCCATCCGGATCCCCAGCCAACAGAGGCCGAAGACGCCGACCTGCTTGCCGACGAAGAGGCCCACCGCGACCCCGAGGGGGACACCGTGGAGGAGTTGGCCCACGGTGACCCCGTGGAGGTTGATGCCGGCGTTGCAGAAGGCAAAGAAGGGGAGGATGAAGAAGGCGACCAAGCCGTGCAGGTCGTGCTCCAAAGACCTGACCGGCGATCCACCGGGCGCCTCCTCGGCGTTCATCGGGATGGCCATGGCGAGGACCACCCCGGCGAGGGTGGCGTGGACCCCGGACTTGAGGGTCGCCACCCACATGACCGCCCCCACAAGGAGGTAGTACCCCCGCCTCGCCACCCGCCGCCGGTTGAGGACGAAGAGGGCGGCGCAGCAGAGGGCCACCACCACCAGGGCGCCGTAGGCGATCTTGTGGGTGTAGAAGAGGGCGATGATGACGATCGCCCCGAGGTCGTCGAAGATCGCCAGGGAGGTGAGAAAGATCTTCACGCCGGCCGGAACCCGGGACCCCAGCAGGGAGAGGAGCCCGAGGGCGAAGGCGATGTCGGTGGCCGTCGGGATCGCCCACCCCTGCATGGCGGTGGCGTCGCCGGCGTTGAGGAGGATGTAGCAGGCGGCCGGGGCGGCCATCCCGCCAACAGCACCGAGGGCGGGCAGCGCCACCTGCCTGGCGCTGGCGAGCTCCCCTTCGAGGAGCTCGCGCTTCAGCTCCAGGCCGACGAGCAGGAAGAAGATCGCCATGAGACCGTCGTTGACCCAGAGCAGTAGCGGCTTGGCGATCTCCAGGCCGCCAACCCGGACCGCCACCGGGGTGTCGATGAGGAGCTGGTAGAGGGGGTGGAGGGGGGAGTTCGCCAGGACCATCGCGAAGACGGCGGCGACAAACAGGAGGATGCCCCCCGCCGACTCCTGTTGCAGGAAGCTGGCAATGGGAGTGGTGGTGTTGTTCGGGATCATCGAGTCGTCCGCCGATCGCACGAGGAGTCTGTCGAACTTTGGCGATCGTGGCGAGGGAGCGAGGCGATCAGTCCGACGGACTCCTGATCACAAAAAAATACCTATTCTCGTAGCTCAGGACCGACGACGGGCAATCGGAAGGATGGCAAATTATTGGAAGGAGGGAATACCGCCAACAGGGACGAGGGAACCACGAGGTGGTCACGGTGCAAGCCTTGAAGACAATTATCACCACAGAGACACAGAGAACCGCAGGGGATAGGCAGTTCACGAAAACGGCCCCCCACCCGCGCGGATGGGAGGCCGTAGGAGTCACACCGGTGGCGAGCGGCCACCGACCGCCGCTATTTCGCGCCCGGCTTGATGGAGTCGAAGATCGCCTCCATGTCCACCTGGTCGGCGGGCACCGAGCCCATCTTCTCCTTCACCATCGCCACCTGGTCCTCGTAGGTGGGGCGGGTCGCCTGGTAGAGGATCCCCATGGGCAGGGCGTCGCCCTGCATCCCCTGCTCGGAGAGCTTCCAGGCGGCGATCTTGTCGGAGGTGTCGTGGTCCTCGGGGACCTCCTCCATCCGCCCCTTCCAGTACTCGAAGGTCTCCAGCTTGTTGAAGGTGACGCAGGGGGAGAGGACGTTGATGAAGGAGAAGCCGCGATGCTTCATGCCCGCCTCGATCATCTGCATCACGTGCTTCGGCTTGCCGGAGAAGGACTGGGCGACGAAGGTCGCGCCGTTGGCCACCGCGAGGCCGAGGACGTTCATCGGCTCATCCACGTTCCCCACCGGGGAGAGGGTGCCCGGGTAGCCCACCTGGGAGGTGGGGGAGCACTGGTTCTTGGTCAACCCGTAGGTGTGGTTGTCCATGACGATGGCGGTGAGATCCATGTTCCGCCGCATCACCGGCGGGTAGTGGTTGCCGCCGATGGAGAAGCAGTCGCCGTCGCCCATGGTGACCAGGATGTCGAGCTCCGGATGGGCGATCTTCATCCCCGCGGCCACCGGCAGGGCGCGGCCGTGGAGGGTGTGGAAGCCGTACGGCCCCATCCACAGGGGCAGCCGCGAGGAGCAGCCGATACCGGAGACGATGACGGTGCGCTCCTGATCGAGTTGGTTGGTGGAGAAGGCGCGGGCGAGGGCGTTGGTGACGCCGAAGTCACCGCAACCGGGGCACCAGCGCGACGGGATGTCGCTGGAGTACGCCTTCGGCTTGAGCTTCTCTTCGAGAATGTTCTGAATCATGAGGTTCTCCGGCGCCGGGCAGCCCCGGCGCAATGGGCGTGAGTGGGTGAGCGCCGACTACGCGCCGAGCTCCTTGACCCGCGCGACGATCTCCGCGGGGATGAAGGGCTCGCCCCGGTAGATGTTCTGGCGGATGCAGTCGATACCGGTGGCCGCACGGATGAGCTGGGCGAACTGCCCCTGGTAGTTGGCCTCCGGGAGCAGCAGTTTGTCGCAGCGGGCGGCGAAGGCCTCCACCGCCTTGGTGGGCACCGGATAGAGGAGCTTCGGGTAGAGGGCGGCGACCTCCATGCCCTCGGCGAGCATCCGGGCCATGGCCTCGCGCACGGCGTTCTGCGTCAACCCCCAGGAGATGATCCCGACCTTCGCCTTCTCCGGACCCTGGGAGGTGCACTCGATGTCGTCCTCGATGTTTTTGATCTTGCGCCACCGCTTGTCGTCCATGGTGATGCACGCCTCCACCGAGGTGCGCGGGGCGCTGTTCTCCTGGTGCTGAAGACCGGTGGCGCAGTAGGTACCACCCGGATCGCCCGGGTGCGACATGGGGGAGATGCCCGAGTCGGTGAGCTGGTACCGCTGGTACCGCTCCTCGCTGCCGTTGGACTGGTAGCGGAGGCGGTCGATGATCTCGATCTTCGACAGGTCCGGCCGCGGGATCGCCTCCACCTGCAGGGACAGGGCCGCGTCGGAGAGGAGGAAGACCGGCATCTGGTACTTCTCCGCCAGGTTGAAGGCGTCGATGGTGCGGTAGAAGCAGTCCTCCACGTTGGAGGCGGCGAGGACCGCCCGCGGGGTATCGCCGTGGACCGCGTGGGCGCACATGAAGAGGTCGGACTGCTCGTGCTTCGTGGGCATGCCGGTGGAGGGGCCGCCGCGCTGGATGTCGGCGACCACCAGGGGAATCTCCGCCATCGCGGCCAGCCCGATCATCTCGCTCTTCAGGTCGATCCCCGGCCCGGAGGTGCAGGTCATCGCCTTGGTACCGGCAAAGCTGGCGCCGACGGTGGAGGCGACACCGGCGATCTCGTCCTCCGCCTGGTAAACGTAGCCGTCCGCCTTGGGGAAGATCTTCGAGGCGGCGATGGCGACGCTGGTCGCCGGGGTGATCGGGTAGGCGCCGAGGTAGCGGCAGCCGGCGGCCATCGCCCCGAGGGCGATCGCCTGGTTGCCCTCGACGATGATCACGTCTTTGGCCTCGCGCGCCTCCGGGAAGGTGTAGGTCGGGTCCTTGCCGTAGTGGTCACGCACGTGGGCGGCGCCCGCCTCCAGGGCGGCGTAGTTCTGGTCGACGATCGCCTGCGACTTCTTGATGAACTTGTCGTGGATCGACCGGCGCAGCGAGTCGACCGGAAAGCCAAAGAGCTCGCACACGGCGCCCATGGCGACCATGTTCTTGGAGATGTACGCCTTGAGCTCCTGCTTGGCGATGTGGCTCATGGGGATGGCGTAACAGGCGACCCCCTCGTGGGCCTCGATCTCGAACTCGTCGGGGCCGTCGTAAACCAGCACCTTGCCTGGCGTCAGCAGCCGCTTGTTGATCTGGTACGCCTCCTCGTTGAAACAGACGACGATGTCGAAGCCGTCCCCCTGAGAGAGAATCTTGTCGTCCGAGAAGCGAACCTGGGAGAGGGCGTAACCACCCTTGATCTCGGCCGGGAAGGACTTGAATGTCATCACCTCGAATCCGGCACTGGCGGCGGACTGCATGAGGAAGTCACCGGAGCTGATGACGCCCTCGCCACCTTCTCCGGCGATGCGGATCGTAATGTCGATTGCCAAGGCTGGTTCTCCTGTGGGGGGTTAGCGGTTGATCGAGAAACGCGGCATTTTCCACGAATCGGGCCGTCTCCGCCAGCCCGCGATCGCCTCCATCGGGTCGCGCTCAGTCGTCCTCCGCGTCCGGCAGCATCTTCTCCCAGTCACGCCGATCCGCCTCGCCGCCCCACGGGGGGGTGCCGTAGAAGAGGACCTCGGCGGTGGTGGCACCGTCGAAGCGGGCCCCCTTGACGTTCACCTTCCTGAGGTCGCAGCCGGTGAGATCGGCGCCGGTGAGATCGGCGCCGGCGAGGCTGGCGCCGCTGAGGTTCGAGCCGGAGAGGTCAGCGCCCACCAGCCGAGCACCGGCGAGGTCGGCCCCGAGGAGGCTCACCGACGTGAGGTCGGCACCGGAGAGGTCGGCCCCTGCCAGGTCCGCCTCCCCGAAATCGGCCCCGTTCAGGTTCGCCCCGGCCAGCACCACCCGCGCCATCCGCGCCCGCTGGAAGAAGGCGTGCTCCCCGCGGACCGCCCGCATGCTCGCCCCCTCCAGATACGCCTCGGCGGCGAAGCACCCCTCCAGGTTGCCGCCGTCGAGGATCGCCCCCTCCAGGTGGCAGGCGGTGAGGGTGGTGTCGGAGAGGTCGACGCCGGGGAGTTCCGCGGCCGTCAGGTCGATGAAGGCGAGGTCGAGGTCGGCGAGGGGCTCGCCGCGTCCGTGGGCCGCAAGGCACTCTTCGGGTGTCATCATGGGCTCCTGGGAGATACAGTCCGCCGCGGCCATGGTGGCCGCTGAAGCCGACGATCCTAGAGAGCCCTCCGGGGTGTAGACAATCGCGCCATGAAGGTCATCCGCGCCGCCCACCTCCTCCGTGACGCCCTCCACGGGCCCCGCCGCGCGAGCCACTCTATCGCCCTGGTGCCGACCATGGGCGCCTATCACGACGGCCACCTCGCCCTCATCCGCGAAGCCAAGCGGGAGCACCACCGGGTGGTCGTCTCCCTGTTCGTGAACCCCACCCAGTTCAACGACCCGGGCGACCTGGAGGCGTACCCGCGCGACCTGGTAGCAGACATGGAGATGGCCGAGCAGGCGGGTTGCGACATCCTCTTCGTCCCTGAGGTGGCGGAGATCTACCCGGCCGGCTTCGACACCCGGATCGAGGTAGGACGGGTGGCAGAGCCCTTCGAGGGGGCACACCGGCCGGGCCACTTTACCGGCGTCGCCACGGTGGTCACCAAGCTGCTCAACATCGTCCAGCCGGATGCCGCCTACTTCGGCCTCAAGGACTACCAGCAGACCCTGGTGGTCCGCCGCCTGGTGGCCGACCTCGACCTCGACGTGGAGATCGTCACCCTGCCGACGGTGCGCGAGGCAGACGGCTTGGCGATGAGCTCACGCAACCAGCGCCTCACCCCCGAGGGGCGGGCGCGTGCCGCCAACCTCTACCGGACCCTCTGCGCCACGCGCGAAGCGATCGCCGCCCTGCCAGGGGGGGCGCCGCTTGACGACGCCCTCGCCGCCGGGCGGGCGGCGCTGGAGCAGGCGGGGCTGGTGGTGGAGTACCTCGCCGCCGCCCACCCCGAGACCCTGGAGCCGGTGGCGGCGGCGGGCGCGGCCATGGTCCTCCTCGCCGCGGCGGTGTGCGACGGCGTGCGGCTGATCGACAACGTCGAGGTGGCGCACCGCCGTGAGGAGGGGGGATGAGCCTGGAGGTGGTCCTGGCGGCGAACGCCGCCAAGCCCAGCGAGTACCCGGACGACGGCCTCCCGGAGATCGCCTTTGCCGGCCGCTCCAACGTCGGCAAGAGCTCGCTCATCAACGCCCTGATCGGCCGCCGCCGCTTCGCCCGCACCTCCAACACCCCGGGCCGCACCCAGCGGCTCCACTTCTACCGGGTCGCCGACCGCTACTACCTGGTCGACCTCCCCGGCTACGGCTTCGCCAGGGTGCCGATGGCGGTCAAACGCGCCTGGGGGCCGATGGTGCGCACCTACCTCGGCACCCGCGGCCCCCTGGCGGGGGTCATCCAGGTGGTCGACCTGCGCCACCCGCCGTCGCGCGAGGACGGCCAGCTCGCCGCCTGGCTGGCCGAGTACCACATCCGCCACTGGGTCGTGGCGACCAAGGCCGACAAGCTCTCCCGCGGCCAACGGCCCGCCCACCTCGCCGCCGTGGCCAAGGGGCTCAACCTCGACCCCGAGACCCGGCAGGCGCGGCTGTTTGCCGTCTCCGCGGTCAAGCGCGACGGGATCGACGCGGTGTGGGCGGCGATCGCGCCGTGGCTGGAACCGGGTGCGACGATAGACACCGCGGAGCCGTAGGAGACGCCATGGCGGAGATCTATCTCATCGACGGGAGCTACTACCTGCACCGCGCCTTTCATGCGCAGATGGGGCTCGCCACCTCGACCGGCATCCCCACCAACGCCACCTTTCTCTTCGCGCGGATGCTCCTCAAGCTCCTCAAGGAGCGGCGGCCGGAGGGGGTGGTGATGGTCTTCGACGCCAAGGGGAAGAGCTTCCGCGCCGACCTCTACCCCGACTACAAGGCGCACCGGCCGCCCATGGACGACGACCTGCGGGTGCAGATCCCCTATATCCACCGGCTGGTGGAGGCGATGGGGATCCCCCTGGTCTCGGTCCCCGGGGTCGAGGGGGACGACGTCCTGGGCACCCTGGCGCGGGGCGCGGTGGCCCACGGTGACACGGCGGTCCTGGTGACCCGCGACAAGGACCTGATGCAGCTCGTCGGCGACGGGATCCAGATGTGGGACTCGATGAAGGAGGAGGTAATCGACGTCGCCGCGGTGGAGAAAAAATTCGGCGTCCCCCCCGCCTGCGTCCCCGACTGTCTGGCGCTGATCGGCGACCCCGCCGACAACATCCCCGGGGTGCCGGGGATCGGCGCCAAGGGGGCGGCGAAGCTGCTGGCCGAGCACGGCTCCCTGGAGTCGCTGCTGGACCACGCGGACGAGATCAAGGGGAAGCGGGGCGAGGCCCTGCGCGCCTCCGCCGAGACCGCAAGGCTGGCCAAGCAACTCGCCACCATCCGCACCGACGTCGACCTCGGCGAGATACCGCTCACCCCGCGCCCCATGGACACCGACGCCCTGCGGGCGCTCTTCGCGGAGCTGGAGTTTACCCGCCTGGCACGCGACCTCGGCGTCGCCCCCCACGGCGAGGCGGTGGCGGCGACGCGCCTCGACGCCCCCGAGGCCCTCGCCCCGTGGCTCACCGGCGAGGTGGCCCTGCGCCTGTGGCTCGACGAGGCGCCACCGGCGCCGCCGCTCTTGCGCGCCGTGGAGGTGGCGACCACCGAGGCGGCCGCCTACGGCCTGGTGGAGGGCGACCCCGGCCCATGGCTCGCAGCGCTCGCCCCGTGGCTCGGCGGCCGCAAGGGGCGGTGGCTCGGCCACCGGCTCAAGCCGCAGCTCCGCTACCTGACGGGAGCGGGGGTGGTAGTCCGCATCGACCGCTTCGACACCCAGCTCGCCGCCTACCTCCTGGATGCCGGCCAGGACCCGACGGAGCTGGCGACGATCGCCCGCCACTGGCTCGACCGGCCGGTCCCGTCGGAGGAGGAGGGGCTCGGCAAGGGCAAGTCGCGCAAGGGGCTCGCGGAGCTCGACGAGACGGCGCGGGCGGCGCTGCTCGGGGCGCGGGGACGGGCCCTGGCGTCGCTGGCGCCGCGGCTGGAGACCGAGCTCGCCGCCGGGGGCCTGCTCAACCTCTATCAGGAGGTGGAGGCGCCCCTGCAGGAGGTCCTCACCGCCATGGAGCTCACCGGCATCCTGGTGGACCGGCAGGCGATCGAGGGGCTCGCCGCCGACATGGAGGCGGAGCTCGCCCGCCTGGAGGGGGAGATCCACGACCTCGCCGGGGAGGCCTTCAACGTCGCCTCGCCGAAGCAGCTCGCCACCGTCCTCTACGAGGGGCTCGGCCTGCCGGTGATCAAGAAGACCAAGACCGGCCCCTCCACCGACGTCTCGGTCCTGGAGGAGCTCGGCCGCCGCCACCCCCTGCCGGCGAAGGTGGTGGCGTACCGCTCGGTGGCGAAGCTGCTCAACACCTACGTGCGGGTCCTGCCGACGCTCATCGCCGGCGACGGCCGGATCCACAGCCGCTTCCACCAGACCGTCGCCGCCACCGGCCGCCTCTCCTCGTCGCACCCGAACCTGCAAAACATCCCGGTACGGACCGCGCGCGGCCGCGAGATCCGCCGCGCCTTCATCGCGCCGCCCGGCTGGCAGCTCCTGGCCGCCGACTACTCGCAGATCGAGCTCCGGCTCCTGGCCCACCTCTCCGGCGACCCGGATCTGGTGCACGCCTTCTCCCGCGGCGAGGACATCCACCGCGCCACCGCGGCACGCATCTTCGGCCTGGAGCCGGAGCAGGTGACCGACGCCATGCGCCGCGACGCCAAGACGATCAACTTCGGGGTCCTCTACGGCATGGGCCCCTTCCGTCTGGCGAAGCAGATCGACGTGCCGCAGCGGGAGGCGAAGCGGTTCATCGACGCCTACTTCGCCCGCTACCCCACGGTGCGCGCCTTTCTCGACCGGTGCGTGGCCGAGGCGCGGGAGACCGGCTTTGTCACGACGCTCCTGGGCCGCCGGCGGCCGCTGCCGGAGGTCCACGCGAAGAACCGGATGGTGCGCGCCAACGCCGAGCGGATGGCGACCAACACTCCGCTCCAGGGCTCCGCCGCCGACATCATCAAGGTGGCGATGGTCCGCCTCCGCGACCGCCTCGCCGACGAGGGGCTGGCCGCCCGGCCCCTCCTCCAGGTCCACGACGAGCTGGTCCTCGAGGTCCCGGAGGGGGAGATCGAGCAGACTCGCGCGGTGGTCGTGGAGGTGATGGAGGGTGCCGCGAAGCTCTCCGTCCCCCTGGTCGTCGACACCGGCACCGGCCCCAACTGGGACGAGGCCCATTAGGGGGGGATTTTAACCCGGAGGTGAAAATCCCTGGCACGAAGGGGGAGGCGGGGCGGCTCTTCGGTGGCGCGATCCGCGCCGTGGGCGCGGCAGGCCCGAAGGGCCTGATCGCCGGCGGGAGCCGGCTCCTACCGGAGGGGAGGCGGGCGCCGCAGGCGCCCTTTCATTTTTCGCATAGCGAAAAATGGCTCAATACCAGTGCAACACGTAGTACCGCAGATACACATAAACCGTGCTGATCACCAGCGTCATGATCATGATCGGGAAGCCGTAGGCCATGAACTTGCCGAAGGAGATCGGCCGCCCCGCCTTCTCCGCCATGCCCACGACGATGACGTTGGCCGATGCGCCGATGGGGGAGCCGTTGCCCCCGAGACACGCGCCCAAGGCGAGGGACCACCACACCGGCTCCAGGACCTCGTGGTGCAAGGTGGCGTGGGTGAGGGCGGCGGCGTTGTGGGCGCCACCGTGGAAGACGGTGTTTGCCATGTCCAAGACCAGGGGGTTCATCGTCGCCACGAAGGGGATGTTGTCGACAATCGCCGAGGCGATGGCCGAGAACCACAGCATCACGAAGCTGGTGGCCAGCATCGAGTCCTGGGTCGGGTGGGTGACGGCGATCACCACCTGGGAGAGGTCCTTGATCAGCCCCACCTTCACCACCCCGCCGACGATGATGAAGAGCCCCATGAAGAAGAAGATGGTGGTCCACTCCACGTCGGCGAGGATCTGGTGCGGGTGCTCACCGGAGATCAACAGCAGGGTAGCGGCGCCGGTCAGGGCGATGGTCGCCGGCTCCAGGTGGAGCAGCCCGTGAAGGGTAAAGCCGATGATGACGCAGGCCATGACGAAGAGCGACTTCTTCATCAACACCGTGTCCTTGATGAGGGTCGACTCGTCCATCGCCATAACCCGCAACCGCTTCTCTTCGGTGACGTGGAGCCTCTTCCCGAACAACACCTTCAAGACGATGAGAAAGGCGATCATGATGATGATGATCACCGGGGTGAGGTGGTAGATGAAGTCAACGAAGCCGTAGTGGGCCTTCGAGGCGATCATGATGTTCGGCGGGTCACCGATGAGCGTCGCCGTGCCGCCGATGTTCGAGGCCAGGGCCTCGGCGATCAGGTAGGGGACCGGGTCGACGTCGAGCTCATCGGCGATCAGCAGGGTCACCGGTGCAAGCAGCAGCACCGTGGTGACATTGTCCAGGAGCGCCGAGGCGATCGCGGTGATCACCGCAAAGAGCGCCATGATGGTGAAGGGCTTGCCCTTGGCCGCCTTCGCGGTGCGGATCGCCACCCACTCGAAGACCCCGGTTTTGCTCATGATGTTGATGATGATCATCATCGAGATGAGCAAAAAGATGACGTTGTAATCGACGCCGAACTCTTCCGAGTGGAAGGCCTCGAACTGGGTGAGGATCGGCATGGCGATCATCAGGGCGGCGCCCATGAGGGCGACCTTCGTCTTGTGGATCTTCTCCGAGACGATCACCGCGTAGGCGATGACGAAGATCCCCGTCGCCAGCCAGTAAATGGAGGGGGAGATGGCGGTGACGGCCTCGGCGGCGTGGGCGACTTCTTCCATGATGGATCCTTAGCAGTGGGCGGCAATCCGGTGGCCGCCGTGGGTGAAACGGTGGTGTGGTGGCTCCCTCCCTCGACACCTCTCAGCCGAGCTTTTCGATGGCCCGCCTCAGGACGCTGCGGCGGGTGATGACCCCCACCACGTGCCCTCCCTCCACCACCGGCAGGACCTTCCGCCGGTGCTCCACTAAGAGGGCCGCAGCCTTGATGACCGCGTCGTCGGGCGACACCGTGTCCACCGAGTCCCCCTTGCTCATGAGATCGGCGGCGGTGACATCGCCCTGCTTGGCGAAGACCTCGTCGAAGTAGTTCTCGTGCATCACCTTGGCGAGGTTGGCATCGAGGTCGAGGTAGCGGGGGACGATGCGCCGGAGGATGTCGTGGATCCCCACCAGGCCGAGGAGCGCCCCCGCCTCGTCCACCACGATGGCGGCATCCTGGTTGGCCTCCAGGACGGCCTCCAGGATGGTGCGCAGGGGGGCGGTGGCGGGGACCCGCACCGGCTCCTTTTCCATTGCGTATTTCACCAGCATCGCGACTCCTCCTCTATGTGTTGGGGGCGAGGTGTTGGCCAATGGTGCGGCCGCACGAGCGATCACCCACCACACGCCATACCGCGCCTGCATCCGCCCCAAGGCGCGCCGCCGACGCAATCGGCTATTTTCGGCGAACCGCCGTGGCTTGTCGATACCAGCGGTGGCGCGGCCCGCGAAGCGGGGCGGCGAACGGGCGCCGCCCCTGAAATTCAATGCGGCCAGGTGAGCCGTGGCGGCTGGGTCGCCAGGAGGCGATCGAGAATGTCGTCGAAGAGGGTGAAGAGGTCGCGGGCCGCCGGCGTGCCCCCGATGGTCGAGGGCAGGACCACCACCGGGATGGCGGCACGCTGGGCGAGCCACTCCGCCGGCGCCGGGTCGTCGTGGGGGGCGCGCACCACCAGCTTCGCCGGCCGCGTCTTCAGGCCGTCGAGCAGCTTGGCGAGCCGCGCCGGGGTCGGCGCCACACCCGGTGCGGGTTCCAGGGTGGCGACGCGCACCAGGCCTAACCACCGCTCCAGGTAGAGCCACGAGGTGTCGTGGGCCACCCACGGGATCCCGCGCAGCCCTGTCGTCTCCGACTCCCACCGCTCCATGGCCACCTGCCAGCGAGCGATGAAGGCGGTGTGGCGGAAATGGTAGTCTGCCGCCTCTTTCGGATCGAGGGCGATGAATCGGTGGGTCAGAGCGTCGGCGACCCGGACGATGTTGTGGGGGTCGATCTGGATGTGGGGGTTGCCGCCCGGATGGGAGGCACTCGGGAGACGGTCCCGCGGCGGCGCCCCGCCGAGGAGCTCGACGTGGTCGGCGGCGACGAAGTGGCCCGGCCGACCCTTCTGAATCCGCGGATTCTTCACCTGGCCGAGGAGGGCCGGCAGCCACTCCGCCTCCTGGCCGGCGCCGGTGCACACCAGCAGGTCCGCCTGGCCGAGGGCGGTGGCGAGGTGGCGGGCCGGCGGCGTCCGGTGCGGTGGCTCCCGGCCGGTGGCGGCGGAGAAGACCGTGATGTCCCCGCCCCCCAGCTCCGTCGCGAGAGCGGCCCACTCGGGCTCACAGGCAACCACGTGGAGCTCGGCCACGGCCGGCCGGAGGGGGAGCAGGAGGGTGACGAAGAGTGCCAGCAGGAGTGGCTGTCGCATCTGTGTGGACTCCGTGAAGAGATGTCAGAAAGGAATCCCCGGTGGTCGCCCCTCGATCCCGCCGCCGAGCGGCCGCCCGGCCCACCCGGGGCATCGGGGGACGGATGGACCTACTTGACGATCATCACCGAGGCGGGCGAACGCTCCAGCACCTTCAACGGCACCGATCCCACCAGGAAACGACGCATGTGCGACTTGCCGGAGACACCGAGGACGACCACGTCAAACCCCTCCGACGCCTTCAGGATGGTGTCGGCCCGGTCCCCCTCCTCGATCCGTGCCGTCGCATCGACCCCGCCCTCGGCGAGCACGACGAGCCCCTCCGCCACCGCCGCGGCCACCGCGTCGCGCTCTGCCGCCTCCTCGGCGACGCCGAGGAGGGTAACGCCGCACCCCTTGGCGTGGGCGAGGGGGGCAAGGAAGCGCAGAGCCTGCTCCGCCGCCTCCGAGCCATCGGTGCAGGCGAGGACCTTTTCCAGCACCGCGCTACCCCGTACCACCAGGACCGTCTGGTGGGCGAACAGGGCGACTCGCTGGGCGGTCGAGCCGGTGAGCCACTTTTTGATCCCCTTCTTGCCCCGCGAGCCCATGACCACCAGGTCGTAGGGCAGCGAGTCCATCTCGTTGAGGATGACCCCGGCGGGGTCGCCGCCGTCGCGCAGGCGCAGGCGGATGTTCTCGTCGTGGAGGCCGAAGAGGTGGACCTCCAGGAGCCCCTTGGCGAGCTGCTTGAGACCGTGGCGGACCTTCGCCGGCTGTCCCCCCTCCCCCTCCTCCACCTCACCCTCCTTGACCAGCATCTCCTCCGCCTCGCGCAGGACCACCAGACCGGGGAGGTCAAGGTCCCAGTCGACGATCCGCTCCCGCGCCAGATCGACCATCTCCGTGAACCCGCTCGGCGCCTTCGGGCGAACGTAGAGGACGGTGACGTTCACCGGCTTCGCCGCCGCCAGCCCTGCCACGCACCTGAGCGCCGCCCGCGCCTCGTCGCTGCCGTCGTAGCAGACGAGGACGTTCATCAGGTCGTTGTCCGCGGTGCGTCCGTCGGGGTCCCTAGACATGGAAGAGGCTCCAGTAGAACTGCGACATGAGCAGAATCAGGACGAAGGAGGCGATGAACATCCGCCAGCCGACCTTGAGAAAGTCTGTCGTCTTAAGATAGCCGGAAGCGTAGACAATGGTGCACGCGGGCGTCCCCACCACGGTGAAGTAGGCGAAGGCGGAGGAGACCGCGGTCACCAGTCCGACGACGATCGGCGAGTCGCCCGAGTGCTGGGCCATGTTGAGGGTGATCGGCCCCAGCACCGCCACCGCCGCGCCGTTGCTCATGGTGTTGGTGAGCAGGGTGGTCAGCGCCGAGACCGCCGCGCTCAGGCCAATCCCGTGGCCCGCCCCAAGGGGGGTGAGGGCCTGCAAGATAGAGCTCGCCAGCCACTCGGCCGCGCCCGTGTCCTTCATCTGCACGCCGAGAGAGATTGCCCCGCCGTAGAGCAGAACCACCCCCCAGTTGACGTTCACCGAGATGTCATCCCACTTCACCAGCCCGAGGGAGAGATAGAGGGTGACGCCGATCAGCGCCACCGTCCCCATACCGATCTGTCCCGAGATCGTCACCCAGCCGAGCAGGGTGAGGGCAAAGATCCCGATGGCGAGCCACGCCTGCCCCCCCATGGGCCCATCCTCCTCCACCTGCTCACGCAGGGCGGAGAGGGCCGGGGTGAGGTCGCGAACCTCCGGCTTGAAGGTGAAGAGCAGGATGCCGGTGAGGAAGGGGATCTGCACCAGGACCATCGGGTAGCAGTAGATCATCCAGTCGAGATAGCTGATCTGGGCGATCCCGAACTCGTCCCAGTAGCCCATCATGATGGCGTTACGCGCCCCGCCCGACGGGGTGCCGATGCCGGCGATGGAGCAGCCATAGGCGATGGAGAACATGAGCAACGCCGCCAGCCCCGGAACCTTGCGCGGGCTGTAGGAGGAGAGGCGCACCAGGGTGATCCCCACCGGCAGCATCATCGCCGCCACCGTGTGCTCACCGATGAACGAGGCGATGATCGCCGACACGGTGACCACCCCGAAGACAATGCGACTGATCTTGGGACCGGTGAGGTTGAGGATGAACAGGGCGATACGGCGATCGAGGTTCTGCTTGACGATCGCCACCGCGAGCATGAGCGACCCCATGATGAAAAAGACCGAGTCGCTCATGAACGACCGCGCCACGTCGTTGGGAGCGATCCCCAGCAGCAGCACCTGGAAGATGGCGATCATCAACGCCACCGTCGGCAGAGGGACCGCCTCGGTGATGAAATAGAGGGTCGCCACCGCGGTGATGGTGAGGACCGTCCGCCCCTCGTGGGTAAGCCCCACCGGCACCGGCAGGAGCTGGAGGACCAGACCGAGGAGGAGCCCCAGGAATAGCCACCGCCGATCGATGAGCAGCCGGGTGACCTCCCGCGCCCCGAGCGGGGTGGTCGCCCACCGCGCCATTACCGCCACGGTGCGGCGCGGCGCGCGGTGGAGGATTCTCTTCCCCCGGGGCGTCTTCAGGATCGGCATCGCATCCCCTCGTCGAGCTAGCTTAGTAGTGGCGGGCGGGTGTCGACCTGACCCTACCGGAGGGTAGCGACGAGGGGAAGCCAGACAGTCCGTCCGCCGCGCAGCGGTGGCTGATGGGCGCGCCTCCCCCCCGCGCGGGGCGCGGGGGGAGGGCGGTCGGGGCAGGCGCGGTGCAGATTCCGAGCCCCTTCCCCAGCCCCCCTCCTGGTGGGAGGGGGGCTTAGGGTTGCCTCTTCGAGGCAACCGATTGTTCGGTTACGCCTGCGGCGGCGGGAGCTCTTCGCACTCCTTGAAGATGCGTACCGGACAGGTGGCGCACACCTGCTTGTCGAGGCGCCTGAAGATCTCCTCGATCGCCTCGGTCTTCGATTTGAAGATGTTCTCCGGGCGGATCTCGTCGAGGAAGCCGCCGTTGCGCAGGGGGGTGCAGACCCCCTCCTTCACCCGCAGGAGGTAGAGGTCGCCGCCGTCCTTGCGCCGCTCACGGGCGAGCTCGGTGAGAAACTCGGCACCGGCGACGTCGATGAAGTTGATCCCGTCGGCGACGATCGCCACGTGCTTCTGCTGCGGGTTCGCCTCCTCGAACTGGGTCAGGGCGTTGCGCACGTTCTCCACCGCCCCGAAGAAGAGGGAGCCGTCGATCCGTACGATGCGGAGCTGCGGGCACTCGGGGACCGCGTGCTCGGTGACGTTGACGAACCGCCGCTTGTCCTGCTCCGGGTGCGGCACCCGCCGCACCACCTTCGCGTGCGAGGTCTGATTCAGGTAGAGGACCAGGGAGAGGATCACCCCGAGGAAGATCGCGTCCTCCAGCTTCAGGAAGAGGCAGGCGAGGAAGGTGACCACCATGGCGATGGTCCCCGACCTGTTGGTCTTCGCCACCTTGCGCATGTGCTCGAAGTCGATCAGCCCCCACGCCACCAGGAAGAGGACGCCGGCCATGGCCGCGTTCGGCAGGTAGGCGGCGAGCGGCGCCACCAGGACCATGATCCCCATGAGGAGCAGGCCGGCGAAGGCGGCGGCGATCGGCGTCCGGGCGCCCGCCTCGAAGTTGAGGCCGGAGCGGTTGAATGAGCCGGTGGCCACATAGCCGGAAAAGAAGGAGCCGGCGAGGTTGGAGAGCCCCTGGCCGATGAACTCCTGGTTGCCGTCGATGTGCTGGCCGGCGCGCACCGCCAGCGCCCGGCCGATGGAGACCGCCTCGGTGAGGGCGAAGAGGGTGACCGCCACCGCGCCGGGGGCGAGCTGCTCAATTGTCTTCAGGGAGAAGTCCGGGTGCGACAGGGGCGGCAAGGTCTGGGGCAGGGCTCCCACCGTCTGGATCCCGGTGACGTCCTGGCCCAGAAAGTAGTTGAGGCCCACGGACAGGAGGCTGCCGGTGAGCATCGAGGTGATCATGTAGGGGATCCGGGGGAAGTACTTCTTGCCGATGATCCCCGAGACCACGGTGACCGTGGCCACCAAAGTGACGTAGCCGTTGATCTGCCCGAGGTGGGTAAAGAGGTAGCCGAAGATATCGGTAAAATGGCCACGCGGGATCGGCAGCCCGACGAAGTTCTTGATCTGGTTGGCGGCGATGAGCACCGCCGCGCCGGCGGTGAAGCCGAGGACCACCTGGTGGGAGATGAAGTTCACCAGGGTACCGAGCTTGGCGAACCCCATGGCCAGCTCGATTACCCCGACCATGAAGGTGAGGGTGAGGGCGAGCTGGACGTACTGCGGCGTCTCCGGCGGCGCGAAGGCGGAGAGGGTGGAGAGGAGCACCAGCGACGCGGCGGTGGTCGGGCCAGAGACCAGGTGCCACGAAGAGCCGAAGAAGGCGGCAATGATCGCCGGCACCATCCCCGCGTAGAGGCCGTACTGGAGCGGCATTCCGGCGATCGCCGCAAAGGCGACCCCCTGTGGGAGGACGACAATGGCGCCGGTAAGGCCGGCGAGGAAGTCCGCCTTTAGAGACGAAGGGGTGACCCGCTCCCACCAGAGGAGGAAGGGGAGAAGGCGGGTGAGCCACGGCGGGATGCGCGACTCAGAGGCAACAGGTGCGGTGGTGCTCATCAAAGACTCCAACGGCAAGGATTCAACAGGAGGTCAGACATCGACCCCGACCGGACACACCCAGAGGGTGTGCCGCAAGCACGTCGCCTCCACCCGGTGGCCTGGCGGCCACTGCCCTCCCCGTGGCCGCAACTCGCTGCGGTCCTGGTGGTCGCCTCAGATCCGGTCTTCACCACAATGTGGAATGTGGTGCGGGGTCGAAGTCGACCCGGGAAGGGCCACAAATCCAGGTCTCACGGCCCGGATTGGCATAGATCGAGGAAACGCACGAAGCGCGGGAGGGTACAGAAAACCCGTCCCGCCGGCAAGGGTGGGACGGTCCCTACCGCACCCCGGCCACCGCCACCTCACCCACCGCCCGCGCCGGGAGCCAGCCCACCAGCCGCTTGCCGAGGCGAACGCGAACCCAGTCGCCCTGGTGGTCGAGGAGGGTGGCGGGGGCGCCGGCGTGGAGGGTGAAGAGCTCCGGGAAGGTCTCCCCCGGGCCGGCGTGGGCGATCGCCTCGTCGGCGAGGCAGATCGCCAGGGGGAAGGTGGCACGCTGGTGATACGCCAGCGCCAGGAGGGAGCCTGCCGCCGTCACCACCAGGCAGAGGGTCACCGCCGCCAGAATCAGGCCGTCGCGGCCGCCGCGTGGCCGGCGCAGGGCGACGACGACGACCAACGCCAGCCCCCACCACGCCACCACCACGACTCCGGCAAGGAGGTCGAGGTGGGTGGCGAGCCAGCTAAGGTGCGGGACCTCCTCCGGTTTCACCTGGTCCGCCGCGGCCAGACGCGCCACCTCCAGGTTCGCGGTCGCGTCCGCGAGGGTCGGGTCGAGATAGCGGGCCCGCTCCCAGTGGTAGATCGCCCGGCCCAGCACCCCCGCCTGGTAGGCGGCGCAGCCGGCGTTGTAGTGGCGCGGGCCGCTCTCGCCCTCGGCGACGAGCGCCTCGTAGGCGGTGAGGGCGGTGGGGTAGTTGCCCGCCTCGTAGGCTCGGCGCGCCGCGGCGATCTCCCTTGCAAGGTCCGGGGCGGCGGCCGCCGGGCCGAGACCGAAAAGCGCCGCCACCACGAGGAGCGCGGCCATCGCCTTGCCGCCGCCGTGGCCGCCGCAGGTGAGCCCGGCCACCGCGGTACGCGCCTCGGTGGCCAAGCGCGCCACGTCGCCGCCGCCGGGGGCGAAGGCGGCGGCGTCGCACCCGTCGAGGATGGCGGCCACCGCGGCCACCGCGGTCTCCGGCTGGCCCGCGGCGGCGAGGGCGGCGGCGAGCTCGTCGCGGCGCATGCCGCCCACCGGCCGCTCCACGATCGCCGCCAGGGCCGACTCCACCCGGCTGCGCACCGTGGCCACGTCGGCGGCGGTGCGCAGGCCGTCAAGGGCGGCGCGCAGGGCGGCGCGGCGCGCCGCCTCCGGCCGCAGGCGGCCGGCCCGGCGACGGACCACGGCGACGATCCCCCAGGTAATCAACAGCAGCGGCGGCATCGCCACCGCCCCCCAGAAGAGGGGCCGCTCCACCCACGGCACGGCCGCCGGGGCGAGGAGGGCGGCGTCGGCGGCGAGGTAGTGGATCTCCCGGCGAAGCAAGGTGACCGACCGCCGGCCCAGGGCGACCCCGCCCACCCCCTGGGTGGCGGCGGTCACGTGGAGGGGGAAGGCGGGCAGCTCCGCGGTCTGGTAGCGGCCGGCGACGGGGTCGAACCAGGCGGGGATCAGGGGCGGCAGGGTGTAGTCGCCCGCGGCCCGCGGGACCACCAGGGTGGTGAAGGTGCAGACGCCGGTGTCGCCGTCGGTGGACGGGTTGAGCTGGCAGTCGCGGTCGGTGTCGAAGGTCTCCAGGCCGTCGGGGAGGGGCGGCAGGGAGAGCTTCATCGCCCGAAAGTTGCCGCTGCCGCGCACGGTCGCCACCCACTTCACCGGCTCACCCACCCGGGCGGTGGCCGGATCCAGCCGGGCCTGGGCGGTGAACCGGCCCACCGCCCCGGTGAAGGTCGCGGGGCGCCCCTCTGCCGGCAGGGGAGCCACCCGCAGGGTCACCGGCGGGCTCGCCACGGTCTTGGTGGCGGCGCCGCCCATGAGCATGGAGAAGGGGTCGTTGTTGCGCCGCGACGAGGTGCGGTGGCGCACGACCACGCTCGCCGCCGGCAGGGTGAGGTCACCCGCCCGGTTCGGGGTGATCAGGCGCGACAGGAGCAGGGCCCGCCCGTAGGTCCGGCCACCCGCCTCCACCTGCTGCAAACTCAGCGACTTGGGCGATTCGAGCTCCTCCACCCAGCAGTCGGGGAAGTCGGGCGGGGTGGCGAAGTCGAGGTCGATGAGCGACAGGCGGGTGTAGAGGTAGAGGGTGGCGACCACCGGCTCCCCCACTACCGGGTCCTCCTTGGAGAGGGTCAGCTCCAGGAAGAGGGGTGGGGCCGGTTGTGCCGCCGTGGCGGGCGGTACCGGCGGGCTCCCGGCCGGCGGTGGCACAGCGGCCGGTGGCCCACTACCCCCCGCCACCGCCTTCGCCACGGTGATCACGATCGGCCGGCTGGCGATCCTCTCGCCCCGATGCGTCACCGTGAGGGCGGGGAGGGTGAGGCGGCCCACGCGCACCGGCCGGAGGACGTAGAGGAGCTTCGTGGTGATGGCGGTGTGGCCGTTGCGGATCTCGATGTTGCGGCCGGTGGAGCGCCCCACCACATCGAAATCGTCGCCGAGGTCGAAGTCCATCTCCGGCGAGAACCCCATCCCCTCGGCACGGAAGGTGACCCGGAGCTGCACCGTCTCCCCGAGGGTGAGGTGGTCCCGGTCCACCTCGGCGGTGAGGGTGGCGGCGGCGGCCACCCGCAGTGGGACGAGAGCGAGGAGGAGGAGACAGACTCCGAAGAGTCGCCACCGGTGGCGTCCACCGCCACACCGCGCCGGCGAACGCGAGCGATTGCCGTCCCTCCGGACGGCGGTACACTGCGTTAAACGCACGTGTATTGGTTTAACCCCAGACATGGAGTTCAACATGGCCACAGTCAAGACATCGGGCAAGGGGCAGGTCGTCCTCCCCAAGGCGATCCGCGACCGGCTGGGGATTGTCCCGGGAATGGTGGTGGATGTGAAGGTCGTGGGTGACCACGTGGAGATCCACCCCCTCCCTGCAGACCCCATTGGCTCCCTGCGTGGCTCCCTCGCCTCCGATGCCTCCCTGGCCGACGGGCTCATCCAGGAACACCACCTGGAGGTCGAGCGCCGTGGCTGATGCCATCGATTACGTTCTCGACGCCTGCGTCCTCCTCCGATTCTTGCAAGATGAGCCTGGCGCAGCGCGCGTGGAGGGGGTGCTGCGGTCGGCTGCCGCAGGTGAGTGTCACATCTACCTTCACATCATCAACCTGGGAGAGGTGATCTACACCGTGACCCGCAGGCTTGGCGACCAGGTGGCAGCGCAAAAGCGGGCCGAGATGGCCCTCCTGCCCATCGAGGTCGTAGGGTGGACCGAGCCCCTTTTCTGGGAGGCAGTCGCCCTGAGGGGGAGCCACGCCATGTCTTATGCGGATTGCTTCGCGGCCGCCCTGGCGATCGACCGACAGGCGACCCTCCTGACCAGCGATCCCGAGTTTCACGCGGTAGCTTCCCGCATCCGCATGGAACCGCTGTAGGCCGCATCGTTCACCAGTCCTGCGCCCGTTGCCGCGGCGCCACCGGGACGAGGCGGGCGCGGACCTGACGCTGGACATCGCCATCCCGGCGCTGGAGGTCGTCGAGGAGCTGGGTGGCCTGGGCCGGGTCCATCGCCCCCGCCTCTCCCCCCCCGCCGCCGTCCGGCTGGGGTGCGGCCGGGGCGGGGCGCGGCTCGGGTGCGCCGCCTTCCGCTCCTGCCTGCTCCGGCTGCGCCCCTCCCTGGGTCTTTTCCCCCTCCTCCTGGCCCGGTGGCGGCTGCTTCTCCTTCGCGCCCTGGTCCGACGCCTGCCCCTCGTCTGGTTTTTTCTTCCCCTTGTCGTCCTGAGCCCCCTGCTTTTCTTGTTCCTCGGACGGCTCCTTGTCGCCCTTCTCCCCCTCGTCTCCCGGCTCTCCCTTCTTCTGGTCACCCTGCTGGTCCTTCTGCCTCTCCTCCTCTTTCTGCTTCTCCTGCTCCTCCTTCAGCTTGCGCCGGGCGAGCTCCAGGTTGGCCTTGGCGTCGCGGTTCGTGGGGTCGGCACGCAGGGCGGCCTCGAAGGCGCCGGCGGCGTCGGCCCACTTTTGCTCCGTCAGGTAGGTGTTGCCGACGTTGTACTCGACCGCGCCGCGCAGAGACTCGCCGCCGGCGGTGAGCGCCGCATGGAGGTGGTCGCGGCCCCCCGCCGGATCCCCCGCCTGCGCCTCGGCCACGCCGAGGTCGAAGAGGATCTCCGGCCTCCCCGGCGCCCGCTCCAGGGCCCGCTGGTACGCCTTCACCGCCTCGTCCGGCTTGCCCGCCTTCAGCGCCCGGTTGCCCTCCGCCACCAGACCGCGGGTGGTGGTCAAGGCGAGGGCGGCGGCGGCGACCAGGGCGACCGCCGCGCGGGCTGCACGGCCGCCGCTCACGCCCGCACCTCACGCCGCCGCTTCCCCTCGGGCCAGGCGGCGTCGAGCAGCAGCAGGGCCAGGGCCGGGAGGAGGAAGAGGAGGTACCGCTCCTGCCGTTGGACCGTGAGGTGGGCGGAGCGCTCGGCCCGCGCCAGGCCCGCCATCTGCGCCACCACCTCCCCCATCTCGGTGTCGCCGGGGGTGGCCTGGAAGTAGGCGCCGCCGGTCTCCACCGCCAGGCGGGCGAGGTCATCGGGGACCAGGCGGGTGATCACCACCTCGCCGCGCCGGTCCTTCTTGTAGCCGGCGAGGGTGCCGCCGGCACCGCGCAGGGGGATCGGCGCGCCGCCCGCGGTCCCCATGCCCACGGTGTAGACGCGGATCCCCGCCCCCTTCGCCGCCTCGATCGCCCGCTCCACCTTGCCGCCGTGGCCCTCGCCGTCGGAGAGCAGGAGGATCACATGGGCCCCCTCGCCCCCCTTCTCCAGGGCGCGCACCGCCGTGGTCACCGCCCCGGCGAGGTCGGTCCCCTGGCTCTCGAACATGGAGGGGTCGAGGAGGTCGAGGAACATGCGCGCGGCGCCGTAGTCGATGGTAAGCGGGCACTGGGGAAAGGCGGTGCCGGCGAAGGCGACGATGCCGATGCGATCACCGGAGAGGTTGGCCAGGAGCCGCGCCACCGCGTGCTTGGCGCGCGCCAGGCGCGACGGCTTGAGGTCCTCGGCGAGCATCGAGGTGGAGCAGTCGAGGCAGACCATCAGGTCGAGGCCGCGGCTGGTCACCTCCTCCACCTTGTCGCCCCACTGGGGGCGGGCGAGGGCGCCGGTGAGCAGCCCCACGGAGACCAGCAGCACCAGCGCCCGCAGCCGCCGTCTGAGCGGCAGGGATCGGACTCCGAAGGCCTCGCCGCGCTCCCGGGTAATCAGGCGGGCGAGGCGTCGCCGCCGTGCCTGCTGGCTGGCGAGGAAGAGGAGGGCGAGGAGCGGCAGCAGCCCCAGGCCGTAGAGAAGGTGAGGATGGGCGAACGGCATCGAGGTGGAGTTTCACCCCGCGGAGGGGAGAGGACCAAGGGGGGGCACGGCCACAGTCGTCGGCCGGATTCTCCGGACAGGGCGATTCGTGCGGGCCCCCGTGCGGGGGTCTGCCTTGGCCCCCCGCGTGGCCTCGGCTATGTTGGGCCCTCGCGGCGTGGTGCCGCCCCGCGGAGGTCGTCTCGATGCCCACTACGTCCCACGCCCTGATGTTTCAGGGTACCGCCTCCAACGTGGGCAAGAGCGTCCTGGCCACCGCCTTTTGCCGCCTCCTGCGCGATATGGGGCGGCGGGTGGCGCCGTTCAAGGCGCAGAACTGGACGCTGAACCCGTTCATCACCCAGTCCGGGAGCGAGATCGGCTGGTCCCAGGCGGTGCAGGCGCAGGCATCGGGGGTCTATCCCAATACCCACATGAACCCATTGCTCTTGAAGCCGGTGGAGGGCCATCGGGTGGAGCTCCTCATCCAGGGAGAGCGCCACGGCATCGTGACGATCGAGGAGCTGCGGCGGCTGCGACCGCGTCTGGAGCGGGCGGTGGCGGAGAGCTACACCTTCCTCGCCCGCGAGCATGAGGCGGTGGTGGTCGAGGGGTCGGGGAGCCCGACCGACATCGAGACCCGCGCCGTCCAGCTCGCCAATGCCGGCGTCGCGGAGATCAGCGACGCGCCGGTCATCCTGGTGGGCGACGCCTCCAAGGGCGGCGTCTTCGCCGCCCTCTACGGCACCCTGGCGCTGCTGCCGGAGGCGCAGCGGGCACGGGTGAAGGGGCTGCTCATCAACCGCTTCCAGGGCGATCGCACCGACGGCGCCACCCTCGCCGCCCACATCGAGGCGCGCTGCGAGCTGCCGGTCTTCGGCCTCATGCCGGAGCTACGCGACCTCGCCCTGCCGCACGAGGGGCGGGTCCTGGTGGAGGCGCCGCCGTCGCCGGAGGCACCTCCCTTCGGCCTGCGCATCGGGGTGGTCGACCTGCCCCACGCCGGCAACGACGACGACGCGGCGCCCCTGGCCGGTGAGGCCGCGGTCGAGATCGTGGAGGTGGACCCGGAGACCCCCCTGGGCGCCCTCCACTGCATCATCATTCCCGGCTCCGCCTCCACCCTGGAGGACCTCAGCTACCTCAACGAGAGCGGCCTCGGGCGGCGCATCCGCGCCTTCCGCGCCGGCGGCGGGGTGGTGGTGGGGATCGGCGGCGGCCTGCAGATGCTCGGCAAGGTGGTCCTCGATCCGATGGGGCGGGAGTCGAGCCTCGGCGAGGTGGAGGGGCTCGACCTCCTGCCGATCGCCAGCCTCCTCGGCCACACCCGCGAGAGCCACGAGGTGGAGGCCCTCTGCCTCGACCATACCGAGGAGCTGTGCGGCAAGAGCGTGCGCGGCTATGAGCACCACCTTGGACGGACCCTGCTGGAGGAGGATGTGCAGCCCTTCGCCACCATCGTGCGCCGCGACCGTGAGCTCATCGACCGCCGCGACGGCGCCATCTCCAACGACGGCAAGGTGTGGGGGAGCTATATCCACGGCCTGTTCGACGACACCGCCTTCCGCCGTTGCTTTCTCCGCCACCTGCGCGCCCACGCCGGCGCCCCGCCGCCGGACACCCCCGATCCCCACCAGCAGCGGGAGGCGGCGATCGTGCGCGTCGCCCAGGCGGTCCAGGACCATGTGGCGGTGGACAAGATCCTCGCCCTGATGGGGTAGAGCGAGGGCCGATTTCGACGGGTGCCAGCGAGGCGCGGAGGGAGGGGGGAGCGGGACCCGCTCCCGGCATCCCATCCCCAACCCTTCCGGGAGGCGAGGCCCCCCACTCCGGCCCGCCCTGTCCCCTGTTCCCCTGTGCCGTCCGCCGGTTTTCGACTGCCCTCCTCCACCCCCACGCCAGCCACCGGCGATGCCATCCCGCCGGTCCGTCTCCCCTCTGCGCCCCGGCGCCCCGGCGCCCCGGCGCGAGATGCCTACGACGATGAGGGGGAGAGGCCCTTATCTTGACCCCGATCTACCCAGGTTGCTAAGAACGGTTCCCTTTTTAGGAGTCCGCTTTGTCCCATCCCCTCGTTGCCAGCCCGTGTCGCGGTTTTGCGGCTCCGACCCTCGGCGATGCCGAACGCCAATTTCTTGAAGCCCTCCTCCCTCCGTGCCGGGCGGACATCGTCGCGATGACCTCCGGGGCGCGCTCCGGCCACCCGGGCGGCTCGCTCTCGTCGCTGCACCTCTACCTGCTCCTCTGGGGGCTGGCGGAGGTCGACCCGGCCACCCCCTTCGAGTCGACCCGCGACCGCATCGTCGTCTCCCACGGCCACACCTCGCCGGGGGTCTACTCGGTCCTCGGCCGCCTCGGCTTCTTTCCCATCGACGAGGCGCTGCTCCACTTCCGTCAGACCGGCTCCCCCTTCGAGGGCCACATCGAGCGAGACGTCCCCGGGGTCGAGTGGGGGACCGGCAACCTCGGCCAGGGGCTCTCCGCCGGCTGCGGCTTCACCCTCGGCGGGCGGCTCACCGGCGACGGCGGCCGGGTCTACGTGGCCATGGGCGACGGCGAGCAGCAGAAGGGGCAGCTCTGCGAGGCGCGGCGCTTTGCGATGAAGTATGGCCTCGCCGAGCTCACCGCCCTGGTCGATCTCAACGGCCTGCAGATCGGCGGCGCCACCGCGGAGGTGATGCCGCAGGACATCGGCGCCGACTACGCCGCCGACGGCTGGGAGGTGATCGAGGTGGACGGCCACGACTTCGACGCCCTCTATGCGGCCCTCCACCAGGCGGCGATCCAGAAGCAGCGGCCCACCTGCATCCTCGCCCACACGGTGATGGGCAAGGGAATCCCGGCGATCGAGAACCAGGCCAAGTACCACGGCCAGGCGGTGCCCGACGAGGTTGCCGACGCGACCTTCCGCACCGCCGGTCTCGACCTCACCATCGCGGCGCTGCGCCGCCGGCGATCCAGCGAGCCGATCACCTACCACGGCGTCGAGGCGCCGCCGGTGGAGCTGGAGGTGGAGGCGGGGACGCCGCGCACCTACGGTCCCGACGACAAGACCGACAACCGCTCCGCCTGGGGCAACGCCCTCGCCGATCTGGCGGCGGTGAACGGCGACACGGTGCCGATGGCGGTCTTCGACTGCGACCTCGAGGGGTCGGTGAAGACCGGCGGCTTCCACAAGCAGCTCCCGGCGCAGTTTTTCCAGTCGGGGATCCAGGAGCACCACACCGCGGCCATGGCCGGGGCCCTGTCCGCCGGCGGGGTGCTCACCTTCTTTGCCGACTTCGGCGTCTTCGGGGTGTGCGAGACCTACAACCAGCACCGCCTCACCGACATCAACGGCGGCAACCTCAAGCTGGTCTGCACCCACGTGGGGCTCGACGTGGGCGAGGACGGCAAGACCCACCAGTGCATCGACTACCTCGGCCTGCTCCACTCCCTGCACCGCTTCCGCACGGTGATGCCCGCCGATCCGAACCAGACCGACCGCGCCACCCGCTGGATGGCGACCGAGCCGGGCAACTGCTTCCTCGGCATGGGGCGGTCGAAGATGACCCCGATCCTGCGCGAAGACGGCACCCCCTTCTTCGCCGGCGACTACCGGTTCGAGTACGGCAAGGCCGACCTGTTGCGACGGGGGGACGACGTCACGATCATCGCCCTGGGGGCGGTGGTGGGGTCGGCGGTAGCGGCCCACGACCTGCTCGCCGCCGACGGCGTGCACGCCCGGGTCCTCAACATGGCGTGTGCCCGCGACGTGGACCCGGAGGCGATCCGTGCCGCCGCGGACACCGGCCTGATCGTCACCGTCGAGGACCACACCCCGGCCACCGGCCTCGGCTCCTCGGTGGCCAACTACCTCGCGGACCACGGGATCGGCTGCCCCCTGATTCGCCTCGGGGTCACCACCTACGGTGGCTCGGGGCCGCCGGCGGAGCTCTACGCCGCCATGGGGCTCGATGCCGCGGGGATCGCCGCCACGGTCCGCCAGGCGCTGGTGCGGGCGGGGTAGGGCGGCGGTGAAGGCGCTGGACATAACGTGGTTGGGGGTATACGGTCACCGGCAACTGACCGGTCGGTCTAGTTTTTGGACAGCCATCATGACGACGCAGCGGGGGAAAGAGACCAGGGAACGCATCGTCCGCGCCGCGGCCGACCTCTTCCATCTGCACGGCTACTACCACACCAGCATCGACGCCATCCTGCGCCGGGCGGAGGTCAAGAAGGGCAACCTCTACTTCCACTTCCGCACCAAGGAAGAGATCGGCTACGCGGTGGTGGAGTCGTTCGCCGACCAGTTCGGCAAGATGTTCACCGCCACCACCGCCGCCGCATCGACCCTGCGCGAACAGATCCACGCCTTCTTCGGGGCGATGGAGAAGTACCACGTGGACAACCACTTCCGGGGCGGCTGCCCGTTCGGCAACCTCGCCCTGGAGATGGGCGATAACCACCCGGGTATCGCCGACCATGTGGACACGGTCTTTCGCTACTTCGAGGGGCAGATCAGCGCGCTCGTAGAGCAGGCGAAGGGGCGCGGCGAGGTGCGGGCGGAGGTAGACAGCCGGCAGGTCGCCCAGTTCATCCTCTCCACCTTCGAGGGAGCCACCCTGATCACCAAGGTGCGCAAGGAGATCACCGTCTTCCACAACTGCCGGCAGCTCCTCGACACCCTCCTCATCACCCTGCAGCCCACACCTCAGGGGCTCGCCGCCTGAGGGTCCTATAACCCCCACAGCAAGGAGAAACACCATGGCAGACGCAGATCAGGTACTCGATTGCAGCGGGCTCAACTGCCCGCTCCCGGTCCTCAAGACCAAGAAGGCGGTGGACGCCATGAGCCCCGGCCAGGTCCTACAGATGATCTCTACCGACCCGGGCTCCCAGAACGACATCACCGCCTGGTGCAAGCGGACCAACAATGAGCTCCTCGGCTCCGCCACCGAGGGTGGGAAGTTCATCTTCTCGATCAAGAAGTCCTAACCGATTTCGAGGCGGGAGCCCAGCTCTCCCTCGTGGAAGGAGAACGCCATGAGCACCAAGATGACCATCATCGCCACGAAGGGCACGCTCGACTGGGCCTACCCGCCCTTCATCCTCGGCTCCACCGCCGCGGCCCTGGATTTCGACGTCACCATCTTCTTCACCTTCTACGGCCTCACCCTGCTGCGGAAGAAGATCACCGCGCAGGTCAGCCCCCTGGGCAACCCGGCCATGCCCATGAAGATGCCGATGGGGCCGAAGTGGTTCCGCAACATCACCTGGAACATCCCCAACTTCGTCCAGTCTCTGGTCCCCGGCTACGAGGCCCTCGCCACCACCCTGATGAAGAAGACCATCTCCAACGTCGGCGTCGCCTCGGTCGGCGAGCTGCGCGAGCTGTGTCAGGAAGCCGGGGTGAAGATGCTGGCGTGCCAGATGACCGTCGACCTCTTCGGCTTCGAGCAGAGTGATTTCATCGACGGAATCGAGTTCGTCGGCGCCTCCACCTACCTGGATGTCGCCAGCGACGCGCAGATCAACCTCTTCACCTGATGAATTGGCCGCTGCGCGGCCCACTCATCAATCGGGGCTGCCGGCTTTGCCGGCGGCCCCTTATTTTTCGCTCGCTGCGCTCGCGGGGGCGGGGGCCTGCGGCCCCCGGGGGATGGGGGATGAGGGGAGGTCAGCCCTTCGGGCAAAGGAGATGCCAACCTGCCCCTCATCCCCTCCTCACCCCCCCACCCCTGCGGGCGCCGCGAGCCCCTCTCACCCCCCATCCCCGGGGGCCGCCGGCCGCCGGCCCCGCCACCGGGGCGCGAGGTCGTGGGGAAGCCCCAGGTGGTCCATCACCCGTGCCACGGTCTGCGCCACCACCTCCTCCACCGTCTCCGGGTGGGTATAGAAGTGGGGGATGGGGGGGATGATCTGGCCACCGGCGCGGGCGACCGCGGCGAGGTTCTCCAGGTGGATGAGCGACAGGGGCGACTCCCGCGGCACCAGGATGAGCCGCCGGCCCTCCTTCAGGCAGACATCGGCGGCGCGCCGAATCAGGTTGTCCGCCATCCCGTGGGCGATCGCCGCCAAGCTCGCCATCGAGCACGGCGCCACCACCATCGCCCGCCACCGGTGCGACCCGGAAGCAATCGGGGCGTAGCCGTCGCGGTTCCGGTAGCAGGTAATCCGCGCCGGATCGGCGTCGCAGGCGGCGGCGATCGTGGCCGCCCGCGCCGCCCCGTCGCCGGTGATCTCCCACCCCACCTCATCGCGGAGGATCTCCCTGGCCGCGCCACTCACCACGCACGCCACCTCGCCGCCCGCCGCGACGATCGCCTCGATCAGCCGCGCCCCGTAGACGGCGCCGGAGGCCCCGGTGATGGCGACGATGAACCGCTCCATCGGAGGAGTATCCGGCGCGCCGCCCCACGGGGCAAAGGGGGCTCAGCGGTGCACATCCGCTACCGTGATCGTCGGCAAGAAAATAGCCACGGAATCCACGGAAGGCACTAGCCGTATCGCTCGCCAAGGACCGTCACGTTGCCACCGATCGCGGGCAGCATGGAGGATTTTCCATTTCCGTGTCCTTCCGTGGATTCCGTGGCTACTTCCCCGCCTCCCGCACCGCGCGGGTCGCGGCCTGGAGGATGGGGTCCCAGACCGGCGCAAAGGGCGGCGCGTAGGTGAGGTCGAGGTCGGCGACCTCGTCGATGGTCATGCCGGCGGTGATCGCCACCGCGAAGACGTCGCACCGCTTGGCCACCGACGGGTCGCGGCCGGCCAGCCGCGCGCCGACCACCCGGCGGGTGTGGGCGTCGTACCAGAGGGTGGTGGTGATCCCCGCGTGGCCCGGGTAGTAGTGGGCCCGCGACGGCGCCTCCACGGTCACCTCCCTCGGCGCGTACCCCGCTGCCGTGGCCGCCTTGCGGGTGAGGCCGGTGCGGGCAACGGCGAGGTCGAAGCACTTGAATGCCTGGCTCCCCACCACCCCGGGGAAGCGCGCCTCGCCGTCGGCCATGGTGGCGCCGGCGACCCGACCGGCGCGATTGGCGGCCAGGGCCAGGGGGATGTAGGTGGGGGTGCCGGTGACCCGGTGGAGGACCTCACAGCAGTCGCCCGCCGCCCACACCCCCGGCGTCCCGGTGCGCTGGGTGTCGTCCACGGCGATCGCCCCGCTCTCCCCGAGGGCGACCCCCGCCGCCTCGGCCAGCGCCACATTGGGCCGCACCCCGAGGGCGATGAGGCAGAGGTCGCAGGCGATCTCGCCGCTCTCCGTGGCCACCGCGGTGAGCTCGCCGTCGCGGCCGAGAAGGCCGGTCACCGCGCTCTCCAGCCGCACCTCCACGCCGTGGGCGGCGAGCTCCTCCACCGCCATCCGGCTCAACGATGCATCGCCCCCCCCGAGGAGGGCCGCCTCCCGCTCGACCACCGTGACCTCCAGGCCGCGGCGGGCAAACGCCTCGGCCATCTCCAGGCCGACGTAGCCGCCCCCTACCACCACCGCCCGGCTGGCGCCGGCGTGCAGGCGGCCGGAGAGGGCGATGGCGTCGGTGAGGCCACGGAGAGAGTAGACGCCACGCAGCTCCACCCCCTCCCACGCCGGCTGGACCGGCGCCGCGCCGGTGGCGATGAGGAGCCGGTCGTAGGCGATCTCCTCCTCGCCGTCGTCGGGCCGCAGTGCCGTTATGCGCCGGGCCGCGGTATCGATCGCCACCGCCTCCCAGCGGGTTCGCACGTCGATGTTGCGCCGTTCGCGAAAGGCGGACGGGGTGACCACCACCAGGTCGTCGGCGGCGGCGATGTCGCCGACGAGAAAGTAGGGGATCCCGCACGCCGCGTACGAGGTAAAGGGGGAGCGCTCCACCACGGTGATCGGCCACTCGGCCTGCCGCCGTCGTACCTGACTCGCGCCGCTCATCCCGGCGGCATCACCGCCAATGACCACAATCTCCATCAGACTCCTCCATGCTTTATGGCGAGAGGATACATGGCAGACGAGAGCGCGAAAGGAGGCGAGAG
>JAJRSX010000160.1 GCA_024278555.1 bacterium | reverse complement strand
GGAGGTAGGGGTCGAGGTGGTACTGCTTGGCCTCCGTCTCCAGCAGGTCGCGCCTGGGCATCGGGTAGGCGGCTCGCCAGAAGGCGAGGGGCAGGTCCTGCTCACCGCGGATGAGGGCGCCCCCGTAGTTACGGTGCAGCTCCCGGAGAGAGACCTGGTGGTCGCCGAGCTCGCTCAGCAAGACGATGTACGGCAGGCGCTCCGCGCGTTTGAGGCTGCCGTGACGTAGGAGGTCGGCGAGCTCATCGCGGGCAAGCCGGTCGAGACCGAGGGAGGCGAGGAGGCGCGCCCGGGCGAGGGCCGGGGTGGGGAGCGGCTCGGCCAACGGGACATCCCGGGCGATCAGGCGAAAGGGGGCCGCCGGCGTCGTCCCGAGGCCGGCGAGGCGCGCCATCGCCGCCTGCGCGAAGTAGTCCCACCGGTTCGGAGCCACGGTGCGCCGGTAGAGGTTGATGGCGCCCGCCGTATCCCCGAGGCGCTCGGCGCACCGGCCGGCCCAGTAGAGGGCCTCGACCCGCCGGTGGGAGGTATGGCCGAAGCGCTCCACCAGGGTGGTGAACCATCGACGTGCCGCCTCCCACTCCCCCTCCTGGTAGGCGATCCAGCCGAGGCGCCAGCAGGCGGCGTCGGTCCGCTCCCCCTTCGGCTGGAGCCGGACGAGACGGCCGAGCCATCGGCGCGCCGCCTCGGGCCGGCCGCGCAGGTGGTGGTGTTTGCCGATCATGTAGAGGGCCCGACCGGTGTAGCGGCCATTCGGATCGTCGTGCACGAGGGTCTCGGTGAGGCGAGTCGCGCGGCTCACCTCGCGCAGCCGCAGCCGCGCCTCGGCCTCGCGAAAGCGGTACTCGGACACCAAGGACGAGTTGGGAAAGCGCGCCGCCGCCCGGCGGAAGGTGGCGGCGGCGCGGGCGTACCGCCGCAAGTGGAACTCGGCGCGACCGAGGAGGAGCTCGGCCCGGTCCATCTTCGGAAAATCGGGGGCGCGGCGGGCGAGGAGGTGGACGGAACGGATCACCTCCTCGTGGTGGTAGCCGCGGGCGGCGCGACGGGCGCGGGCGTAGAGGGCCTCGCCGCCAGCCCGGGGGATCGGGGCGTGACGCGCCATGCGGCGCTGGGCGCGCACCGCCTCGTTGGCGAGATCGTCGCTCGGGTGGTCCTCCCACACCCGCTGGTAGGTCGTCTGGGCCGCGCGATACGCCCCCTGCGCCTCCTGCAACCGTGCCTTGTCGAACAGCGCCTCGACATCGCGCTTGCCCGCGTCGGTGGCCAGGTAGCGGTCGAGGGCGACGAGGGCGGTGGGGCGGTCTCCCGCCTCCTCGGCGGCGCGCGCGCTGAGGCGCAACGCCGCCGGCACCAGGCGCGAGGTGGGCTGGGCGAGGAGACGGTCGAGGCTCTCTTGTGCCCGCTGCGGCCTGCCCGCGTCGAGGGCGGCGAGGGCGGCACGGTAGTGGAGGATGTCCCCGATCGACGGGAAGGCGGCGGCCGCCGCCTCCAGGCGACCATACGCGGCGTCCCCCTCCCCCGCCTCGCCGAGGCAGTACCCAAGAAGGAGGGCGTGGGCAGCGCGACTCGCCTCTCCCAGGGTGGCCGGATCGAGGGCGGCGAGGACGTCGGCCGCGTCGGAGAACCGCTCCTCCCGCACCGCGCTCACCGCCGGACCGAGACCGGGCGGCGGGGGCGGGAGCGCCGCCGCCGGCACCGCCAGGAGCAGGGCGACCAGCCAAAGCAGGGGTGGGCGGCGGCGGGCCATGGCGAACTCAGATCAGGAGGTGGAGAGGAGCGCCTTGTGATGGGCCAGAACACGCTCCTCGATAAAGCCACGGAGCTTCGACTCCCCGCAGGAGCCGAGGAGAGGACGGAGGGCGGCAAATGGGATGATCGCCTTGGCCATGGTACGGCGACCGCCCGCATTACCCACGTCGCCGAATGCCTTTGCGGCCACCTCGCCGGCGTTCTTGAGGTAGCCGACGTTGCGGATCGCCACCACCAGGTTCTTGTCGAGGACCCCCGAGCAGAAGACCCAGGAGACCCCCTCAAAGCGGAGACAGATGTCGGCGAACTGGGTGATCACGTCGTCCCGCTGCACCGGCCCGAGGTGGACGAAGAGGGTGTCCTCCATCTGGTGGCGGGCGAGCAGCGCCCGACCGATCCGATCGAGATCGGCGGCCGGAAGTTGGGCCCGCTCCATCTGGCTGATGGCCCGCCGGTTGGCGCGCGCATAGAGGTATAAGAAGGAGTCGAGGTCGGCGTGGTGGTGGGTCCCCTGGAGGAACTGGGTATCGGTCTTCACCGCGTAAAAGAGGGCGGTGGCGAGCCGCTGGGTGATCTCCACATCGGCGGCGCGCAGAAACTCGGTCATCATCGTCGACGACGAGCCGTAGGAGGTGTGGATCTCGCGGAAGCTCGCCTGGTACCCCTTGAGCTCCGGGTGGTGGTCGATGACCAGGTCGACCTTCGGGTGGCGATCCCCGAAGTAGGCGGGCTGGACGTCGACGGTGGCGATCGCCGGGTAGCGCGCCAGATCGACCTCCTCCATCGGCAGAATGTCGATGGCCAGACGCTCCAGCATCTCCAGATTTTCCGGCCGGGTCACCGGCTTGTAGCTCGCCATCGGGCAGGTACGGGCGGTGCGCCCGAGCAGGGCCCGCAGCGCCAGACCCGCGGCGATGCCGTCGGGATCGGGGTCATCGTGGAGCAGGACGAGGACCCGCTCCTTGTCCGCGAAGTGGTCGCGGATCGCCTGCACCCGGTTACGCGTCGTCTGCAGGTGGAGGATCTGGGTGCCGTGCTCGGAGAAGAGGTCGTGGGTAAAGATGGGCCGCACCCGCGGACTCTCGGGGAGATCGTAGGCGAGGTGCGAGTGGAGGATGGGGATGACCGAGCACTCGGGCTCCCGCTCGGCGATCATCTCCACCAGCCGCTTCACCTGGCGATCGTCGTGGAGATAGAGGATGAAGACGTCGCCCGCCTCCGCCTCCGCCGCCGCCAGCCAGGTGCGTCCGGCGAGGCTCACCTTGTGGACGTCGAGGCCGACCTCCGCCATGCGCGCCCGCGCCTTGCCGGAGGTGACGAGGAAACGGATCTGCTCACCCCCGTGCGCCTGGGCGATGAGAAACCCGTGGAGGACGTCGTCCTGACAGACAGCGATGTACTTCATCGGCGGTGGGACTCGGATGGCTCTGGGGGTCAGACAGGGAGGGGATCGCCCGGCGCCCTCTCGATGCCGCGACGAGGGTCGGAGATGGGGTCTACCGTTGCAACCCGGCGAGGAGGGTGCGGGTCTGCTTCGCCTCGGGAAACTCGGAGGTGATCTCCAGCGCCCGCTTTGCCTCCACCACCGCCCCCACCCGGTCACCGCGCGCCGAAAGCAGGACCGCGCGGTGGTAGTGGAGGGTCGGATTGTCGGGACGCTGGGCCAGCGCCACGGAGAGGCGCCGCAGGGCCTGGTCCGGATCACCCGCCTTGCCCAGGGCCCACGCCCAGGTGTCGAGGAGCCACCACTGGTCGGGCCGCAAGCGGTTCGCCTCCGCCGCCCGCGCCACCGCCTCCTCGGCCCTGCCGAGCTTGTCGGCGAGGATCCACGCCAGGTTATTCAGGCCGACGACATCTTCCGGATGGACGGTCAGCAGCCGCTGGTAACGCCGCGCCGCCTCGTCGTACCGGCCCTGGTGCTCGGCAATCATCGCCAGGCGCAGAAGCGCCCCGGGGTGCCGCGACTCCCCCTTCAAGACCTCCCGGTAGAGGGTCTCGGCAGCGGCGGGATCCCCACGGCGCAGGCGGTACTCGGCGATCTCGGCGAGGACCGCCGGCGCGCCGGCGGCGAGGCTTTGGGCCCGCCTGAAGGCGCCCTCCGCCTCCTCCCCCTCGCCCGCCACCTCCAGGCTTCGCCCGAGGATGAGGTACGCGGTGGGATCTTCAGGACGCGCGGCCACCACCTTGCGGGCGTGGCCAACCGCCTCCCTACCCCTTTGAACGCTCAGGAGGACGCGGGCCAGATCGATCTCCACCGCCGCCTGGTCGGGCTGCGCCGCAAGCGATCGCTTCCAGGTGACGACGGCGTCGTCGACCCGCCTCGCCTGGGCGAGAAGCGCCGCCTCCTGATTGAGGGCGGGGGGCCAGGCGGGCTTCATCTCCACCAGGGTCTGCGCCTCGGCCAGGGCCTCCTCCGGGTGGCCGGAGGCGGCGAGGGTCTGGACCAGGAGGAGGTGGGCCGCGGGGAGCTTCGGGTGGTCGGTGACCAGCCGCCGGGCGGCGCGCACCGCCCCCTCCCCTCGCCCCCCCTTCAGATATAGCAGGGTCAGGCGGGCGAGGTCGCGGGGGCTCGCCGCCTCCTTGACCGCCGCCTCGTAGAGGCCGATCGCCTCCTCCGTCTTGCCCTCCTTGAGGAGGAGCTCGGCGAGCAGCCGTCTCGGTGACCCGGCCTGGGGGTTGGCGGCGACCGCCGCGCGCAGGGTGGCGACGGCGTCGGCTCCCCTCCCCTCCTTGGCCAGGAGCTTGGCGAGGTTGGCGGCAGCGGCGCCGTGGCCCGGTGTCGCCGTCAGGGCCGCGCGGAGAGCCGCCTTCGCCTCCTCGCCACGGCCGAGACCGGCGAGGGCGACCCCCTTGAGGTTCAGCAGGACGGCACGGCCCGGGTGGACGGCAAGGGCCGCCTCGGCCACCTGCAAGAGCGGTGTCCAGTCCGACCCCTTCGCCAGCAGCCGGCCGTATTCGAGATAGAGCGGCACCGGCACATCGCCCTGGGCGAGGGCCGCGTAGGCCGCGCCCGCCGCCTCCGGATGGCCCGCCTTCGCCTCCACCCGGGCGAGATGGAGGCGACCCTCCCGCCAGTCGGGCAGATCCCTCACCAGCCTTTCCAGCTTCTCCGCCGCCGCGTCGAGGTGGCCGGCCACCGCGTCGGCATCGGCGTCGACCAGACGCGCCATGGGAAGGTCCGGGTGGTCCGCAATCAGCGCCTGGGCGACCCGCCGGGCGGCGCCGGTGTCCCCCACCAAGAGGTGGGCCTCGGCGAGCAGGGCCTGGGCGATCGGGTAGCCGGGGCGGAGCTCGACGGCGCGGGTGAGGTGGGCGCGCGCCTGCTCCCCCTTGCCCATGGCGAGGAGGGCCGAGCCGAGGTAGAAGTAGGCGGCGGCGTCCTTGTCATCGGCGGAGGTGGCGTGGGTGAGCGCCTCCACCGCGTCGTTGAGCCGGTTCGCCTTGAGCAACAGGACACCCTGCAGGAGGTGGGCGCGGCCGAGTGCCGGGTAGGCGCCGGCGAGGGCGGTCGCCTCGGCGAGGGCGTCCTTGTCGCGGCCGAGGCGCATGAGGTTATCCACCTTGAGGAGGCGGTTGAGGACCTGCTGGTCGTCGATCCTGCCGATCCGGTCGAGGATCTCATTGGCCTCGCCGAGATCCCCCTGGCGGATCGCCACCTCGGCGAGACCGTACTGGATCTCCAGGTCCTCGGGGTGGTCCTTGACCGCCTCGTTGAGCTGACGCGCCGCCTCCTCGAGGTCGTCCTCGCCGACCGCCAGACGGGCGAGCTCCATGCGGGTGGCCGGAGAGTCCGGGTTCGCCGCCAGGGCCGCCTCCAGGTGGGTTCGCGCCGCGGCCGGATCCCCCTGGCGCTGGGCAAGGGCCCCGAGGAGGCGTTCCACCCGCGGCGTCTTTCCCACCCCCTGGGTGTACCGCTCGAGGTACCCCTTCGCTCGCTCGAGCTGGTCGAGGTGGATCTCCGCCTCGGCGAGATCGAGGAGGATCTCCAGGTCCTCCGGGGCGAGGCTGGCGGCACGGGCGAGGGAGCGCCGGGCATTCTCATACCGCCCGAGGGTGAGGTAGGCGTGGCCCAGCTTGCGGTGCGCCGGCGCCCACCCCTCCCGCGCCGCGGTGGCCTGCTTGAGCTCCACCACCGCCGCCTTCACCTTGCCCTCGTCGAGCAGCCGGGTGGCGCGCTTGTAACGCAGCTCCGCCTCGCCGCCCTTGTCGTGGTGGCAGGCCGGGGCGATGAGACAGCAGAGGAGGAGGAGGAGGAGAGCGGCGAGGCGCACCGCCGGGCGGGTTCCGGTCACGCTGGGGCGACGATCCATGGGCCGGACATTAGTGACGTGCTCGGGAGGCGGCAATGGGTTAGCCAACATAAGACGATGCTTCGGCGGGTCGGCAGGGCGCGTTGACCCCCTCTCGGCCCGCCCCGATGATTGCACGACACACCCATGGCGTTCGTCTCCTTCCTCTCCCGCCGTCTCTACCTGAAGTTCCTGGTCAGCTACCTCCTCCTCGGGGTGGTGGTCGCCTGCCTCGGCGTCTATATCCTCGGCTACCTCGCCGCCCTCGGTCGGGGTGTCGACCAGCTCCTCCACGATGACCTGCCCCTGCACATGGAGGCGGGACGCTGTTTGCAGCTCGCCCGCGCCGAGGAGAGCCTGGCCAAGAAGAGCCTGGTCACCGGTGACCCGGCCTTCATCAAGCGCACCGATGAGGTAGGACAACAGCTCGTGGCGGCCCTGACCGCCCTCGCCGCCAACCTCCCGGAGGGGGAGTGGCGGCGGGCAATGGCCACGGCGGAGGAGGCCCATCGCGGCCTCTGGCAGCGGCAGGGGGACCACGCGACCCTGAAGGTCCACCGCGTCGACGAGCTCGGCGCCACCTTCAATATTGTCTCCGACCTCCTCAATGCCGTGCGTGACGGCCTCCAGGAGCGGATGGAGGCACGCCTCCAGGAGAGCGACCGGGCCGTGCGCCACACCTTCCACATGGGCCTCCTGGGCTGGGTGGTGGCGATGGGGGTGGGCGGCCTCCTCGCCTATTGGACGGCCCGCCACGTCACCGGGCCGCTGCACGAGATCCGCACCGCCACCCGCCGCTGGGCCCAGGGGGAGCTCACCTACCAGGTCACCATGGAGCGTGACGACGAGATCGGCGACCTGGCGCGCTCGGCGAACCAGATGGCCCGCCGCCTCGCCGAGCTCGACGCTCTCAAGGAGGAGTTCCTCGCCAACTGCTCACACGAGCTCAAGACCCCACTCACCTCCCTGCGGGAAGCCAACGCCCTGATGCTCGAAGGGGCCGCCGGCCCGACCAGCGACGGACAGCGCAAGCTCCTGGAGATCAGCCGCCACGAGCTCGACCGGATGCAGCGGCGCACCGCCCAGATCCTCGACCTCTCCAGGATTAGGGCGGGGCAGATGGGGTACCATTTTCGCACCGTGCCTGTTGATGCCCTCCTCCACCGCTCCATCCAGGGGACCGACCTGCTGGCCGCCCGCCAGGGGATCGAGATTGTGCCGCCGGATTTCCCCGACGCCACCGTCCACGGTGACGAGGAGCGGCTGTGCCAGGTCTTCACCAACCTCATCGCCAACGCGGTCAAGTTCAACCGCCCCGGGGGGCGGGTCTGGTTCGAGGTCGAGCGCCACGACGACGGGGAGACCCCGGCGGTCGATATCGCCGTGTGCGACAGCGGGATCGGCATCCCCGAGGCGGAGCTCGGACGGATCTTTGAGCGGTTCGAGCGCGGCCACGCCGACGCCTCCCTGCCGGGGACCGGCCTCGGCCTTGCGATCGCCCGGTTCATCGTCGAGGACCACGGCGGCGAGCTGCGGGTGGCCTCCACCCCGGACCACGGCTCGCGCTTCGTCGCCCGCATCCCGTCCACGACCGAGGGGGCGGCACATGCTTAGGTCGGCCTGCACGGCCCTCATCCTCGCCACCGCCATCGGCTGCGCACCGTGGCCATGGCTGCGCACGGCGCCGTCGGCGCCGGCCAACGGGCTCCACACCCAGGCGCCCGAAGAGGCACGCCGCCTGCGCGAGGACCCCACCGCCGATCCTCACCTGCGCGCCGCCGCCTGGCTGCACGGCGCCCTCGCCTACCTGCCGCCGGCGGTGACCACCCCGTCACCGGAGGCGCGCACCTGGCTGACCCGCGCCAGCGAGCTGGAGCCGCAGGGGGGCGGTGCCGGGGCGGTGGCGCGAACCCTCCTCGCCCTCCTCACCTCCTGGGAGGCGGAGCACGAGGCCCAGCAGAGCGCCACCCGCGCTGCCGCCAAGGCAACGGCGGCGCAGACCCGCCTGACCCACAAGGTCCGCACCCTCGAACATGAGATGGAGCGGCTGAAGGCGATCGACCTCGCCCCCCTCCCGGCGGAGGGCAGCGGTGAGTGACCCGGGCGCCAACCCCAGGATTCTCCTCGTCGATGACGATCCGGCCATCCTCGAGGTCCTCGCCATGCGCCTCGCCAGCGAGGGGTACACGGTGGTCACCGCCAGCAGCGGTGAAGAGGCCCTCGGCCTGATCGCCACCACCCCGCCCGACGCGGTGGTGAGCGACCTGCGGATGGCCGAGGTGAGCGGCCTCGACCTCCTGGAGGCGGTCCACCGGCGGTGGCCCGCGGTACCGGTGATCATCCTCACCGCCCACGGCGACATCACCAGCGCGGTCAAGGCCATCCGCAACGGCGCCTTCGACTTTCTGGAGAAGCCGTACGACGGGATGAAGCTCGTCGGCCGGATTCGCGCGGCCCTGCGCGGCCGGAGCGCCGCCCCCCCCGCCGGGGCGACACCCGCGACGGCACCGTTCGTCGCCGTCAGCCCGGCGATGCGTGAGGTATGGAGGCGGATCAACAGGCTCGCGCGGGTCGACTCCACGGTCCTGATCACCGGCGACACCGGCACCGGCAAGGAGGTGGTGGCCCGCGCCCTGCACAATCTGAGCGGCCGGCGGCGAGGCCCGTTTCGGGCGATCAACTGCGGCGCCATCCCCTCGGAGCTCCTGGAGAGCGAGCTCTTCGGCCACGAGCGGGGCGCCTTCACCGGCGCCCATGCCGCCCGCCGCGGCCTCTTTCGCGCCGCCCACGGCGGCACCCTACTCCTCGACGAGATCGGCGACGCCCCGATCGAGACCCAGGTCAAGCTCCTCCGGGTTCTGCAGGAGCGCGAGGTGGTCCCGGTGGGCGGAGTGGAACCGGTGGCGGTGGACGTCCGGGTAATCGCCGCCACCCACCAAAACTTGCGGCGCAAGGTCGCCGAAGGGGACTTCCGCGAGGACCTCTACTACCGCATCGACGTCCTCCCCCTCCACCTCCTCCCCCTCCGCGAGCGACGCGAGGACATCATCCCCCTGGTCCGCCACTTCCTCACCGAGCTGGCCGGTGGGCGCTCCCTGGAGCTCAGCCCACCGGCCATCAGGCGGCTGGAGCAGTACCCGTGGCCGGGCAACGTGCGCGAGCTCAGAAACCGCGTCGAGGTGGCGGTCGCCCTCTCCGACGGTGACCGGCTGGAGGCGGATGACTTCGCCCTGAAGGCGTCTTCCCTGGAGGGGCCCGCCACCGGCGACCTCACCCTCATGCCGATGCGCGACGCGCGGGCACACTTCGACCGCGACTACCTGATCCGCGTCCTACGCGCCTCGGGCGGCAATGTCACCCGGGCGGCGGAGATGGCCGGCAAGCACCGCACCGACTTCTACGCCCTGATGAAACGCCACAGCCTGAAGCGCTCCGACTTCTGCTGACCGCCGCCCGGCGCGGTCAACGGTGACGCCGCCCCGCCGCCGCGAGCGAGGGAGGGAAGCGGCAGCCCCCCCCTGGGCCATCCACACCGCCTTGACGGGGTGCGTTCTGGTGGCTAAGCTTCCAAAGAATAGTTTATTAATAGTTTTACGGACAAATCATGGTCATCAACCGGAGTGTCGACTACGCGGTGGCGGGGATCATCCACCTGGCGACCTTGCCCCCCGGGGCGGTGGAGCCTGTGGAAGAGATCGCCCGGAGTCGTGACCTGCCGGGCCACGCCTTTGCCGCAGTGGTGCGTCGTCTTGCCCGTGCCGGCCTGGTCTTCACCCAGCGCGGCACCGGCGGTGGCGTCTCCCTCGCCCGCGACCCATCGGAGATCTCCATGCGCGACGTGGTCGAGGCGGTCGAAGGGCCGATTCGACTGGTTCGAGAGGGAGGGAGCAACGGCGCCACCTCCTTCACCCGACCCGTGTGGGAACGGGTCGAGCGAGCGATCCTCGCGGAACTGGACGCTGCCAACCTCGCGGAGATGGCCCGAGAAGCATCACCCAACCGAGCCGCCGCTCACCCATAACGTATAGTATTACCATTCCCTACCCTGGAGGCCCGACAATGAAATGCCCCAAGTGCTCATCCCCCATGCAAATGGAAAAGATGGTGTGCGTCGACAGCGCGAGCAATCTGCAGAGCGACTCGATGGACTCCAACTACTACCGCTGCTACATCTGCGGGAACTACGTCTTCTTCCACTCCGGCCCGCGCCTGGAGCCGCCCGGCCCCCGCAAGGGGAGCCGTTTCCGCCACAAGGTGGTGAGCCACGAAGTGGAAGAGTAGCCACGGTCGCACGGTCGCACGGCGACACCCGGGGCGTCCCCACCACCGGTGGGGGCGCCCCTCTTTTATTGTCGCGACCCACAAATTGGGCCGGCGAATTGCGTAGAAGGGGCTTCGCTACCGACAATCCCCCCTCGTCGTGATCGCGGCGGCAACGAAAACCAAAGAGCTTGTTCAACAGGAGAGACCATGAGCACCGCAAAAGTCATCGAGGCACTGGAGGCGATCCCGTATCCCGGGATGGAGGAGGACCTCATCCAACTCAAGGTGGTGAAGGACGTCACCGTCGCCGACGGGACCGCCTCGGCCACCCTGGCGATGCCGGCGGTAGGCAGCCGCCTGCGCCCGGAGCTGGAGGCCCAGGTCCGCCAGGCGATGGAGCAGGTTGAGGGGGTCGAGCGGGTCGACCTGAAGGTGGTGGAGGAGACCCTGTCGCTGGAGTACGGGGAGCGGAATCTGATCCCGGAGGTCCGCTGCGTGGTGGCGGTCTCCTCGGGTAAGGGGGGGGTCGGCAAGTCCACGGTCACCGCCAACCTCGCCATCGCCCTCACCCAGATGGGCAACAAGGTGGGGATCCTCGACGCCGACATCCTCGGCCCCTCGATCCCCACGATGATGGGGGTGGAGCGGCCCCTGGAGATGTTCGGCAAGCGGCTCATCCCGGCGCTCAGCCACGGCGTCTACTACATCTCCTTCGGCTTCTTCGTGAAGGACAAGGATCCGGTGATCTGGCGCGGGCCGATGATCGACGGGATGATGCGCCAGCTCCTCGGTGACGTGGAGTGGCGTGATCTCGACTACATCCTCGTCGACCTCCCCCCGGGCACCGGCGACGCCCAGCTCTCCCTGTCGCAGCTTGCCAAGCTCGACGGGGCGATCGCGGTGACCACCCCACAGGACGTGGCGGTCGCCGACGTGAAGAAGGGCATGGGGATGTTTCAGAAGGTGGAGGTCCCCATCCTTGGGGTCATCGAGAACATGTCCTCCTTCGTCTGCCCATCGTGCGGCACGGAGACGGCGATCTTCAGCGAGGGCGGCGGCACCATGCTCGCCAGCGAGTACAAGGTGCCCTTCCTCGGCAAGGTGCCGCTCGACCCGGTGGTGCGCGAGGGGGGCGACACGGGTCAGCCGATCGTCGCCGCCCAACCCGACTCGCCACAGGCGAAACGCTTCCTCGAGCTCGCCCAGGCCCTCTCCGAGCAGGTCACCCAGCGCAACCTGAAAAAGCGGCTCACCCACGTAAAGCCGGTCTTCACCCTCAACCAGGCGTAGAGGCCTGCCAGTGTGGCTCCAAGGGGGCCCCGGCATCCCGCCGGGCCCCCCTTTTTGCGCCCCCTTAAAAATCGCCGCGGCAAGGAGTAAAAGTAGGTCGTTCATTGGAATTCCGGACGGGAGACCCGGTGTCACGGGAGGGAGCACCCGTCGCGGACCCGCCACGGAATCGACCCACTCTTCTTTCGAATCTCTTGGGGATCTGCCATGCGTGCCACGATCATCGCCGGAAACTGGAAGCTCAACTGCACCCTCGATGAGGCCGAGCGTCTCGCCCGTGGGGTGATGGACGCGGCCCTGGACGCCCCCCACCGGCAGGTCGTCCTCTTCCCCTCCTTCACCGCCCTTGAGCGGACGGGCAAGGTCGCCCGCCTCGGCCCGGCAAACCTCTTCATCGGCGGTCAGGACCTCTACTGGGAGGAGGGCGGTGCCTACACCGGTGAGGTCTCGGCGACCCAGCTCGTCGATTGCGGCTGCCGCCACTGCCTCGTGGGCCACTCGGAGCGTCGTCACATCTTCGGCGAGACCGACGAGGCGACCGGCAAGAAGGTGACCGCGGCGGTTGAGGCAGGGCTGGTCGCGGTCCTCTGTGTCGGAGAGACCCAGGCGGAGCGGCAGGCCGGCCAGACCGAGGCGGTGGTAGAGCGTCAGCTCGCCGCCGGGTTGGGCGGCTGCAAGCCGGAGCGACGGGCGCAGATCGTCGTCGCCTATGAGCCGGTGTGGGCGATCGGCACCGGCGAGACCGCGACCGTCGAGCAGGCCCAGGAGGTCCATGCGGCGATCCGCGCCTGGATGGCGAACCACTGCGACGACGATACCGCCAACCGGGTCCCCATCCTCTACGGCGGCTCGGTGAACGACGCCAACGCCGCCGAGCTCCTTGCCGCCCCGGACGTGGACGGCGTGCTCGTGGGCGGCGCCTCCCTCGATGCGGCCACCTTCTCGCGGATCATCACGGCGGGACGAATCTCAAGGGCTCGCGAAAAAACGCTCACGGGACCTTTGGACCCGTAAGAGCGTCGCCGTCGCGAGTGGCGATCTCTTGGGACGACGACGGACTGGTCGGTGAAGAACCGGGCTCTGGTCACCCCGGGCCGTGCTTCATCTCGTCGACGATCCGCTCGGCGATCTCGTCGCTGGGGCGGTGGTAGGTCCCGTCCTCCACCGCCTGCTTCAGCGGCTCCACCTTCGCGGCACGCACCTCCGGCGCCGTGGTGGCGAGATCCAGCGCCTGCTGGACATCCCGGGCGTGGCCGGAGATCTCCACGTGGTCGCCACCGGAGCGCGAACGCCCGCTCGAGGCGGCCCCCCCCGCCTTACCACCCTTCCCCACCTTGCCAGCGCTCCCCGCCTTGCCGGTGTTGCCGGTCCGAACATTCTTGTTGTTTCCCGATCCGATCTTCATGGGTCTTCTCCAGTGGCTTCGCCTCGGCCACTGATCGGCCACCGCAGGGAAAACTTTAGGCACCATGCGGCGATCCGAGGCTGGCGGCCGCACGTAACAAAAATAAGCAGTTACTACCCATCACCATGTCCGACCTGCCCCTAAAGGCGAGCCGTGGGAGGACCGATAACGGCGGGTACCGGAATGATCCGGCGAGACTCGCGGCGGTGCAGGAGGCCCGCCCAAACCCCTAGGGTTCGGATGGACCCGCACTTTCCACGGAGGAAAGTCCCATGGCACTTGCAGTCAACACCAACCTGCTGGCCCTCAACGGTCAGCGCAACCTCAACCGGTCGGCCCACGGGGTAAGCTCGGCCCTCCAGCGGCTCTCGTCGGGTCTGCGGATCAACTCCGCCAAGGACGACGCCGCAGGTCTGGCGATCTCCTCGCGCATGACCTCCCAGGTCCGCGGCCTCAACCAGGCGATCCGGAATGCGAACGACGGCATCTCCGTGGCGCAGGTGGCAGAGGGGGCGCTCCAGGAGGTGACCAACTCCCTCCAGCGCATGCGTGAACTGGCGGTCCAGTCGGCCAACGACACCAACTCCTCCTCCGACCGCGCCTCCCTCCAGGCCGAGGTCTCGCAGCTCCAGAACGAGATCACCCGCATCTCCTCCACCACCGAGTTCAACGGCACCAAGGTCCTCGACGGCACCTTCACCAACGCCAAGTTCCAGGTGGGGTTCCGGGCGAACCAGACGATCAACATCTCGATCGGCAACACCGCCGCCAACACCATCGGCAACAACTCGGTGACCGGCGACTCCAACAACTCCTCAGGCATCAACGCCGCGACCGCGGCCGCCGCCAACGTCAACGGCGGCTCCGGCTCCACGGTGACCACCGACAACCGCATCACCGCCCAGACCCTCACCATCTCCGGATCCCTCGGCCAGGACACGGTGGTGGTTACTGCCGGCGAGACGGCGTCGGCCATCGCTACGGGGATCAACGACAAGACCTCGACCACCGGGGTCACCGCCACCGCCACGACGGTCGCGACTCTGTCCTCCATCTCCACCGGCGCCACCACCTTCAAGATCGCCGGCGACAGCGGCACCCTGGTCTCCATCTCCGCCGCCACCACCGGCAGCGGCACCGGCCTCGATCCCCTGGTCCAGGCGATCAACGACGCATCCTCGACCACCGGCATCGTGGCCGAGCGGAGCGGCAACAACATCACCCTCACCAACTCCAACGGCGCGAACATCGCCATCCAGGACGTCCTCATCGCCGGCACCGGTACTCTCAAGTTCACCGGCGACAACTCCGGTGACTCGGGCCAGACCCTCGGTGGCGCCACCAGCACGGACAGCGCGGTGGTCGGGGGTACGGTCACCCTGGCATCGGAGAAATCCTTCTCGGTGAGCTCCACGGTGGCCGACTCCGCCGGATCCCTGGTGGCCGTCGGCGCCAACACTGCGAAGGGCT
>JAJRSX010000159.1 GCA_024278555.1 bacterium | reverse complement strand
GCTCGTCACCCCGGTGGCCGCGCAGGCGCCGGTGCCGCAGGCGGTGGGAGAGCCCACGTACCCCTCGTCCACCGCCCCGTCGCAGTTGTCGTCGACGCCGTCGCAGGTGGCGTCGGAGGCGCCCGGGTGGATCGCCGCGTCGGTGTCGTCGCAGTCGGGGGCGGCGCCGGCGGCGCAGGTGGCGTCCCCCGGGCTGCCGTAGCCGTCGCCGTCGAGGTCGTGGCAGGTGGGCGGCGCCGGGTTGGCGCCGGTCACGGTGATCGCGGCCTCGCGGGCGAAGGAGGGGGCGACGGCCGGCTCGCAGCGGAGGGTCACGGCCATCGAGTCGGTGCCCGCGGGGAGGGAGGCGGGTGGGGTGTAGCGGCCGCTCGCGTCGATGGTGCCCACCGCCGCGTTGCCCCCCTCGACGCCGTTCACGTACCAGCGGAGGGTCGTGTCCTGGAGGCCGCTGAGGTCCACCGCCACCGCCACCGGCGCGCCCAGGGGCGCCGAGGCCGGCGCCTCGAGGGCGAGGGCGACGGCGTCGGCGAGGGTGAGGGCGACGTGGCGCCGCTCCCCCGGCCCGAGGGGCGGGAGGGCGGTGGTGCCGCGGAAGAGGGTCTCGCTCCCGGCGCGGGCGGTACCGTCGAGGGCGAGGGAGACCCCGGTGGGGACGGTGAGGGTGAGGGTGCCGCCGCTCGCCACCAGATCACCGCCGGCGAGGCGGGCGCCCGCCGGGTCGCGGACGGCGATGTCGATGGCGGTCACCTCCGCCGGGACCCCCGGCAGGGCGCCCCCCACCGCCGCGCCGTGGACGCCGCTCGCGGCGACCGGGCCGACGCGCACGGTGACGGAGGCGGTGGATCCACCCCCGCCCCCTCCGCCACAGGCGGAGAGCCCCACCGCCAACAAGAGGGCCACAGTCCGACAGGCTTCCAGGAGGGTAGTCATCGTCTGCCGCCCCCCCCTGCGGGGTGGTGCGGTGGTGGTGTTCATGATCGGTGCCTCGCGTTGGTGCACGCCCTCTATCTCCGTTTCGATCCCGGGAAGGTGGTGCGGGGGGATCCCCCCTCGCCGCCGGCCGCCGGGGTGGCCGCGACCGCGCCGCTGCGCCACCGCCCGTGGACGTAGGCGAAGGCGAGGGGAAGGGCGGGGTCCCAGCCCCCCGCCGGGAGGTCGAGCACGACCCGGCCGTCGGTGTGCAGGACGAAGCTCGCCACCCGGGCGACCTCCTGCCCCGCCTGGAGCAGGAGCACACGGCCGGAGCAGCCGAAGCCGCGGCCGTCGATCCGCACCGCGTGGCCTGCCCGGGGCGACCTGCCCGGCGCCAGGGGCCGCTGGGTAATCCTGTTGTAGATGGCCACCCGGTCGATGGTCGGCATGCGGTCGTCGCGCTCCCGGTACGACACCACCGCGCCGCCGGAGACGACGACCTCCCAGAAGAGGGGGGCGTAGCCGGTGGGCGAGCCGCAGGCGGCGCCGGTCCAGGCGCCGTCGGGCAGGAGGATGGTGTAGCGGGACGACCGCGCCGACTGGACGGTCACCGCTCCGGCAGGGTCTGACCACCCGTCGGCCGTGGGCCAGAAGGCGACCGGGACGAACCCTCGCCCGCCTCCGTCCGGGGTCCGAACCCAGCCCGACACCTCGGCGAGCGCCGTGGTGGGGGTGGTAGTGAAGCCGGCGCCGGTGTCCGGCGGGGTTGCAGCCGCAGGCGAGAGCGCCGCCGGCGTGTTGCCGCCCACCCCGGCGCCGGTGGCGTCTGCGGCTCCGCTGCCCCTCGCCCCTGCCCCCTTGGGCGTGGCGACCACTCCCCCGGTGGCGGGCCCCGGGGTCGCCCCCTCGCCCGTGCCTCCGCCGGGTGAGGGGGTGTCCCGCCCGGTGGTCGCGGTGACAGGGGTACCGGGGCCGGCTCCCCCACCCTTCGAGGGGGCGCCTCGACCCGTGGTGGCGGCCCCCCCCTTGCCGGTGGAGGTCGAGGGGGGGGCGCTGCCCTTGGCCGTCGCCCGCGACCCCGCCCCCGAGGTGGCAGCCTGACCCGCCCTCCCCGCCCCCCTCCCCGCGGTCGTCGTCTTGCCCGCACCCGCCGTGGAGGCGGCACCCCTTTTCAGCACCCCCCCCCTCCCAGAGAGGGAGAGGGCGGCGGCCTCGCCGGCCGCCGCGCCGAGGCAGCAGGTGGCGACGATCACCGCGGCTCCGATGAAGGCGCTGCCCTTCATGGCCGCGCCTCCCCGGTGGCCGGCGCCGGCGGCGGGGTGGCCGCGGCCGCCGGGCGGGCGTAGGCGAGGACGGCAGGAGGCCGCCGCGACTCGTTGCCGGCGCCGTCCACCGCGGTCACCGTGTAGCGGTAGGCCACCCCGGGCACGGCCTGGCGATCCACCGCCTCGCCGGTCCCGGCTGCGACCTCGACCACGGCTTCCGCCTCACCCTCCGGCGCCGACCGGTAGAGGCGGAAGGCGGCCACGTCCGGGTCGGGGGGCGGGGCCCAGCGCACCGCCACGGTGCCGTCGGCGCGGCTCTCGACCTGGGTGAGGACCGGCGCCGCGGGCGGGTGGTGGTCGGGAGCCGCCACGACCACCGGCGCGCTCTTCGCGCTCCGGTTGCCGCCGGTGTCCAGGGCGGCCACCGCGTACTCGTAGCGGTAGCCGGCGCCGGGGTCGATCCGGTCGGCGACCTCGGTGGTCGCCGGGCGGTACGCCCCGACCACGGCCCACGGCCCACCGCCGATACGGCGGAAGAGCTGCACCTGGGCGACGTCGGGCGACGGGCTCGGAGACCAGCGGAGGGTCACCGTGCCCCCGTCGCCCGCCTCCGCCTCCAGGGAGGTGGGGGGCGCAGGTGGCGCAAGGTCCTTCAGGATCGCGGCCACCGGGGGCGAGGGGGGGGCCTCGCTGCCGTCGGCGAGGCGCACGGCGAGGCGGTAGATGTAGAGGAGGTGCGGCCGCACCGCCCGATCTTCATAGGTGGTGGCGCCGGCCGGCAGTTCGGCCACCACCGGGCCGAGCCCCTTGCCCACCTCCGAAGCCGGGGGCAGGGGCGGCACCACCTCGCGGCGGTGGAGCCGCAGGCCGGCCACCCCCGGTGCCTCCGGCGCGTGCCACACGAGGCGGACCACCTCGCCAGTGGTCGTGGCGGTGAGG
>JAJRSX010000158.1 GCA_024278555.1 bacterium | reverse complement strand
TTGTTGAGAGGGGACGCTGTTTCCGCTGACCGCTGACCGCTGACCGCTGACCGCTGACCGCTGACCGCTGACCGCTGACCGCTGACCGCTGACCGCTGACCGCTGACCGCTGACCGCTGACCGCACGAGCGCAGCGAGCCCCCATGTTCACCCGCCACCCCGCCAACCCGCTCCTCACCGCCGCCGACCTCCCCTACCCGGCGAGTAGCTGCTTCAACCCGGCGGCGGTGGAGGTGGCCGGTGAGGTGGTCCTGTTGATGCGCGTCGAGGACCGGGCGGGCCGCTCCCACCTCACCGCGGCGTGGAGCCGCGACGGGGTGGGGGGGTGGCGCATTGACCCGGCCCCCACCCTCGCCCCGGACCCGGCGCGGCCGGAGGAGCGGTGGGGGGTGGAGGATGGCCGCATCACCCGGCTGGTCGATGGCCGCCTCGCGGTCACCTATACCGGCTACGCCGCCGCCGGCCCCCTGGTCTGCCTCGCCCTCACCGACGACCTCGTCCGCTTCGACCGGCGAGGCCCGATTCTCGGCCCCGAGGACAAGGACGCCGCCCTCTTCCCGGCGCCGGTGGGAGGGCGCTGGGCCTGCCTGCACCGGCCGGTCCTCGGCCCCGAGTATGTGCGCCGCGACCTCTGGATCTCCTACTCCGACGACCTCCGCCACTGGGGTGACGGGAGGCCGCTGCTCCCTGCCCGCCGCGGCTGTTGGTGGGACGCGGACAAGATCGGCGCGGGCCCGCCGCCGCTCCTCACCGAGCACGGCTGGCTCGTGGGCTACCACGGGGTGAAGGCGACCATCGCCGGGGGGATCTACCGCTTCGGCCTGGCGCTCCTCGACCGGGACGACCCCACCCGCCTGCTGGCGCGCGGCCACGAGTGGCTCCTGGCGCCGGAGGCGGACTACGAGCGGGTGGGCGACGTCCCCAACGTGGTCTTCCCGTGCGGCTGGATCGTCCGTGACGGCGTGGTCCACCTCTACTACGGCGGCGCCGATAGCTGCGTCTGCCTCGCCACCGCGCCGCTGGCCGACCTCCTCGCCACCCTCACCTGAGGGGCCACCGCAACCTTTTGCGCGCCGCCGGGTTGGTAGGGGCAGACATCCCTCTCCCCCTCCCGAGGTGCACCATGAAGAGCCCGGTCCGACGCCCCCTCAGCCTCCTCTCTACCCTCCTCTCCACCCTCCTGCTCACCGCCGCCTGTGGCGGCGGTGGGGGCGGCTCCACGGTGCCGGCGGGTGACACTGCCGCCGACGGGGCGGTGGTCACCGCCTCCCTCGATGACACGGTGAGCAGCGAGACCCTTCTCACCGACGAGCTCGTCGACGACCTCTCCGCGGACGGTGCGGTCTACGACACCACGGTGGCCACCCTCTCGGTGGTGGACCCCAGCGCCACCCCGGAGACCCCCCCGGCCGTGGAGCCACCCCTGCGGGAGGCGACCCTGCCGGTGGCGTGGGGGCGGCGGCGCAGCGGCCCGCCGGAGCGTACGGTGACCATCGAGCAGGTGGGTGAGACCGCCTACGTCACCGTGGAGAGCCAAATCTCCGGCCGCCTCTACGTCGACCGGAGCGACGACGGCATCCGCAACCCGGGCGCCAAGTCCTTCGCCCACACCCTCCACCGCTTCGCCACCTTCGAGCACGACACCTCCGGTTGGCACCTCACCGCCATCTCCCCCACGAACATCGAGATGGCCGACGGCGACCGCCAGACCCTCCACATCGAGTCGGTGAGCGCGACCGTCGGCGGCGAGCCCGTCGCCGAGATCACCGACCCCGGCGCCGAGCTCCCGCTCCCCGACGGCATCCCCACCCTCCGGCCGGGTGACGAGGTGGTGGTCACCGCCGCCGTGGTCCACGACCCGGGTTCGATTTGGGTCCCCGACACCTTCGTCTTCCTCCACCACGGCGACCACCGTGACCGGATGGTGGATGATGGCAGCGGCGCCGACGCGGTGGCGAACGACGGGGTCTACACCGCCACCTACACCATCGGGACCCGTCCCGGTCGCCGCCTGGCGGTGGTGGACGCGATCGACTCGGTCTCCCTCCAGGACGAGACGGACGATGACTACGCCGCCCACGGCTGGGCGATCCCCTACCGGGTGGTCCTCCCCGACCTCTCCATCGACGAGGCGGCAGTGCGTGCCCTGGTGGAGGCGGAGCCGCTCCTGTCGGTGCCGGAGCCGGTGGACCACCTCGCCGCACGCGACGATGAGCCCGCCGGCGACGGCTCGGGACTCCCCGCCTTCTGGGGCCGCCGTCCCACCGGGCCGCGGACGCGCACCGTGGACGTCCATATCGAGGGCGGCGTCGCCGACGTCACCGTCCACACCCGGTGGCCCGGTCGCCTCTACGTGGACACCACCTTCGACGGCATCCGCAACCCGGGGGTGAAGCCCACGGACGAGACCGCGGTCTATTTCTTGCGCTACGTGAAGGAGGCGGGGCGGTGGCACCTCGACGCCATCTCCCTCGGGGAGGTCAACCTCACCGACGCCAGCCGTCAGCGGGTGGCGATCACCGCCATCACCGTGCAGAGGGGTGACGGAGTGGTCTACGAGATCGATGACCCGGCGACCCTCCACCGCCTGGGTGACGGCCTCTTCACCGTGGGTGCGGGGCAGCGGGTGACGGTCACCGCCACGGCGGAGCAGGGCAGCCCCGACGCGACCACCCCGCCCCCCTACCTCTTCCTCCACGCGAACCACCACCGGCGGCTGATGGTGGACGACGGCACCCACGGTGACGCGGTGGCCGGAGACGGCATCTACACCGCCCGGTTCATCGCCGGCCGCGGCCACGGCCGCCGGCGCCTGGTGGTCGACGCCATCGCCCAGGAGACCCTGCAGAACGAGACCGAGGACGACTACGACTCGAACCGCTGGGTCGCCCCATACCGGGTGGCGCGCCCGCAGGTGGTCGACCGCCTCCCCTTCCACCCGGCCTCGCGGGCGATGCGCCGGATGCAGTGACCCGATCTTCCCAGCCCCTCCGGGGCGCCCCCCGCACGGGGGGCGCCCCGTTTCCTTTCCTCGCGGCCCGCTCTTCGTGTGCCTTCGCGGACGACCCACTCGGCCGAAGCGACGTGGCGACTGGAGCACACGTTCGAGACCCTTCCCCCCCAAGCCCTCCCCCCCTCCACCCTCTGCGTTCTGCCTTCTCCCGCGGCTCCGCCTCTCCGTGGCCTTCCGTGGATTCCGTGGCAACGTCGGTGCGCCGCGCTGCGCTTGGCGCACCCTACTGAGG
>JAJRSX010000157.1 GCA_024278555.1 bacterium | reverse complement strand
CCAGGTCGCCGGTGGCGGCGGAGCCGACCACCGAGCCGACCACCACCTGCCCCTCGCCCACCGCGTCGATGGCCGCGGCCAGGTCCGCCTGCCACTCGGCCGGGGCGCGCGACGGCATCCCGAAGGAGTTGGTGATCGAGATGTGGTCGGGGATCGTCTGCTGGTCGGCGCGCGCCGTCACCACCCCCCCCTGATCCGCCTCGGTGAGGGGGTGGTCGAGGTCGAGGTAGAGGCAGTTCGGGTGCGGGTGGCACGGTTGTGCCAGGGTGCGCGCCGTCTTGTAGACCAGGACGTCGAAGCCGAGGCGGGCGTAGAGGCGGATCCAGTCGCTGTTCAGCAGCGGCCCCGCCGGGACCCCGAGGGGGGCGTGGACCGGGTGGCCGAGGAAGGTCGCCTCGGGCCTGACGGTGCGCGGCGGCGGCAGGGGGAGGTCGAAGCGCGGCCCAGCGGCGTAGTTTTCTTCGTAGCTGCGGTGGATGTCGTAGGTGGGGGTCATGGCTCGCTTTGCTCGCCAGGGAAGTAGGGAGGTAGGGGGGGAGGCCCTTTGGGCCGGATTCGATGACGGTGGGAGGCAACGACAAGATAATGATCGCCGGCCGAAGGCCGGCACCACCCCTAGTTCCCTACTTCCCTATTTCCCTACATCCCTACCCCCGGCGAGCGGAGCTCGCCTCTACACAAAGGAGAGCCACTCGTCGTGCTCCGGGAGCTCGCCGCGGACGGCGGCGAAGTAGCGGGCCTGGAGCCGTTGGGTGATCGGCCCCGGCCGGCCGTCGCCCACCGCCCGGTCGTCCACCTCGCGGATCGGGGTCAGCTCGGCGGCGGTGCCGGTGAAGAATGCCTCGTCCGCGGTGTAGACCTCGTCGCGGGTGAAGCGGCGCTCGCGCACCTCGTACCCCTCCTCGTGGGCGAGCTGCATGAGGGTGGCGCGGGTGATCCCGCCGAGGACCGCGGTGAGCGGGCTGGTGGTCACCACCCCGTCGCGGACGATGAAGATGTTCTCGCCGCTCGCCTCGGCCACGAACCCCTCGCTGTCGAGCATCAGGGCCTCGTCGTAGCCGGCGGCCACCACCTCGCGCTTGGCGAGGATCGAGTTGACGTAGTAGCCGCACACCTTCGCCTTGGTCATCGCGGCGTTCACGTGGTGGCGGGTAAACGACGAGATCTTCACCCGGATGCCGTTCGCCAGCCCCTCGTCGCCGAGGTAGCTCCCCCACGGCCAGGCGGCGATGGAGACCCGCACCGGTGCGTCCGGGGCGTAGAGCCCCATCTGTCCCTCGCCGAGGAAGCAGAGGGGGCGGATGTAGCAGGCGGCCAGCTTGTTGGTGCGGATGGTCTCTAAGGTGGCGTCGACGAGCTGCTGCTGGGTGAAGGGGATCTCCATCTGGCAGATGTGGGCCGAGTCGAAGAGTCGCCGGATGTGCTCCTCCAGGCGGAAGACCGCCGAGCCCCGGTCGCCGCAGTCGTAGCAGCGGATCCCCTCGAAGACCCCGAGGCCGTAGTGGAGGGTGTGGGTGAGGACGTGGGTGGTCGCCTCGTCCCACCCCACCAGGGCCCCGTCCATCCAGATGTAGTCCACCGTTTCCATGCCGTGCTCCCTGCCGCAAGAGGGCGCAGACCTTAGGAATCGCGCGGAGGCGAAGTCAAGGTGAGGGGGGGGATCCATCATCCTCGGGTGGGGCCTCGCGCAGAGACGCGGAGGCGCAAGAGATCGCGTCCCGTTCCACGGGCGGCGAGGTGCGCAACCGTGCGCGTCGGGAAGGCACCTCACTCACCGCCAAGGCGCAAAGAGCGCGAAGAGGGTCAGCGGAAATAGCCCCGAGCGTTCCACCATCCTTCACACCGCTGGAACACGAAACCACGAAAGGGGGAAAGCACGAAAAACAATCGATTGAATTCTTTCGTGTTCCAGCCTGCGCGAGGACTCGGAAACATCTGACTTTCTCGCCAGTCACTATTTCCGCTGCCCCTCGAAGGGTTCGTCCCTAGCCGCGCTCACGATTGAGGCCGACCGGGGAACAGAGAGGCTCCGGCAGGAGTCGGGTCGCCGGAGCAGGGCCGCGATCCCGTGAACGCCAGCCAACGCCGTCGCTCGTGGTTGGGCGCATCGCCGGCTGTCACGCATCTTCCCCTCTTGGCGCTCTTTGCGTCTTCGCGGTGACCCCGCTTCCAGCCCTCCACAACATCGATCAGCCCCCCCACGACGCCGATCCCCAATTTCCCGCCCCGCTGCGTGTCGGCGCCTCTCGTAGAGTCTGAACCTGTCGAAAACTGCGCCACGCCGGCCTTCAATGGCTCCACACGGGCTCCACACGGATTCCGCCTCTCCTGACCCGACACCGATGATTTTGGGCGGAAATCGGGTTGGCGACGGGTGGAAAAAACGGCGATGACAGAGCGGGGGTCGGAATCCAGGGCGCCTTCTCGGATAACCTTAAGTTAAATCTTAGTTCTGCTTTGTTTTCAAATGGATATGACGCACTACTCGTAGTATGGGTGAGCTTTGCGCAACCCTATCCAGGGGGCTGTATCGCCCTCTACTCACCCCCGAAGAGCAGGGGTAGGGGGTGGGTTGGGCGGCTGATGTGGGCGCGGCTGCGCAGGGCCGCGACCACCTCGGCGAGGCGCTGGCGGCGGGCCTGGTCGTGGAGGTCGCGGGTGATCTCCTCCTCCACCTCGTAGAACGGCCTGCCCGCGTAGCGCTCCGGTGCTGCGTCGTAGGCGTCGCGCTTGGCCCTCGGGTCGACGGTCACGAAGGGGTCGATGCGCACCCGCTCGAAGGCGCGGATGATCGCCTCCTCTTCCAGCCAGTGGCGCAGGGCGGCCCGCTCTACCGGCCTACCGGCGGCCGCGAGCTCGTGGAGGCGCGCCGTCACCGTGGCCTCGTCGACCCGCGCTATCGCCTCTGTTGCGAGGCCGAAGCGGCGCCCCTCGGCGACCAGGAGGCGGCGGTCGACGAGGTGGTCGATCAACGTCTCCGGCGCCTCCCGCCGCCCCTCGATACGCCACGCCACCTCGCAGTCATGGCGGCTGATGACCTCCCCTGCGACCACCGCAACCACGAAGTTGGTGGTCGCAGCGGTGGCGACGGTGGCCACCCACGCGGTAACGGCGAAGAGGAGTCCGGCACGAAGCACGGTGGACCCTACTACCCCCCGGCTGGCGCCGACCAGGGGTCGGCGGGAGCCCACCCTCAGGGGCTCCACGGGGGTGCCGTTCCTCCCCCCACGACGCCCTTGATCCGCGCCCGCCCTGCGAGCGGCCGGCGCTACCCCCACCGACGATACCGCTCTGCTTGGGAGACCACCGGTATCGTCCTGAGAGAGGTGCCCCGGAGTCGACGATGATGGTGTGGAGTCTCCGAGGAGCAGCGGAAATCATGGCTGGCGAGAAAGTTGATGTTCCCGAGACCTCGAGGGGGTGGGAACACGAAGGCACGAAAAGTTCAAAACACGAAGGAATTCAATGGGTTGTTTTTCGTGCTTTCCCCCTTTCGTGGTTTCGTGTTCCAGCGGCGTGAAGGACGGCGGAACGCTCGGGGCTCTTTCCGCTGATCCTCTCCCCGTGGTGCATGGGTTGCGGGACCGCGTACAATGGCGGGTCGGCGGCTCAGGTTCACGGGCGGCGGGGATCGCCCGTGGTCGCGGTTCGGGCCGCCGCTTCAACGGCGCTCGGCCCACACCCGATGAGAGAGGGAGCCGGCCGCGCCGACACTCCCCCTTACCCCATCCCATGGCCCTCTCCTCCTTCCTTCTCTTTGCCGCGGTCGCCTTTGTCCTCGGTCTGGTGCTCACCCCGTTCGTCCGCCGCATGGCCCTGGAGTGGCGCCTGGTGGATGAGCCCAACGTCCGCAAGGTCCACCGGGCGCGGATCCCGCGCCTCGGCGGGGTGGCGATCTTTGCCGCCTTCTTCATCACCGCGGTGGCGATCGTCTACAGCGACTACTGCGGGGTGCGCGGGGTGGCGCTGACCATCGTCGAGATCAACAAGATCCTCGACGGCGGTGTCCTCATTCTCCTGGTGGGGATCTACGACGACCTCTTCGGCCTGGACGCGGTGCGCAAGCTCCTCTGGCAGGTGGGGGTGGCGGTGGTGATGATCGGCTTCGGCTACGTCATCCGCGACATCTCGATCCCCGGCCTCGCCCACGTCTTTCACCTCGGCTGGTTCGGCTATCCGCTCACCGTTCTGTGGATCGTCGGGGTGATGAACGCCCTCAACCTGATCGACGGCCTTGACGGCCTCGCCGCGGGGCTGGCCACCATCGCCACCGCCCTCCTCTTTGCCCTGGCGGTGCTCAACCACCAGGGCGACGTCGCCTTCTTGGCAGCCATCCTGGTGGGCAGCCTGCTCGGCTTCTGGGTCTTCAATATGAACCCGGCGTCGATCTTCATGGGCGACTCGGGGTCGCTCTTTCTCGGTTACATCCTGGCGGTGATCTCCATCCGCGCGGTCCAGGGGCGTGGGGCGACGGTGGCGATCGGGGCGCCGCTCCTGCTCATCGGCCTGCCGCTCCTGGACACCGGCGCCGCCTTCATCCGCCGCCTGGTGGCGGCCTCGGGCCTGTTTCAGCCGGACAAGGCGCTGCGCATGCCGCCCCTCTCCGTCGCCTTTCGTCCCGACCGTGGCCACATCCACCACCGCCTCCTGGTCGCCGGCTTTTCCCAACGCCAGGTGGTCCTGCTCCTGTATGCCGTGGCCACCTTCCTCGGGGTGGCCGGTTTCCTCCTGGCGATGGCGCGGGGGATCGCCGCCACCCTCACCGTGGCCTACGTCGCCCTGGTCCTCGGCTTTATCGTCATCCGTGTTCGCCGTCTCACCACCCACGACCCGGAGGCCGCCCTGCCCCTGCCGCGCGGCTGGCGCGAGGTGGTCCAGCCCCTGGCGCGCAACCACCCCCTGCGGCGGGTGGCGGTGGTCGCCGAGGGGGAGGACGCCGCCCTCTGCCACACCCTCCAGGATGTCGCCCCGGGGGTGGCCTGTGTGGAGGCCCCCAAGGGCGAGGCGGACGACTACTTCCCGGTGGTGGTCGCCGACTGCCGCGATGGAGATGGGGCGCTACAGCGGGCCCGCGAGCTCGGCCGCTTCTCCCGTACCACGGTGGTGGCGGTCGTTCGCCCCCTGGCCGAGGGCGGAGAGCGTGATCCGGAGCAGTACCGTGGCGTGACGGTGGTGGGGGCGGGGGACCACACCGCCCTCGTTTCGGCGATCCAGCAGGGGCTCGACTTCGGGCGGCTGACCGCCCAGAACGCCTTCTTGAAGTTCTTCGCCTGGCTCCTCATCGCCCTCCTTCCCCTCGTCGCCTACTTCTCGGCACACTTCTCCCACCACCTCCCCTGACCCCATGGCCACCTCCGACTCCCCCCTCCACGACGCCACCACCCTCCCGAGCCCGGCCGGGCACTACGGTCTGCGCCTCTTCTCGCCGGTGGCGGTGGTCGCCTCCTTCCTCCTCCTCGGGGGGCTGCTCTGGTTCTCCCACGACCTGACCCAGGAGCCGCCGAAGCTGGAGCGCACCTCTCTCGCCGAGTTCCCCACCGACATCGGCGGCTACCACCTCCTGAAGGACGTGAAGCTGGATCAGGCGACCCTCAACGTCCTGCGCCCGACCGAGGTCCTGATGCGCTACTACCAGGGCAGCGAGCAGGAACCGCCGGTCTCCCTCTACATCCCCTTCTTCGCCACCCAGGAGGAGGACAGCCGCATCCACAACCCGGCCGCCTGCCTGCCCGGGGCCGGTTGGCAGATCGTCCGCCGGGTGCGCGAGCCGCTGCCGTGGCGTGGCAAGACCGCCTACGCCAACCTGGTCACCCTGCAAAAGGGGCTCGATTGGCAGATGGGGCTCTACTGGATCCACTCGCGCGGCCGCGTCGTCGCCGGCGAGTACCGCGCCAAGCTCTTCCTCATGTACGACGTCTTTACCCAACGACGTCGTGACGGCGCCCTGGTGCGCCTGATGACCTCGGTGGCCTCCGGGCCGGACCGAGAGGCGGCCATGGCGGCGGCCAAGGCGCGTCTCCTCGGCCTCGCCAACGGGATCCTGCCGATCCTCCCGAAGTATCTGCCGAACTGAGGGTAGGCGAAGAGGGGCAGCTCTTTCGTGGCCCCGAAGGGGGGGCGGCGGGTCGCCGCGATCCCTTTACGCGACACGCCTCTCCCCTTAGCTCATGGCCGGAGAAGAGCAATCGGAAGACAGCAAAGGCTCAGGGGGGAAGCGGATCCACCCATCAGGATCGAAGGCATCACCAGGTGGTCACGGCGCCAGCCTTGAAGGCCATTTCACCACAGAGACATAGAGGGCACAGAGAACGGCAAAGGAAGGGCGCTTTTCTCATGTCGTGTCTACTCCACCGGATTCCATCGACGTTCTTCGAGCGCTTGCCCACACGCCATCGAGATGGCCCGCGCTCAGAATCGGAGGGCTGGAGGGTCGGTTTCGCAAGAGATCGTCAAGGAGGGACGACCACCGCGGACGCGACAAACATCATGCTGTCTTCTGATGGAGTTCTCTGTGCCCTCTGTGTCTCTGTGGTGAAAAATCCCTTACGAACCACGCTGCCCGTCATGAGCAAAGGGGATAGGCAGTTTACGCGAACGGCGACGGCGGCGTCGGCACCACCTCGCCACCCACCAGGGCCCAGTCGGTGAAGCCGCCGGCCATGGAGACCACCTGGGTGAAGCCCATGCGCTGCAGGCTCTGGGCCGCGAGGACCGAGCGTACGCCGGTGCGGCAGTAGAGGAGCAGGGGGCGGTCGGCATCGGTGAGACGCTCGTCGCGATCCGGGTGCTCCAGGTCGGCGGCGCACTCGAGGACGCCGCGCGGGATGTGGATCGCCTCCGGTACCGCGCCGTCGCGATACTCGTTGGGCTCGCGCAGGTCGATCACCAGCGCGTTCGTGTGCAGGGCCAGCCACCGCTGGCACTCGATGGGGTTGAGCTCTTCCACCTCGGCCGCCGCCTCCTCCACCAGGGTGGCGAGGGAGCGGGCGCGGCGGGGGCGGGTCTCGGGGTCGAGGGTGGAATCCATGGGGGTCGGTTCTCTCTTGTGGGCGGCCATGGGCCGCGAGGTTCTTACACGCAGGACGGCGGCGCAGCAGCCGTCAGGATAGAAGCAACCGGGAGACTATGCTCGCTCGGGGCACGTTCGGGCCCCGTTCTGGCCCGTCTCCGGCTCGAAGGATCAGGAGCCGCGTTCTCCCGGGAACGGTTCAGGGAGGCCGAGGCGGCGGGCCACCTGCTTCACGTCCTCCCACACCGGCCGCTTTGCCCGCGGGTTATGGAAGAGGTAGGCAGGGTGGTAGGTGGGCATGACCGGGGTGGAGTCGAGGTCGTGAAAACGGCCGCGGAGCTCGCTGATCGGTGTACTGGTACGCAGGACGGTCTGGGAGGCGAAGGTGCCGAGGGTGAGGATGACCTCGGGGCGGATGAGGGCGATCTGCCGGTCGAGGAGCGGCCGGCAGGCGGCGATCTCCCTTGCCTCCGGGTCGCGGTTGCCGGGCGGACGGCACTTGAGGACGTTGGCGATGTAGACCGCGTCGCGGGCCAGGCCGACCGCCGCGAGGATGTCGGCGAGGAGCTTGCCGGCACGTCCCACAAACGGTCTGCCCTCGCGGTCCTCGTCCGCTCCCGGCGCCTCGCCGATGATCATCAGCCGTGCGTTGGGGTCGCCGGTGCCGAAGACCACGTGGGTGCGGCTGCCCGCCAGGGTGCAGCGGGTGCAGCCGGCGGCGATCTCCGCCAGCGCGTCGAGGGTGGGGGCGTCGGGCCGGTTGCCGCCGTCGGCGGGCGGCGTCCCGCCGCTACCCGGGGCAGGCGCGGCCATCAGCGGCGCTGTCGGTACCACGGGCGGCTCGCCGGCCCGGCGGGCCGCCGCCTCGGCGAGGGGCAACCAGCGGCTCGGTACCACCTCCAGGCCGAGGTCGGACTGGGCGGCGAGGGCGGTACGCAGACGGCGAATGGGGGAGGGCATCGGGCGGCTCGCGGCCGGGAGGTCTGGTGGACGGGTAGCTTACCGCGTTCCGCCCCCGCCGTTGAGGTACCCCGGTCTCGGGTGGCGTCTCTGCGCGAGGTCGGCCTTCAGGGGCACCACCCCAACCACCCCTCCCACGACGCCAAGATTGCCTGCTTCTCCGTGTGGGTGAATTGCACCGGACCTACAGGTGGCACCGCTCTACTCGGCAAGCCACGGTGGTCACAGGGACAAACCCGTGCTGGCGATCCAGGTCACCCCTGGGTATCGACCCGGAAGTCGAACCAGTACTCGAAGCCGAAGGGGAACTCCGCCGCCTCGCTCCACTCGGCCTGCACCCGGGCGTGGCCCTGGCCGTAGGTGAGGTGGATCTCTTGCTCCGGGTTGTCGATCCAGATCCCCGCATCTGCCGCGAGGGTGTTGATCCGCTCGCGCATGGCGCTCTCGCTGAGGACCTGGGCGAGCTTCACCGTCGCCGAGGCGTCCTCTTTGAAGTGGAGGTAGCGGAACCACGGCTGGGCGAACTGCCAGCCGGCGTAGCCGCCGCCGACCACCAGGACCAGCCACACCACGGTGCCCACCTCGATGGCGCCACGAATCGCGGAGCGTCCGCGAAATAGGATGGATCGCATGGCTCTCTTTTCGGTCGAGATGGGCCACCCTCTGAGGGAGGGGGGAAGGGCGTGGGTGCGGAGTGACGCCCGGTGGGCGATCATCTCGGGCCATGAAATCTTCCGAGCCGAGGGTCACCGTCGGTTGTCACGTCTCCACCTCCGGAGGGGTCGAGCTCTCCCCGGGGCGCGGCCACGAGATCGGCTGCGACACCATGCAGGTCTTCACCCGCAACCAGCGGAGCTGGCGCACCCGGCCGCTGACCGACGAGGAGATCGCCGCCTTCCGCGAGGCGCGTGCGGGCTCGCGCCTGCGCACGGTGATGAGCCACGACTCCTACCTCATCAACCTCGCCTCTCCCGATGAGGAGAAGCGGGGCAAGTCCATGGCCGCCTTCGAGGACGAGCTCGTACGTTGCCACCAGCTCGGTATCGAGCTCCTCAACTTCCACCCGGGCTCGCACCTGAAGAGCGGCGTGGAGCAGGGGATCGCCACCCTCTGCGAGAGCCTCGATCAGATCTGCGCCCACCACCCGGATAAGCGCGACGTCACCTTGGTCCTGGAGACGGTGGCCGGCCAGGGGACGAACATCGGCCGCACCTTCGAGGAGATCGCCGCCATCCTCGACGGGGTGCGGGAGCCGGAGCGCTTCGCCGTCTGCGTCGACACCTGCCACTGCTTCGCCGCCGGCTACGACCTGGTGAGCGACGACGGCTGGGAGTCGACCTGGGACGCCTTTGACCGCCTCCTCGGTCTCGACCGCCTGGCGGCCTTCCACGTGAACGACTCGAAGGGCGCCTTCGACAGCCGCAAGGATCGCCACGCCCGCCTCGGTCGCGGCGAGATGGGGGTGGCCCCCTTTCTCCACCTGGTCACCGATGAGCGCACCCGGAGCGTGCCGATGTTTCTGGAGACCCCCACCGACCCGGCCGGCTACGCCGCCGAGATCGTCTGGCTGCGGCAGATGGCCGCCACCGGAGAGATCCCGCCCCTGCCGGACGTGGAGGAATCCCGCAGCCGCCTGTAAGAAGTCCGTTCGGCCCCCTCCCCCTTCGGGGAGGGTTGGGGTGGGGTGGTTGGAGCGAGCAAGGCGCTGACCCCACACACCCTCCCCCCGCCCCTCCCGGGGGGGGGCGTACTCCATCGCCCTCGTCACAATCGCCGAAGTTCGACGGGCTCCTGGCGCGCGGCCATCACCCGAGGGCGCGCACGAGCTTGGCGATCAGCACCACCACCGGGGTGCCGTGCAACACCAGGTCGAAGACATCCAGAGGGCGGGTCAGCTCCCCGTGGGCGAGCATCCGGAGCTTCTCCACCAGGTGCGGCTCGGGGACGAAGGGGGCGAAGCCGAGGAAGAGGGCCGCCACCGCCAGGGGGACGAGGGGGATGCGGTCGAACCACGCCATGGAGGGTCTCGTCTACGTGGAAAAAGGTGGTCGGGCAATAAAGTGGCCCGCGCTCCTGAGGGGGGTAGGAGGCGCGGGCCGAAATTCCAGGAGGGTTTGAGGAGGGAGTAAAACCGCCGCCTGGATGGAGACTAGGAGCCCCCTTCTCGTGGGGGGATTCAAAAAAATTTGATCGGTTTCCGCCCCCCTCACGCGCCGTTGGCGGTGGGGATCTTGAGCTTGTCGCCGGGATGGATGACGCCACCCTTGCCAAGCCGATTGTGGCGCCGGAGGTCTTGCACGGTCGTGTTGTACCGCCTGGCGATGGTCCACAGGGATTCGCCCCGGCGGACGTGGTGGAAGAGGAAGGGGCGCTGCTTGAGGCGCAGGACCTGGCCCGGGTGGAGGGTGGCCTTCGCCGGGAGGCCGTTCCAGGTCGCGAGGGTCTCCACTGTCAGTCGGTAGCGCTGGGCGATGCTCCACAGGGAGTCGCCCGCCACCACCCGGTAGTCGGGCGGCAGCGGCTCCCCGGCGGCGATGCGGCGGGCCTTGCGCGTGCGCCGGGCCGGGCGTGGTTTGGTCCCCTTGGGGACGTAGAGGGTGAGCTGGTCGCCTGGGTGGAGCAGCTCGCGACGCAGGAGGCCGTTCCATTTTCGCACGCTGCCGGCGCTGGTCCCGTAGCGCGATGCGATCCGCCACAGGGAGTCGCCCGAGCGCACCGTGTAGGTGATCCGACGGTAGTCCTGGAAGCGGGGAGGCCGGCGGTGGCGCCGTCTCTTGGTCGCCTTCGGCAGCGGGTGGCCCTCGGGGATGGGGATCACCAACTCGGCGCCGGCGCGGATGAGGCGCGGGTCTCTCAACCGGTTGAAGCGGGCGAGGTCCTCCATGGGGACGTGGTAGCGGCGGGCGATCGAGCCCAGGGCCTCGCCCCGTCGCACCCGGTGGGTCGTCCAGCGGGTGTAGAGGGTCTTCGGGTTGTCGGCGAGTTGGGCGCGCAGCGCCTCCGCCGCGAGCGCCGGTACCCGTAGGGGGTAGCCGCTCTCCTGCGGTGGGGTGCAGGCCTGGAGGAGGGCCGGGTTGAGGCGGTGGAGGAGCGACTCCTCCACCTCCATGGCACGGGCGGCGTAGGCGAGGTCGACGCTGCCGCGGACCTTCACCACCGTGGTCTCCGGCGCCGGGGCCGGGGCGGCCGGCGGGGTGACGCCGTAGCGCCCCGGGTCGAGGGCGATCTGCACCGCGGCGACGAAGCCGGCGACGTAGCCGGCGGTCTCCGCCGGCGTGCGTACCGAGCGCACCACCTCGTGGTAGTCGCGGGTGCCGAGGCGGCGGAGGATGCCGCGCACCCGGCCGCCGCCGCTGTTGTACGCCATCAGCGCCAGGGGCCAGTCGTGGAAGGAGGCGTGGAGTTGCTTCAGGTAGCGGCCCGCGGCGCGGGTGGAGATCTCCGGGTCGCGCCGTTCATCGACCCAGCGATCGAGGGTGAGGCCGAAGTGGCGGGCGGTGGAGGGGATGAACTGCCAGTAGCCGCCGGCGGCCATGATCGACGTGGCGCGCGGCCGAAAGCCGCTCTCCACCATCGGTAGGTAGCTCAGTACCCGCGGCAGCCCCATCTCCGCGAGGATGGCCTGGAAGCGCGGCTGCAGGCGCGCGGCGCGTCCCAAGCTCCCCTCCAGCCAGTCGCGACGCCGGTGGAGGTAGGCGTCGCGCCACTGGGCGAGGCGACCGTCGTCGGCGAGCACGGCACCGAAGTGGGTGGCGAGCTCGGCACGCAGCGCCGCGTTCGGATCGGTCGGGGGGGCGAGGTGGAGCTCCTCCACCGCCGCCCACGACGCAGTGGGGGCCGCGAACAGGAGGGCGACGAGGACGATGGTCCGCATCATCCGCCGGTCCCGAACCGCCCGAAGGCCACCACCACGATTCCAATCCCCATCACAATCACACCCAAGGTCTTTAGAAACTGATCGGACAGATGCGGTAAAACTTCTGCCATGCGACGCACCGTGGCCGGGGCGAGGGCGTAGGGAAGCCCCTCCAGGATCAGGGCCAGACCGAGGGCCGATAGGAATAGTTTCATGACCTCTTCGCCCACCTCCCCGGCGCGGCGCGGACTATAGCAGCCCGTCGTCTGGGGCGGACAGCGCGCGGGGCCGCCCACGGCGACCCCTGACGTCGCCGCGCCTCGACGGGTAGACTCCGCCCCCCTCTCCGGAGCCCCCATGCACGCACCCCTCACCCACGCCCTGCGCCAGGCGGTCGCTGCCTGCGGCGCCGATGACACCCTCCCCGGCGCCGAGCCGCCGGAAGAGATCCTCCTCGAGCAGCCGCGCGACCGTAGCCACGGCGACCTCGCCACCAACCTCGCCCTCCAGCTTGCCCGTCCGTTGAAGCGGTCGCCGCGGCAGATCGCCGAGCAGATCGTCGCCCACCTCACGACCCCGCCGGGGGTGGGGGAGGTGACCATCGCCGGCCCCGGCTTCCTCAACTTTCGTCTCACCCCGGCCTACTGGTGGGCCCGCCTGGCGGCGATCCACGACGCCGGCGAGGGGTTCGGCCGGACGGCGGGAGGGCGCGGACGGGTCCTCATCGAGTTCGTCTCCGCCAACCCCACCGGCCCCATGCACATCGGCCACGGCCGCGGTGCGGTGGTGGGTGATGTCCTGGCACGTCTACTGGAAGCAACCGGTTACAGCGTTGACCGTGAGTACTACGTGAATGACGCCGGGAACCAGATCCGCACCCTGGCGCGCTCCATCTGGATCCGCCTGCGGCAGCTCTGCGGCGAGGCGGTGGAGCTGCCCGAGGGGTGCTATCCGGGCGACTATGTGCGGGAGATGGCCCGTGGCTGGCGTGACGAGCACGGCGACGCCATGGCGACCGCGGCCGAGGACGAGGCACTGGCGCTGCTGGGCCCCTACGGGGTGGCGGTGATGCTGGCGCAGATCCGCGGCGACCTTGACCGCCTCGCCATCCGCTTCGACCGCTGGTTTTCCGAGGCGGACCTGGTCGCCTCGGGCGCCGTCCCCGCGCGCCTCGCGGAGCTGGAGGCGGCGGGCCACCTGAGTCGGGACGAGGGCGGCGCCAAGGTGATCGCCACCACCCGCCACGGCGACGACAAGGACCGGGTGGTGGTGAAGACGAACGGTGACCTCACCTACTTTGCCACCGACATTGCCTACCACGCCGACAAGCTCGTCCGCGGCTACGACCGGCTGATCAACATCTGGGGCGCCGACCACCACGGCTACGTGGCGCGGGTGAAGGCGGCACTGGCGATGCTCGGTGGTGATCCCGAGCGGCTGGAGGTCTTGCTGGTCCAGATGGTCAACCTCCTGCGCGACGGCGAGCCGGTGAAGATGTCGAAGCGCGCCGGCGCCTTCGTCACCCTCGCCGAGGTGGTCGACGAGGTAGGCGCCGACGCCACCCGCTTCTTCTTTCTCCAGCGGCGCGCCGACGCCATGCTCGACTTCGACCTCGAGCTGGCCAAGCGCGAGTCGAACGACAACCCGGTCTACTACGTCCAGTACGCCCACGCCCGGGTCTGCTCCCTCTACCGCCTCGCCAAAGAGCGCGGCTACGCCCTGCCCGGTGACAACCCCCCGGTGGCGCGGCTCACCGAGCCCGACGAGCTCGACCTGATCCAGCGGCTGGAGGGGTTCTCCGCGATGGTGCGCGGCGCCGCCGAGGCGGGTGAGCCGCACCGTGTCGTCCACTACCTCACCGACCTCGCCGCGGCCACCCACGCCTACTACTACAAGCACCGGATCCTCGGTGACGACCACGAGCTCGCCACCGCCCGCCTCTACCTGATGGAGACGGTGCGCCAGGTGGTGGCGAATGGGCTGGCCTTGCTCGGGGTGGGTGCCCCGGACCGCATGTGACGACCACCCACCACGCTAGGCGGTCTCGCCTCCGGTTTGCGGTTCGTGGGTAAAAGCGGGCTCCTGCCCGCGATCCGCGCCGCAGGCGCGGCCGGCCCCGCGATCTCCGATGGGGCCGGTATCGCCGGCGGGAGCCGGGTCGCTACCGGTGGCCCGGCCCTTGACACCGCTGCCCCACCGGGCACGCTTCCCCGTGGACCCTCGACGTGGATTGCCAGATGCCCAATTGCTTTCGTGACGACGACAAGATCCTCGAACGGCCGACGGCCGGTGGCTCCAAGGGCGGCTGGATCGCAGTGGGTCTGGTGGTGTTCCTCCTCGGCGTCTTCACCGGCATACAGGTCTCGGCCCTGATGGGCGGCGGCGCGTGTGCCACCGGCCCCACTGGCGGCTCGGTGGCCCCGATGGCGTTGCCGGCGCCGCGTGGCGTCACGCCGCCCGCACCCTCTGCCGTGGCACCGTCGCTGGTCGCCGGCGAGGCGAGTCGGTCGCCCTCACCAGTTGTCCCCCCCGTGCTCCCCCCCGAGGCGACCGACCCGGACGCCACCTTCGCCCTCCAGGTCCGCACCTACGACACCCTGGACGGGGCCGGCAAGCTGGTGCGCCAGCTCCAGGCGGCGGGCTACCCCGCCTACGTGGTCACCACCCACCTCCCCGGCGGCGCCGAGAGCCACCGGGTGCGCGTCGGCGACTACCCGGACCGCGCCCGTGCCCAGGCGGCCGCGGACAAGATCGCCAAGGCGACCTCCCTTGCCCCCTTCGTCACCCTCACCCTGCGGTGATCCCCACCCGCAGAGCGGCGTGGTCTACTTGGCCGCCCTCAGCTTGGTGCCGTCCAGAGGACAGTACTTGTACGGGGCGCCGTACTTCCGGTCGCACTTGGTGCAACGCAGCAGCTTCACCCGGTGGTTGATGAAGCGGATGCGGGCGCAGTCGGCGAAGGCGATCTTCGCCTCCTTGCCCTTCTTCAGGCGGGCGGTGAACTCCTTGTCGCGGAAGTAGCCGTGCAGGAAGTGGTGGGTCGTGCCGTCGCGCAGGATGACCACTATCTCGCCACTCTTCGGGCTCACCTTGGAGCTGTCGAAGACGTACTCCGCCTCCGGGTCGAGGAGCTGGATCTCGACCACGTCGGAGAGGGGGATGAAGGTCTGCTCCTCCTTCTCCCGCGCCATCACATAGTCGTAGAGGCGGAGGTTGTCGCCGAAGCTCTCCACCTGCCGCGCCTTGCCGGAGCGCAGCTCCACCACCCCGCCCATGCGCCGCTCGGCGACGGCGGCGGGCGGTAGGAGGAGGGCGGCGGCGAGGAGGGGGAGGGTGAAGGTGAGGGCGAGACGTTTCATGGTGAGCTCCGTGGGAGGGGAGGGGAGAGGTCGGGGTCAAGGGGTGGTCTCGGCGGCCGCCGGTGGGTCGGCTGCGGGGGCGGTAGCGGCGGTGATCAGCCGGTCGAGCCGCCCCCGGAGCTGGGCGATCGCCGTCTCGTTTGCGTCAAACTGCGCGAGGCGGGCGCGCACCGCCGCCTGTAGGCGGCGGGCGTCGCGTTCGGCCAGGCCGCCGCGCCAGGCGCGGTTGGGCATCTGCTCGCGTTCCACCGTCTGACGGGTCCAGTAGCGGAGCTCGGCCGCGTCGGCGGCCACCGTGTCGAGGCGGTGGTCGAGGGCGAGGAGGGTGGTGACGAGGGCGGCGAGGGCGTCGCGGTCGACGGGGTGGTGGTCGGTGAGCGCGTCGAGGCGGCTCGCCGCCATCCGGCCGGCCTCCTCGATCTCGGCAACGCGCCCCCCCACCGGTGCGATCGCAATCTCCTCGATGGTGGTGCGCGCCGGGTCGGCGCGCAGCTCCCGGATGGTGGCGGTGGTGACCACGGGTAGGAGGAGAAGGGCGACGAAGGAGAAAAGCGGCTTGGTCATGTCGGGTTCACTCGCAGGAGGTAGGTCACCGGATCGACGAAGCGCAGAGCACCCGTGGGACACTCGCGGACACACGCTTGGTGGTCATAGCCGGCGCACTGGTCGCACTTCACCGCACGCTTCTTCGGCTTCTTTTTTTTGGGCTTCTCTCCCTCCGCGGTCCCCTCCGCGGGTGCGGCCGGCGGCGGCTCGGGGCGTTCGACCATGTCGATCACTCCGAAGTGGCACCCCTTGGCACACGCCTGGCAGCCGATACACCGGTCTGGGTCGATGTGGATGCGGCCGTCGTCGAGCAGCCGGATCGCCTCCTTCTTGCAACCGCTGATGCAGCCCGGGGAGATGCACGCCTTGCAGGTGGTGGGCAGGGCCACGGCGCCGAGCCGCGCCTCGGTGCGCTGGGTGAGGCGGAGGATGCCGTGGCGTGCCTCGCACGCCTCCTCGCATGCGTGGCAGTCGATACACCGGTCGAGCTCGCAGACCATCATCTTGCCGGCGTTGAAGAAGCCGCCGTCGGCCACGAAGGCGAGCATGCGGTTCTCCTTGGTGGGCGGCTGGTGTTCGAGGTAGGCGGTGAGCCGCTCCTGCATCAGGGGGATGAGTGAGTCGCGCAGGGGCTCGGAGGCGCGCAGGGCGTCGAGGAAGAGGTGCGCCGGGAGGCAGAAGATCTCGCTCTCTTCGAGAGCGACCGCGGAGGTGCGGCGGCCGACGTTGAGGATGACCTCCATCTCCCCCACCAGGTCGCCGGCGCCAATGGTGGCGATCGGGGTCTCCGGCAGGGGGGCATCGCAGTGGAGGGCGATGCGGCCGCGGCGCACGAGGTAGACCATGCCCGCCGGCTCGTTCAGCCAGTAGAGGCCGTCGCCCTCGGCCACCCGCTGGATGGTGAGGGATTCGAGGAGGGCCTCGACCCGCTCCGCCTCCATGCAGCGCACCCGCCGGTACTGGTGGGCCGCCAGGGGGCCGTACTCGGTGGCGAGCCAGCGGCGCAGGCCGGGCTGGAAGCGCACCCCGATCTCCGTGTCCCGCCGCCACCGGGCACGGCCGTTGCCCCGCCTGCGGGGCGGCTTGCGCCGGTAGATGAGCCGCTCGAGGGCGTCACCGGTGGCGGCAACGGCGAGGGGCTCTGTCTCCGCCTCCGCTTCAATCTCCGCGTCGACGGCGGCGAGCTCCCGCGCCACGGTCGAGCCACGCAGGAGACGGCGCAGGAGGCGGGAGCCGATGCCCGGGGTGGGGGGCTCATTGAGGGGGGTGGGGGCCATGGTCGGGTCCTCCGTCGGCGGGTGGGTCAAAAGCGCACCCCGCCCTGGGCGAAGAGGGTGGTGGTGTTGAGGTCGGTCTCGCGCGCGTGGTCGAGGTTGAGCCCCGCGTACCAGCGGCGGCCGAGGGTGAGGTAGGCGGAGGCGGAGTAGACGGTGGAGGGCTTCACCACCCGCTCGATCTCCAGGGCGGAGCGGCGGTGGAGGATGGAGGCGTCTACCTGCAGGTCGTCGAAGAAGGTGCGCGACAGACGTAGGAGGAAGTTCTCCGTGTCCAGGGCGTCGGAGATCGACAGGGTGTACCGTGCCGCCGCCTCGATGCCGCTTCCGAGCAGGTTGCCGTCGCGCACCCCGACGCTGACGTTTGTGTTCGACAGGTCGTCCTGGGTGCGGAGCTGGTAGCGGACGCTGGTGTCCAGGTAGTAGTGGCGGCGTAGGCGGTAGCTCGCCCGCCCCTCGACCCGGTGGGTGGTGGTGGCGTTGCTGGTGTCGGGAAGCAGCGGCTCGCTCTCTTTGTCCTTGTCGTCGAAGGTGCCGGCGTTGCCCGAGGCGAGGTAGTAGAAGGTCTGGAAGAGGGAGTAGACGAGGGAGGTGGAGAGGGCGCGGCTGGCGCGGTAGTCGAGGTCGACGTAGAGGTTGGAGAGGAGTGGGTCGTTGGTGGGCTGGCCGAGGTCGACGGTGGCCGAGGTGTAGAGGCGGCTCTTTTCTCCGAGGCGACCGCTCCCCTGGAAGTTGATCGAGTCGCGGTCGCGCGCTCCCAGATAACGGTCGCTCACCGCCGAGAGCTGGAGGCGGTAGTCGAGGGTGGCGTAGGAGATGAAGGCGCCGTAGCTGCGGAAGTCCTGCTGGATGTGGGGGCCGTTGTCCTTCAGGGTCGCGCCGGCGAAGCCGCCCGCCAGCCACCGGTCGCCGAGATGGACGGTGACGCGGCCGCCGTCGATCGCGGTGGCCGCAGCCTCCGGGATGTACTGGCGCCCCACGACCAGGTCGGCACGGCGGAGCAGGCCGTCCGCCGACAGGTACGCCTCCTGGATCTGGTAGTCGATGCGGTCGCCCGCCGCCGAGCGGCCCAGGTCGATCTCCTGGCGACCGGAGAGCTCGAAGCGGAGGTTGTGGTGGGCCGCGTCACGCACCGTGGTGCGCAGCCGGTTGCGCAGAGTCGAGCGGCCGTCGCCGTCGCGCGAGTCGGTGGCGTAGAGCCACAGGGTGGAGAAGCGGCCATCGACGCGCACGCCGGCGTCGCGGCCGGCGGCGAGGCCGGTCGCGGGGAGGGCGGCGAGGAGGGCCGCCACGCACAGGGGGGCGGGCCACCTCACCGGTAGAGGTTCTCCCAGTGGTCGGTGTAGTGGCAGCGGGCGCACGGCGGGTTGTCACGGTGGTGGACCGACACCTCATCCTGGTGGCATGGCAGGCAGCGCACCCCCTCCATGGTCCAACCGCGGGTGTGGCAGTCCCGACAGGTGAAGCCGCGGTGGGGCCGCGACAGGTAGTAGTCGGCGTGGTCCTTCGGCTCCGGCGGCAGGTGCGGGACCGGGGCCGCCGGGCTGCCGACACAGGCGGTGAGGAGGAGGGCCATGGTGGTCGCGGCGAGGCATGCCGTGGCCCGGCGGTACGAGGGATCAATCATCGGCGTCTCCCCATCGGTGGGTGTTGTGGCAGTCGTAGCAGGGGCGCGGTTTTTTGTGGTCCTTCCACTTGTCGTGGCACGACCGCTGGCAGGTGCCGCGCGGCATGTTCTGGTAGCCGCTGGCGTGGCACTCGAGACAGGCGAGGCGGTTGTGGGGGCTGTAGAGGACGTAGAAGCCGTGGTCGAAGACCGCCCGCTGCCAGTCCGGGTCGCGCGCCTGGTGGCAGCGGCTGCAGTCGTGATCGAAGCCGAGCTGGACGTGGTTCGGGTCGGTGGCGGTGTTGTAGGCGCTCGCGTGGCACCCCCAGCACTCGGGGGCGGTCCCCTGCGCCTGGTGGTTCGGGTGGCAGGAGAGGCATGTCTCGGTCGCGTGGATCCCCTCCAGGGCGTAGCTCGCCGGCGGGTCCGTGTGGTTCCACTGGACGTTGGTCGGCCAGGCAGTGGTGTTGTGGCACTGGTCGCACTGGGCGCCGATCTGCAGCCGCCACACGTCGTCTTGGGTGCGGACCCAGTGGCAGGTGTAGCAGTCCGTGGGGGTGCCCGAGTACCGCCCCCCCTGGTGACACCCGCTACAGTCCACGGAGCGGTGCGCGCCGGTGAGGGGGAAGGCGGTGGCGGCGTGGTCGAAGCTCGGCCCGAGGTTGCCCGCCTGCCAGTCGGGGTCGGACGCCTTGTGGCAGAGGGCACAGTCGGTGGAGAAGCCGGAGGTCTGGTGGTTCGGGTTGGCGGCCTGCTGGTAGTCGGTGTGGTGGCAACCGTCGCAGGTGTTCGCGGTCCCCTGTGCCTGGTGGTTCGGGTGGCAGGTGAGACAGGTCTGGGTGGCGTGGCTCCCCTGGAGTGGGTAGCTGGCCGGCGGCTGGCCGTGGCCCCACTGGATGTTCGCGTCCCACGCGGTGGGGCTGTGGCAATCGCCGCACGACTGGCCGATCTGGAGACCCCACACGTCGTCCTGCGAACGGCTCCAGTGGCAGGTGAAGCAGTCGGTCGGGGTGCCGCCGTACTGGCTGTTGAGGTGGCACGAGGTGCACGCCACCGCCTGGTGCTTGCCGGTGAGGGGGAAGGCGGTGGCGGCGTGGTCGAAGTTCGGCCCGAGGTTGCCCGCCTGCCAGTCGGGGTCGGACGCCTTGTGGCAGAGGGCACAGTCGGTGGAGAAGCCGGAGGTCTGGTGGTTCGGGTTGGCGGCCT
>JAJRSX010000156.1 GCA_024278555.1 bacterium | reverse complement strand
CTCCATACGGACTCCCGACTCTTTCAGGGCCACGAGCTCTGGGAGCACCTTGTCCTTGATCAGGTCAACCACTGTGTCCACTGGGCTCATCCTGTCTCCTCATCCTTGAGTTTTAACCACCAGCCTCCTGCCGGTGCCTGTCAGTCAACCTATCGGCGACCGAACTGGTGGTCAAGAAAGAGGGAGAGAAGGCTCACAGTGGCGGCGTCACCTTTAGTGAGGCGAGAAACAGTGCGCGCCGGGAAGGCGGACTGCAGGAGACAGTAGGTAGGAGACAGCAGACCGGGGGGAGCTGGACTGGAGGGTGGTGTCGTTGGCGGCAAACCGGGGGACGGCGGGGGTCTGGAAGGCTATTTCAGCCACGGAATCCACGGAAGGGCACGTCGGGGAGAGGGGGCGGTAGGAGCGGGTTGTACCCGCGATCCGGCGCCTGCGGCGCCGGCCGGCCCTTAGGGCCGGTTTCGGGGGTGCAACCCCCTCCTGCCGGGGGGTGGGTGGAGGGATGTCCCCCGATCTCATCTGATTATTGTTCATCTAGATCATCTTTAGGGTGTTGTGGTCGCGCCGAAAAGTAGGGGTGTCCGTCTCACCGTCCACCCCCTGCCGGAACGCCAAGATGCACACCTTTCTCCGTCGAATCGCGATCTCGCTCCTGGTCGCGGTTGCCCTCACCGTTGTTTCCGTACCGCGTGCCCACGCCTTCCCCCTCCTGGTGGTCGGCGCTGCCCGCGCGGTGGCGGTTACCGATGTCCTCTTCCTCGCCGCCTCCACCGCCGGGGTGCGTGCCGTCGCCGCCGGCACGGCCCTGGCGGTGGCTGGTTCGGGGGCGGCCGCGGTGAGCGCTGTGCCGCGGGTCGTGGGTGCCTCCCTCGCCGGGGTCGCCTCCACCCCCCTGATCGTTCAGGGTGCCATCATCGGCAACCACACCGCCCTCATCGGCGGCATGCTCGTCCCGGTCGTGGCGGTGGCGAACGCGGTCGGCAAGTAGGGGGGGGCAGGGTCGGGCGTTGCGGCCAACCGGGCCGGTTACGCGTCGTCCTCCTCCTCTTCCTCCTCCTCGAACCCCTCCACCCCCTCGTGGACGAGCCACGGGACCATGAGGAGCGCCGCCACCGGGTCGGCCCACCACCAACCGAGCGCCGCGTTCGCCGCCAGACCGGCGAGGAGGCAGAGGGAGAGGTAGGCGCAGGCGAGGGTCTCCTTCGCCTCCGCCGCCAGCGCCCGGCTCCCCACCGCGCGCGCGGCGCGCAGCTTGTAGAGGGAGACCACCGGCATGATTACCAGCGACGCCGCCGCCAGGCAGATCCCGACGACGCTCTCCGCCGCCGCCTCGCGACGCCACAGGGTCCACGCCGACTGGCCCACCACGTAGCAGGCGAGCAGCAGCAGGGTGGCGCCCACGAAGCGGTGGACGGCCCGCTCGCGCCCCTCGATCGCCCCCGGGTCGCGACCCCGGCCCTCCCACCAGAGGTGGTAGAGCATCGCCCCGGCGGCGGCGGTCTCGATGAGGGAGTCGAGGCCGAAGCCGAGCAGGGCGATGGAGGAGGCGGCCGCCGCCGCCCACAGGGCGACCCCCGCCTCGACGATGTTGTAGAGCTGGGTGGCGGCGACCAGCCGGATGGCGATGCGGCGCCAGTCGCGGGTGGGGGATGGTTCGGTTGGACTCATTGCATCTCCTTCAATTTCACCCGCGAGAAGAGGCCGTACAACACCGGCAGGACGAGGAGGGTGAGGAGGGTGGAGGAGACCAGGCCGCCCACCACCACCGTGGCCAGGGGGCGCTGGACCTCGGATCCGACCCCCTTGGAGAGGAGCATGGGGATGAGGCCGAGGGCGGCGATGGAGGCGGTCATGAGGACCGGCCGCAGGCGTGACAGGGCGCCCTCCAGGATCGCCTCCTCCACCGGGACGCCGCCGAAGGCGTGGCGGTTGATGGAGTTGATCAGCACCACCCCGTTGAGCACCGCCACCCCGAAGAGGGCGATGAAGCCGATGGAGCCGGGCACCGAGAGGTACTGGCCGGAGAGGAAGAGGGCGACGATGCCGCCGATCAACGCCAGGGGCACGTTGACCATGATCAGGGCCGCTTGCCCCACCGAGCTGAAGGCGAAATAGAGGAGCAGGAAGATGAGCCCGAGGGAGAGGGGGACGACGATCATCAGGCGTGCCTGGGCGCGTTGCTGGTTTTCGAACTGGCCGCCGAAGACCACCGTGTAACCGGGGGGCAGGTCTACCTCGCCGGCGATGCGCTCGCGCAGCTCCGCCACCAGGCCGCCCATGTCGCGCCCCTCCACGTTCGCCTGGATGACCACCCGTCGCTGGACGTCGTCGCGGCGGATCTGCGGCGGCCCCGACTCCACGCCGACCTGCGCCACGTCCCCGAGGCGCGCCAAGCCGCCACTCGGCGACTGGAGCACCAGGGCGCGGATCGCGTCGATGTTGGTGCGGTATCCCTTGGCCAGACGTACGACGATGTCGTAGCGCTCGTTGCCGTGGATCACCTGGCCGGCCGGCAGGCCGCCGATCGCGCCGGAGACCAGCTCCATCACCTGGGCGACCGGGATGCCGTAGCGCGCCAGGGTGTCGCGGTCGGGCCGCACCACGAGCTGCGCCTCGCCGCTGATCTGCTCCAGGGCCACATCGCGGGCACCAGCGACGCTGCGCACGAGGGTTTCGATCTCACCCCCCTTGGCCGCCAGCATGTCGAGGTCGGGGCCGAAGAGCTTGATGGCGAGCTGCGCCTTCACCCCGGAGAGGAGCTCGTCGATGCGGGTGGCGATCGGCTGGGAGAAGGAGAAGAGCATGCCGGGATGGGTCGACAGCCTCTCTTCCATGAGCGCCTGGAGGGCGAGGCGGTCCGGCGCCGAGGTCCACCTCTCCACCGGCTTCAGGCCGACGAAGATCTCGACGTTGGAGATCGCCTCCGGGTCACCGCCCACCTCGGCGCGGCCGACACGGCTCGACGCGTAGGTCACCTCGGGGAAGTCGAGGAGCTCGGACTCGAGCTTCTCCGCCACCTCCAGGGCGGCGTCGAGGTTGACCGACGGGGCGAGGGTGACCCGGAGGTTGATCGTCCCCTCCTCCAGCTCCGGGACGAACTCCGTCCCGAGCAGCGGCAGGAGGGCGAGGGAGGCGGCGAGCAGCCCCACGGCGGTACCCACCACCCAGGCGCGATAGCGCAGGGCGGCCGGCAGCACGCGCCGGTAGAGGGCCTCCAGCGGCCGCATCACCGGGTTGACCCGGTGGCGTACGCCGTGGCGGAAGAGGTAGGTGGCGAGCGCCGGGACGACCATCAACGCCGCGGCCAGGGAGGCGAGCATCGCCAGGACGATGGCCAGGGCCATGGGTTGGAAGAGCTTCCCCTCCACCCCCTCCAGGGCGAAGAGGGGCGCGAAGACGATGAGGATGATGGAGACGGCGAAGAAGACCGGCCGCCCCACCTCGCGTGCCGCCTCCTGGATGCGCAGGGAGATCCCCGGCTCGGCCTCCGGCTCCTCGCCGGCGGCCAACTCCTCCTCTGCCTCCCCCTTCTCGTCCGGGTGGTGCCACCGATCCGGCTGGCTCAGGTGGCGGAAGATGTGCTCCATCATCACCACCGAGCCGTCCACCATCATCCCGATGCCGATCGCCAGGCCGCCGAGGGACATGAGGTTGGCGGAGATCCCCCAGTAGGCCATGGCCATCAGGGCGAGGCCGATGGAGATCGGCACCGAGATCAGCACCAGCACCGTGGCGCGCAGGTCGAAGAGGAAGAGGAGCAGCACCACGACGATGAGCACGAAGGCCTCGCCGAGGGCGCGCACCACCGTGGCCACCGCCCGGTTCACCAGGCCGGCCTGGTCGTAGAAGGGCTCCAGGGTCACCCCGTCGGGCAGGGCCGTCTGGATGATCGGCAGGCGCGCCTTGATGCCGTCGATGGTCGCCTTGGTGTTGGCGCCGATGCGCTTGAGGACGATGCCGGCGACCACCTCTCCGAGGGGGTGGGCGGCGCCGTCGTTGCCGCGCGTCGTCATGGTCACCGCCCCCTGGCGGATCTCCGGACCGAAGGCGACGTGGGCCACGTCGCTCACCCGCACCACCACCCCGGCCTCGTTCTTCAGGGGGACGTTGGCGACATCGCGCAGACCGTCGGCGCCGCTGCGCACCCACCCCACCCCGCGGATCACGAGCTGCTCCGCCCCTTGATCCAGGTACCAGCCGCCGGCGTTGCGGTTGTTCGCCTCGATCGCCGAGGCCACCTCCTCCACCGAGAGGTGGTAGGCGAGGAGCCGGCTCGGGTCGATCTGCACCTGGTACTGGCGCACCTCGCCGCCGAAAGAGAGGACGTCGGTCACCCCGTCCACCGGCAGGAGGAGCAACTTCACCAGCCAGTCGTTGAGGGAGCGCAGGGCCATGGCGTCGAACCGCTCCGGGTCATCGGCGCGCAGGGTGTACTGGTAGACCTGCCCGAGCCCCGAGGTGTTGGGCCCCATCTCCGGCGTCCCCACCCCCTCGGGGATCTGCTCCCGGGCGCTCTGCAGCCGCTCGAAGACGAGTTGGCGGGCGAAGTAGATGTCGGTCCCCTCGGTGAAGACCACGGTCACCACCGAGAGCCCCGTCTTGGAGATGGAGCGCACCTCCTCCACCTCCGGGAGGGCGTACATCACCGCCTCGATCGGATAGGTGATGAGCTGCTCGACCTCCTCCGATGCCAGCCCCGGCGCCTCGGTGTTCACCGTCACCTGGACGTTGGTGACGTCGGGGAAGGCGTCGAGGTTGAGGTTCGGCAGCAGCAGGGTGGCGCCGACAGCGGCGGCGATGAGCGCCAGGACCACCAGCAACCGGTTGACGATGGCGAAGTCGATGAGCTTTTCGATCATGGGAGGGCTCTCAGGGAGGTACGGGAGGGGGGCGATGGGACTCCCCTTCGGGGAGAATCGATGTCAGTGCTCATCCGCCTCTCCCATCCCCTCCTTGCCCGCCTCGGACTTGAGGACGAAGGCGCCCTTGGTGACCACCCGTTCGCCCTCGGTGAGGCCGGCGCGGATCTCCAGGTAGACCGGGCCGGCCTCCCCCGGCACCACCTCGCGGCGCTGGTAGTGGCCCGGCTTTGCCTCGACGAAGCAGATGTGCTCCGCGCCGTCGCGTTGCACCGCGCCACGGGGGATGGCGATGAGCGGCGTGCGACTCCCCACCGCGATCTCCAGGTTGGCGAACATCCCCGGCAGGAGCCGCTCGTCCGGGTTGGCGACGACGACGCGGGCGCGGGTGGTGCGGGTCTCCTCATCCACCGTGCGGGCGATGAAGTCGAGCCGTCCGGGGAAGCGCACCTCCGGGTAGGCGGCGACGCTCACCCACGCCTGCGCGCCGGTGCGCAGACGCCCGAGCTCCTTCTCGTAGACCGCCGCCTCGACCCACACCCTCGACAGGTCGGCGATCTGGGCGGTGGGGGTCTCGGGTCCGACCTGCTCGCCGAGGGTGGCGTGCAGGGCGATCACCTCGCCGGCGATGGGGCTGGTGAGGGCGAAGACCGAGTGGGAGTGTTTGTGGTGGGGGGCGAGCTCCTTGATCTGCGCCTCGTTCATCCCGTAGAGGCGGAGCTGCTCGCGCGCCGTATCCAGCCTCGCCTCCACCCGCGCCAGGCGGGCGTCGGCCTCGATCTGGCGCTTCTCCGCGGCGATCCCCTCACTCCGCAGGGCCGCCACCCGCGCCGCCTCCGCCTTCGCCAGGGTGCGCTCCGCCTTCGCCTCCAGGTAGGTGGCCACCGCCTGACCCAGCGGCAGGGAGTCGAGGTAGACCACCGCCTCGCCCGCCTTCACCGGGTCCCCGAGGAGCTTCACCAGGCGCACCACCTTGCCCTCCACCCGGGGCGAGAGGTGGACCTCCCGGTAGCGGTCGAGGGTCACCTGGCCGGTGGCGGCGAGGGTCCGGGCCAGCGGGTGGCGGGCCACCACCTCCACCTCGATCCCCGCCGCCTTGACCTGGTCGGGAGAGAGCTCCACGACCCCGGCCTGGTGGCCCGCCTCGCCCTCGTGGGCGTGCTCGGCCGCCAGGGTGGGGGGGGAGACGAAGAGGAGGGCGGCAATGAACAATGTTGAAGTTTTCATGGAAATTCCTTGTGGTCGGTCTGAACGAACCACCTGAGAGGAGGGGGGCGGGATTCCGCCCCTACGGCCTGGCGCCGGCGCTCACCGGTGTCTCTCTGGCCGCGCCCCTCGCCCGACGGGGGGTGTGCTCCCCCCGGAGAGGTCTGCAGCCTCCGGTCGATCCGGGGTTGCGGTCGCCGGCGGCGCCGCCCCCACCGCCCGGTCGAGATCGACGCGCGCCTGCCACGCGTCGGCCAGGGCCTGGAGGTGGTCGAAGCGCGCCGCCACCACCTGCGCCTGGGTGAAGGTGAGGGTGGTGAGGTCCATCTCCCCGAGCTCGTAGGCACGGTGGATGCGTCGCAGGTGGGTTGCGAGGGAGGGGAGGATCTCGCGGTCGAAGAGGGCGAGCTCCTCCAGGGCGGAGGTGAGGGCGGCGTGGGCCAGGCCCACCGCCTGGATCAGCTCCGCTCGCGCCCGAGCCTCCTCGGCGTCGAGGCGCTGCCCCTCGCCCTCCGCTGCCCCGATCTCTGCCTGGCGCCGGTGGAAGAGGGGGAGCGGCAGCGACAGGCGGACGCCGATCAGGGTGTCACGGCTCTCCTCCCTCCCCACGTGGCCGCCCACCGTGAGGTCGGGGAGGCGCGAGGCGCGGGCGAGGGCGAGGTCCGCCTTGGCCGCCTGCGTCGCGCGTACCAGGGCGGCGAGGCGCGGGTGGTCATCGAGGCGCGCGAGGAGCGTCTCCAGGGGCCTGGGTGGTGGCGGCGGGACGACCACCCCCAGCTCCAGCGGCCCCCGCCG
>JAJRSX010000155.1 GCA_024278555.1 bacterium | reverse complement strand
GGCTCCCGCCCTGCACTCGGCCCGCAGGATCGACCTTTGCCCCCCCGGACACCCCCGCCCCCCTACCGCAGCCGGTGGTCGGGGGTAAAGGCGCGCAGGTAGCAGAGGGTGGCGGCGGTGAGGGCGGAGAGGGTGACGCCGGCGCCGAGCATGTACATCACCACGATCTGGTAGCGGACCGCCTCCACCGGCGGGGTGCCGGCGAGGATCATCCCGGCGGTCACCCCGGGGATGTGGATCAGCCCCACCGCCTTCATCGTGTCGAGCGGCGCGATCATCGCCGCCCGTACCGTCTCTCTGAGCAACACCTCCGCCGCCTGGTGGCGGCTGGCACCGAGGGAGAGGAGGGTCTCCACCTCCGCCCGCCTGGCCGCCACCTCCGCCTGGAAGCGGTTGAGGGTCTGGGAGGTGATGTTCATCGTGTTGCCGATCACCATGCCGCCGAGGGGGATAAGGTAGCGGCCGGTGGGGGCGATCACGCCGAGGGCGACCAGGGTCCCCACGATCACCACCGTGGCCAGGCCGATCGCCGCCAGGGCGACCGGGTAGGCGCGCTCCATCGCCTCACCGCGCCGCGCCGAGATGCGCGCCGCCAGCAGGACCATCGCCGCCAACAACGCCACCAGGGCGGCGATCCTCTGGAGGTCGAAGATCCACTGGATCACGTACCCCATGAGGACGAGCTGCACCGCGGCGCGAATAGAAGAGACAAAGACGTCCCCCTCCACCCCGACCCGCCGCCAGCGGGCGATCGCCGCCATGAGCAGGATCAGGCCGTAGGCAGCGACGAGCTGATAGGCGCTCACCCCACCCCCTCCTCAAGGAGGGCCCGGGTGGCCGGGTGGGCCGGCCGGCTGAGGACCTTCGCCGCCCTCCCCTCCTCCACCACCCGCCCGTCGACCAGGACCACCACCCGATCCGCCAGCCGCCGGGCGACGGGGATCTCGTGGGTCACTAGGACAATTCCCATACGGTCGTCGCGCAGGCGGCCGAGGAGCGCCTCCACCACCCCGGTGGAGGCGGGGTCGAGGGCGGCGGTGGGCTCGTCGAGGAGCAGGCAACGGGGCCCCATCGCCAGGAGGCGGGCGAGGGCGACACGCTGCTGCTGGCCCACGGAGAGGCGATCCGCGGAGCGGTGGGCGAGCACGTCGGCCAGCCCCACCGCCGCCAGGGCGCCGGCGACCTCCGCCCCGGCGACATCCACCCCGGCCAGTCGCGCCGCGGTGGAGAGGTTCTCCGCCACCGTCCCCGGGAACATGTGCGGCACCTGGAAGAGGAGCCCCACCTGGCGGCGCACCTCCCGCAGGTCGAGCTCGCCGTAGGGGCGGCCGGCGAGGTAGACCTCGCCTGTGTCCGGGCGGGTGAGGCCGGCGAGCAGCCGCACCAGGGTCGTCTTGCCGCCCCCGGAGGGGCCGACCACCGCCACCACCTCCCCCGGCGCCACCACCAAGTCCACCCCCACCAGGGCGACCTCGCCACCGTCCCCCCGCGGGTGGCGATAGCTCAGCCGACGTGCCTCCAGCAGGGTCTCCATGGATCACCGCCGGGCCGTGGCGCGGGCCTCAATCCGCGGGCGGCTCCGGGCCGACCTGGTGGGCCGCCAGCATCTCCTGGTAGCTGGCGTTGAGGATGCCGTTGATGAAGCGGTAGGCATCCGCGTCGCCGTACCGCTTGGCGAGCTCCACCGCCTCGTTGATCACCACCTTCGGCGGTGTCGCCTCGTCGAAGCGCAGCTCGTAGAGGGCGAGACGGAGGATGGCCCGATCGGTCGACCCCATGCGCACCACCGGCCACTCCACCGGCGCCAGTTGTTCGAGGAGGACATCGACCTCGGTCTGGTGGCGACAGAGGCCGCGCAGGAGGTGGGCGGCAAAGGCGCACGCCCGCTCGCCGCGACCGCAGGCGGCAAGAAAACGCGCCTGCTCCGCCTCCCAGTCGCCGGTGACGAACTCGTGGCCGTAGAGAAACTGGAGGGCGAGCTCCCGCCCCTTGGTGCGTGCACCCATCAGCGAACAACTCCGGAGGAAACGCTCAACGCGGAGGCGCGGAGACGCAGAGATGCGTGGGCTGGTGAATTCAACATCGTAGGTAGAGCCACCTTCACCGCCCCATCTGTAGGCCGCGCCAGGTGCCCCGGATTCGGGCCGGCCCGCAGCCCTGGCGACGAGGCGTACTTGTTGTACGTCGACGAGCACGGGCGAGGACACGGCCCGAAGATGGGGTGCATGGCGCGGCCGTCACTTCATCTGCCGCAGCAGATCCACCATCTCGATCGCCGCCAGGGCCGCATCCACCCCCTTGTTCCCCGCCTTGGTACCGGCGCGCTCGATCGCCTGCTCGATGGTGTCGGTGGTCAGGATCCCGAAGAGGACCGGCACCCCCGCCTCCAGCCCCACCTGTCCCACCCCCTTGGCGACCTCGGCGGCGACGTAGTCGAAGTGCGGGGTGGCGCCGCGGATCACCGCCCCGAGGCAGATCACCGCGTCGTAGCGGCCGCTCGCCGCCATCCGGCGCGCCACCAGGGGGATCTCGAAGGCGCCGGGGACCCAGGCGCAGTCAATCGATCCGGCGTCCGCGCCGTGGCGGGTGAGGGCGTCCATGGCGCCGTCCACCAGGCGGCCGGTGATGAAGTCGTTGAAGCGCGCCACCACCAGGCCAAAGCGCATGTCGTGGGCGTCGAGCCTTCCTTCGAGTCGGTTCATGGTCACTCCCCAAGCAGGTGGCCCATCTTCTCGGCCTTGGTCTTCAAATAGCGCTCGTTGTGCTCTCCGGCCGGGATATCGAGGGGGACGCGGTCCACCACCTCCAATCCGTAGCCCGAGAGGCCGACAATCTTGCGCGGGTTGTTGGTCATCAGGCGCAGCTTGGTGAGGCCGAGGTCGGCGAGCATCTGCGCCCCCAGACCGTAGTCACGCAGGTCCGGCTTGAAGCCGAGCTCCTGGTTCGCCTCCACCGTGTCGAGGCCGCCGTCCTGGAGGGCGTACGCCTTGATCTTGTTCGACAGGCCGATCCCCCGCCCCTCCTGGCGCAGGTAAAGAAGGACCCCCCGCCCCTCCTGGCCGATGGTCGCCAGGGCGGCGTGGAGCTGGTCGCCGCAGTCACACCGCTGGGAATGGAAGACGTCGCCGGTGAGGCACTCGGAGTGGACCCGCACGAGGACCGGCTCGTCGGTGGTGACATCTCCCATCACCAGGGCCACGTGCTCCTTGTTGTCGATGTCGTTGCCGTAGACGGTAGCGATGAAGGTGCCGTACTCGGTGGGGATGGGGGCCGCTGCGATGCGCCGCACCAGAGACTCCTTCACCATCCGGTAGGCGATCATGTCCTTGATGGTGACGATCGGGATGTCGTGCTCCTCCGCGAAGACCTCGAGCTGCGGCATCCGCGACATGGTGCCGTCGTCGTTCATGATCTCGCAGATCACCCCCGCCGGGGTGAGCCCGGCCATCCGCGCCAGGTCCACCGAGCCTTCGGTCTGGCCGGCACGCTGGAGCACCCCGCCCGGCTTGGCGCGCAGGGGAAAGATGTGGCCCGGTCGCACCAGATCCCGGGCGGTGGCGTCGGGGGCCACCGCCGCCCTGACGGTCGTGGCCCGGTCGGCGGCGGAGATCCCGGTGGTCACCCCCTCGCGCGCCTCGATGGAGATGGTAAAGGCGGTCTCGAAGCGCGAGGTGTTGTGGCTCGCCATCATCGGCAGCTCGAGCTGGTCGCACCGCTCCGGGGTAAGGGTCAGGCAGATCAGCCCACGGCCGTAGCGGGCCATGAAGTTGATCGCCTCGGGGTGACGAAGTCGGCGGCCATGCACAGGTCGCCCTCGTTCTCCCGATCCTCGTCATCCACCAGGATGACCATCTTGCCGGCGCGGGTCGCCTCGATCGCCGCCTCGACACTCGCAATCTTGTGCTCCATCCAATCTCCTTCAGGATGCTCCCGCACCCGGTTAACGCATCATCCCAGGCCATCGACCTCACAGAAAGCCGTGCTCGGCGAGAAAGGTGCGGTCCACCGTCGCCTCCCCCGCGCCGCGCAGCGACTGGAGGTAGGAGAGCACATATTTCCCGAGAAGGTCCGTCTCCAGGTTCACCACCGCCCCCACCCCCTTGGCCCCGAGGGTGGTCACCGCACGGGTGTGGGGGATCACCGAGATGGCGAAGCCCCCCGCCGCCACCTCGATCAAGGTGAGGCTGATGCCGTCCACCGCTACCGAACCGCGGGGGATCATCTGGCGGGTGAGGGATTCGTCGGCCTCGAAGCGGTAGACTACCGCGTTGGCCTCCTCGCGCAGCCCGGCGATCCGCCCGACCCCGTCCACGTGGCCGCTGACGATATGGCCCCCGAGACGGCCGTCGGCGCGCAGGGCACGCTCCAGGTTCACCCGGTCTCCCGGCCGCAGGGTGCCAAGGGTGGTGAGGCGCAGGGTCTCCGGCGCCACATCCACGAAGAAGCGCCCGCCATCCAGGTCGGTGGCGGTGAGACAGCAGCCGTTCACCGCGATCGAATCGCCGATCGCCGCGCCCCGCGCCACCTCACCGTCAATCGCCATGCGCGCGGCCTCACCACGCCGATCGATGCGCGCCACCCTCCCCAGCTCCTCAACAATTCCGGTAAACATGGAAGGGGCATTGTCCCCTATTTTCGCTACGCGAAAATAGGGGACAAAAGGGAGGCTGCCGTGGGCCCTGCCCGTCTCTTGTGTGGGTGAGTTCCTGCGGGTCACCACCCACTCGCGGATCTGCGACCCGCCCGCGGCAGTCGACGAGGCGACGGCGGCGATCGACGCCCTCCTCGCGAGCCCCACGCTCCACCTCCTCTCACCGGGGAGACGCTACTGGTCCCTCCTGCGCGGCGTAGTCGTCGAAACCAGGGTGCGCGGCAATCTCGTCTTCGACGCCCAGATCGTCGCCCTCTGTCGTGAGCACGGGGTGAGCGGGCTCCTCACCGAGGACCGGGACTTTGCACGCTTCGACGACCTCCACACCGTAGCCCTGTGACGCGGGATGACCCGCGTGGAGATACCGTCGTGAACAAGGCGCGGCCCTCCACGCCGCTCCGACCTCACCCTACCGCGAGTCCGCGCGCCCCCGCCTACCGCCGTCCTGCAGCCGCAGGGCGGCCAGGGTGTTCTCCAGGAGGCAGGCGTTGGTGATCGCGCCGACGCCGCCGGGGACCGGGGTGATGGCGGCAGCTACCGCGGCGCACCCATCGGTGTCGGCGTCGCCCACCAGCCGCCCCTTCTTGTTGCCGTCGGCGTCCGTGTACTCCTCCCAGTTGATCCCCACATCGATCACCACCGCCCCGTCGGAGATCATCTCAGCGGTGAGGAAGCGCGGCCGGCCGATGGCGACGATCACCACGTCGGCGCGGCGGGTGTGGAGGGCGAGGTCGCGGGTGCGCGAGTGGAGCGTGGTGACGGTGGCGTGGCGCGCCATGCACAGGAGCCCCACCGGCTTGCCCACGGTGGCGGAGCGCCCCACCACCACCACCTCCTTGCCCTTCAGGTCGACCCCGGCGGCGTCCAGGGCCACCAGGCAGGCGCGGGCGGTGGAGGGGATGAGGCGGGGGGCGTCGAGGAGGAGGCGGCCGAGGTTATCCGGGTGGAAGCCGTCGATATCCTTCTCCGGCGGCAGGCGATCGATCACCGCCTCGTCGCCCACCCCGTCGGGAAAGGGGCGCAGGGGCAGGATGCCGTGGACCGCCGGGTCGGCGGTGAGGCGATCGAGCTTTGCGTGGATCTCGCCGAGGGTGGCGGTGGCGGGGAGCCGCGCGTCCACGTAGTGGAAGCCGCTCTTGGTCGTGAGCCGCTCGATCTGGCCGCGGTACTGGGCGGCGCCGTAGTCGTCGCCGACGAGCAGGGTCGCCAACCCCGGCACCACCCCGTCGGGCAGCGCCGCTATCTGCGCCGCCACCCGCTCCTTGATACCCGCCGCGATCTCCTTGCCATCAATAAAGGCCATTGGCCGACTCCATCATTTCGATTGCTCTTTCCCGCGAACGAACACGGATGTTAGGGCCTCACCGGTGCAGAAGACAGGCCGCGATGGCGCCCGGAAGGCGGCTTCACCACGGGCGGGCGAGGCGGGTGGCTCCGTGCGGGCGCGTAGTGGGCGCAGGTAACGAAGAGCGGGGCACGATTCTGGCCGAGATCCGCTTTCCCGCAGTAGATCGTGCACAAGCCCGACAGGCTCCTAGCCCAGGCGCGCGTAGACGATCTGCAAGACCGCGTCGCGCTGCG
>JAJRSX010000154.1 GCA_024278555.1 bacterium | reverse complement strand
GACGCGGTCTCCCTCTACCTGACCGGCGCCACGTGCGGCGGTGGCGGGGGCGGCGGCACCATTGACCCGGCGACAGAGCTGCAGACCACCTGCCTCGGCTGTCACGGTGACAACTCGAACAAGGTCTCCTGCACCAACAGCAAGTGGACGGCGCATCCCCCGGGCCAGGCGGGCCGGGTGTCGCAGGAGGTGTACGACGCGGTCTCCCTCTACCTGACCGGCGCCACGTGCGGCGGTGGCGGGGGCGGCGGCACCATTGACCCGGCGACAGAGCTGCAGACCACCTGCCTCGGCTGTCACGGTGACAACTCGAACAAGGTCTCTTGCAGCAACAGCAAGTGGCTGGCGCATCCCCCGGGCCAGGCGGGCCGGGTGTCGCAGGAGGTGTTTGACGCGGTCTCCGTGTACCTGACCGGCGCCACCTGTGGTGGCGGCGGGACCGGTGGTGGGACCATCTCGGTCAGCAAATCACAGTACGACTCGGGTAAGAACGAGCTTGCGGTCAAGGCCACGGATGGCAGTAACGGCGCCGACACACTCACGGTGACGTACGGCGGGAGCCAGTACACCATGAGCTGGAACAGCAGCAAGGGCCGGTACGAGTTGAAGGTGACTACCAATACCTATAACACCAGCCTCACCATCACCTCCTCCTCGGGAGCCACGGTCACGACCTCGGTGACCTACAAGTAAGGCGGACACCCACCGCCCATGAGGGAGCCCCCCTGCCGCACCCCGGCAGGGGGGCTTTTTCATGGGTGAAAGGGCGCAGGTGGTGCGCCATCCGGCGCAGGGGGGCGACGGGGGGTGGCCGGCGATGCCGCCGAAACCCGCGTGGGATAAGCCTTGGTGTCGCCGGCGGCGGGGGAGCCGATGTGGCACCTGGCTTGCTTTTTGCTTTATGGGAGGAGGAGCAGTTTCGTTTCGTGGCGCGGTGGCGGTGGCCACCGCAGAGAGGAGCGAGGGCCATGGTGGTTCAAGGAAGGTGGATGGTGGCGGCGCTGGCGGCGGCGTGGATGGCCCTGCCGGTGGCAGTCTGGGCGTGTGTCGACGCGGACTTCGACGGCTACACGGCGGTGAGCTGCGGCGGCACCGACTGCGATGACACCAACCCCGCGGTCCACCCGGGGATGACGGAGCTCTGCACCGACGGGATCGACAACGACTGCAACGGCGTCACCGACATGGCGGATTTGGGGGCGGTGGGGTGCGCCACCTGCTCGTATTCGGCGTGCGACCCGGCCTCCATCGGCTCCAACGACTATCCTGGTTGCTTCTCCCTTGGGGCGCTCACAGCACCCCACCTCAATCAGCTCCTCAATCCGGACGGTTCGGTCCACCCGGACGACTCGACCCTGTGGTGCGGCAAGTGCCACGAGGCGAACAACTTCTTCAGCCCCATGCGCTACCAGTGTCAGCGGTGTCATGCCGATCCGAACGACCCGTCGGATCCCCTGAACGGCGTCCTGCGGCTCCAGTACCCCCTGCCCGCCCCCTACGGCTTCGGCTCCGCCCCGATCGTCAGGACCCACTCGGCGGCCGCCCTCGGGGACACGAAGTACGGCAGCTGGGCGGCGAACTGCGTGAACTGCCACAACCCCCACGAGGACCGCCAGCGGCGCAAGTACGGTGCCTCCATCGACAAGCTGCTGAACTGGTGGGTCTGCTTCACCAACGGGGTGACGGGAGATCACATCTTCGACTGGATCGAGGTGACCGCCCGCACCGGCTCCGGCTCCTTCGCGGACGGCCCACCGCACAACGAGAACATCTGCGAGACCTGCCACACCCAGACGCGCCACCACCGGCGCACCGGGGACGCCCCGGGCGATCTCGACGCGAACGGCGCCTACGTGGGCCACCACGACGGCGAGGACTGCATGACCTGCCACTCTCACGCCGACGGCTTCGCCCCCACCGGCGGGACGCCGCAGCCGCCTCACGACGGCCAGCTCTTGCTCGACAACTGCCAGTACTGCCATGTGGTGGACGGTGCCGGGCAGGTAAACTTCGCCACGCCGATCCCGAACGCCAACTGCAAGCGGTGCCACGGCTACCGCAACGCCCACTCGTCCGACCCAGCGGAGAACCCGTACGCCTCGGGCAAGTACACCTACGCTTTCCAGTGCGTCGACTGCCACGACCCGATGTTTCCCGAGGGGGCGAACCGCAAGCTCCTGCGGGAGGCCAACCCGGGGAGTGTGGTCCCTGGGGTACAGGTGGTGAACACGACCCGGTCAGGTAGTGGCTCCCTCGCCGACGGGCCGCCCCACGACGCAAATGTGTGCGAGACATGCCACACCCAGACAGATCACCACCGCCACGACGGCAGCGCCCCGGGTGACTTCGACGCCAGCGGCAGCTACGTGGGCCACCACGACGGCGCCTACTGCATGCTGTGCCACGATCACAACCGCGCCTTCATGGTCCCCGGCCCCACCTCCGAGTACGAGACGCCGGTGGCGCCCTAGGGGGCCGGCCCCCTCGCGGCTCCGATCGTCGGCTCGGCTTCTCCGTCGCCGGGCCGGGGTTGAGAGGGAGCGACCGTGGCCGGCGGTGGCCTAGTGGCTGGCCGCGGAGCGATCCAGTAGAGTGAACTGCCTAGGGGAAGGGGGCGCGATGCGAAGGGCGGTCTACTGGCAAGCGGCAGCGGCGATCTGCGGCCTCTTGGCGGGGCTGCACCGGATCGTCTCGGTGGACTACTGGAGCCACCTCGCCTTCGGTCGCGCCTTCCTCGCCGCCCGCACCGTCCACATCGGCGAGCCCTTCCTCTGGCGCCTCCAGGGGGGGGAGGTGGCCACCACCGAGTGGCCCTTTCAGATCCTCCTCTACCTCCTGCAGCGAAGCCTCTCGCACACCGGGGTCTGCGTGGCGGTGGCCCTCTGCGGCGCGGCCACGGGTTGGCTCCTGAGCAGGCCTTTAGGGCGGTGGAGTGAGGTGGGACGGAGGGGCCTGGGGCTGGTCTATGTGGTCGCCCTCCTCGCCCTCGCCCACGATCGCTTTGTGCCGCGGCCGGAGGCCGTGGTCTACCCGATCGCCGCCGCCCTCTTCCTCCTCCTTGCAGCCTGGCATCGGCGGCCGGCACGGCGGTCGGTGGTGGCGATGGGGCTCCTCTTCCTGCTGTGGGTCCCTCTCCACGTCACCTGGACGATTGGTCTCTGCCTCGTCGCCCTCTCCGTTGCCGTGGAGCCGCACGTGGCCTTTTGGCGGGGGCAGCTTTCCACCGGCCGCGGTCGTCTCTTCCTCACGGTGGTGGCGGCGACTCTGGCGGCGGCGGTGCCCGGCGTGTGGCGCTTTGTCGCCGACGTGGCCACCGGGCTGGCCGGTGGCGGCCGCATGGGCCACATCTCGGAGATGTTGCCGGTGTGGAACTTTCCGGAGGTGGCTTACCCCTACGCCGCCTTTGTCGCCGCATCCCTGGTGTTGGCGTGGGGGGGGCGACCTGGGCGGGGTCGACGCCTCCTCTTCGTGGCCGCGTGCAGCCTCCTCGGGGTGGTGGTGGTGCGCAACGTCCCCCTGGCCATGGTCGCCATGGCCCCCTTCGCCCTGGAGGGGCTCGATGCCGCCTCCTGGTCGGCGGTGGCAGGGCGGTATGGCGGCGGCATGGCGGCCGCCGCGGCGGTGGTGGTGGCCCTTCTCGTGGGTTGGGCGGTGGGGGACCGGGAGCTACCGTGGGGGGTGGGGGTGGTGGGGCAGGGGGTGCCCCGGAAGGCGGCGCGCTTCGTCGTCGAACACCACCTGGAGCCGGTGGTCTACAACGACTTCGACACCGGCGGCTACCTGAACTGGGCGTGGGGCGGCGATCCGCCCACCTTTCAGGACGGCCGCGCCCTCGGCGGCGCCGCCTTCGTCCAGGACTGCGACCGCATTCTGCGCGGTGTGGATACCGAGAGGGCCCTCGCCCGCTACGGCGTACGCACGGTGCTTACCTCCACCCTCTTTCGCTCCAGCGGCCGCCTCCTCCCCTTGGTGGGGGTGTTGCTCACCTCTCCGGCCTGGCGTCTGGTGGCGGCGGACGACGCCCTGGTCTTCGTTCGGCCGCCGGTGCCGCCGGGGGTGAGGCCCCTGCCGCCGGCGGCAGGGTGGCGGCGGGTGGCCCTGGACGGTGAGGCCAAGGCGGTTCGAGGCCACGCCCCCCACGCCGCCTACACCGCGGCCGCCGCCTGGGCGATGGCGGGAGAGGTGCAACGGGCGGAGGCGTGGATGGCACGCGCCCGCGCCGTCCACCCCGAACTCTATGGCGCCTACGCGCCCCTCTTCGGCGGCGGCTGAGGCACGAAGTCGAAGAGGGGGGAGGGGCGGAGCCCCCACCGGTGCAGCCTCAGCGCCGCGGCGGTGGCCAGGACCCCGAGGCCGTAGGTGACCGAACGGCGGAAGTTGATCGACGAGGCCTCGGTGAAGTAGCTCGTCGGGCAGGAGACCTCGCCGATGCGGAAGCGGGCGTGGATCGCCTGTACCAGCATCTGGTTGTCGAAGACGAAGTCGTCGGAGTTGCGCTGCAGCGGCAGCCTCTCCAGGACCTCCCGCGACCATGCGCGGTAGCCGGTGTGGTACTCGGAGAGCTTGTGGCTCACCAGGAGGTTCTCGGTGAAGGTGAGGAAGCGGTTGGCGATGTACTTGTAGAGTGGCATACCGCCGGCCAGGGCGCCGACGCCGAGGATGCGGGAGGCGAGGACCACGTCGAACTCGCCTTCGGCGATCATCGACGCCATGGCGGTGATCAACCGCGGGGTGTACTGGTAGTCGGGGTGGACCATCACCACGATCTCCGCGCCGCGGGAGAGGGCCTCGGCGTAGCAGGTCTTCTGGTTGGCGCCGTAGCCGAGGTTTCGGTCGTGAACGATGACGTGGATGCCGAGCTCCCGCGCCACCGCCGCGGTGCGGTCCGAGGAGTGGTCGTCCACCAGGATGAGGTCGTCGACGATCAGGTGCGGGATGTCGGCGTAGGTGGCGCGCAGGGTCTGCTCGGCGTTGTAGGCGGGGAGGATCACCGCCACGCGCTTGCCATTGATCATGGATGGGGATCGCGGGAGGGGGGGGAGGAGGGGGTGGCTCAGAACACGGGATGGTAGCGGCTGGACGCCGCTCTGTCTTTGGTTTGCAGACGATGCGCTGGGGCTATCCACCCAGGGCGCGGTAGATGAGGTAGGTGGCCGGCGGCGTCCGCCCGAAGACGAAGGGGAGCGGCCCCCAGACGGTGGAGTAGAAGCCGGCCCCGCCGGTGCCGTCCTGGGTGGTGGCGAGCCAGGAGCAGGAGGGGAGGTCGTGGCGCCCCTGGGGCCGGAAGAAGGGGCGCGGGGTGCGGGTGCCGGTGTTGTTCAGGGGCAGGACCAGCCAGTCGCCGAGGTGGATCACGCCGTGGGCCTCAAAATCGATGGGGCGGGCGCCTGCCTGTTCCATGTAGTACTGGAAACCCCAGTGGCCCTGGAAGTGGAGCTGGCCGCCGGCGGGGCGCAACTCGCCGGTGATCCGCGCGGCGGCCTCGCGCTGGACATCGGCGAGGCGGGTGTCCGCGTGGGCCACCGCCAGGGAGAGGGCGGCGGCGACGACCAGAGGCGGGGTGAGGCGGCGCCATCCCGGCCCCTCCCCACCCTCCGCGACCTCTCCCAGTCGACGGGCGAAGAGGAGGGCCACCGGCGGGATCAGGGGCATCACCGCTCGGGCGGAGGTGGTCCAGTTGACCACCGTGGCAAAGGCGAAGGTGCCGCCGGTCCAGGCGGCGAGGAGGAGGGCGTCGGGGTCGCGCCGTCGCCACAGGTCGCGGCCTGCGAGAAAGAGTGCGTGGAGGCCGGCGCCGGCCAGCAGCGTCCCCTGGAGGAGGATGGGCCAGCCATAGTGGTCCCGGCGGTGGAAGCTCAGGG
>JAJRSX010000153.1 GCA_024278555.1 bacterium | reverse complement strand
GCCACCTTGCGCCGCGCGACACCATACCTGAGGTTCACGCGGCAACCCCTTGGCATTGCGGCGAAGCCACTATGCCGGTCAGTCGCGACTACGGACCGGCCGGCAGTGTGGGCGGGCGGCCGACTGACGGATGGCGTCAACCCGCCGGACAGGTGCCGGAGACGCCCCGGGGCGGGCTGGAGCGGGCGACGGGATTCGAACCCGCGACAACCAGCTTGGGAAGCTGGGACTCTACCAGCTGAGTTACACCCGCAATGCCTGCCCCACCTGCGCTCGGCGGCGCGTAGGTTGAGACACAAGGGCGGCGAATGGCAACACCCGAACCGGTTGAAGCCGGCGGGAGCCCGGACCGGCAGCACGGCGACCATCTAACCGGACCGAGGTAGGAGCGAGCTCCTGCTCGCGAGCCGCGGCCACTGGCCGCGGGCAAGTCCCCCAATCTCAAGATGGGGCCTGCCTCGCCGGCGGGAGCCGGCTCCTCCCTCCCCCGCGAACACCGGCCATCCAACCGACACGGACCCCGGCTGACGCACCCCGGCACCACCGCTCACCCCTCCGCGTCGCGCGACGCGCGGCGCGCTGGTAGGATCCACCGCGCCTCTTGCAGGCCGTGCTCTCCAGACCCCACGCGCCATGCATATCTTGATCACCGAAGACGACGGCCAGATGCGGGAGATGCTCGTCCGCTTCCTCACCGGCCGCGGCCACGAGGTGGAGGAGGCGAGCGGCGGCGAGCAGGCCCTCGCCCGTCTCGCCGAGAGCCCCTCGGATGTCCTGCTCACCGACGTGCGGATGCCGGAGATGGGCGGCGTGGAGCTCACCCGGCGGGTGAAGGAGAGCCACCCGGGGGTGGCGGTGGTGGTGATGACCGCCTTCGGCTCGGTGCAGACGGCGGTGGAGGCGATGCGCGCCGGCGCCACCGACTACCTGTCGAAGCCGTTCAAGATGGAGGAGATCGAGCTGGTCCTGTCGCGTATCGAGGAGGAGCGCAAGCTCAGACGGCAGGTGAACCACCTCCAGCGACAGGTGGAGGAGCGGTTCCAGTTCTCCAACATCATCGGCCAGAGCCCGGTGATGCAGCTTGTCTTCGAGCTCATCGAGCAGGTGGCGCCGACCCGCTCGAACGTCCTGATCTCCGGCGCCTCGGGCACCGGCAAGGAGCTGGTGGCGCGGGCGATCCACTACAACAGCGCCCGGCGCACCGCGCCGTTCATCCCGATCAACTGCTCGGCGATCCCCGAACAGCTCCTGGAGAGCGAGCTCTTCGGCCACGTGAAGGGCGCCTTCACCGGTGCCGAGCGCGACAAGAAGGGGATCTTCGAGGAGGCGGCGGGCGGCACGATCTTTCTCGACGAGATCGGCGACATGGAGGAGTCGCTGCAGGTGAAGCTCCTACGGGTGATCCAGGAGCGGGAGGTACGCCGGGTCGGGGCCAACCAGACGGTGGTGGTGGACTTCCGGGTGATCGCCGCCACCCACCGCGACCTGGAGAAGGAGATGGCCGAGGGGCGCTTTCGCGAGGACCTCTTCTACCGCCTCGGGGTGATCACCGTGGCCCTGCCACCCCTGGCCGCGCGACGTGAGGACATCCCGCTGCTCGCCCGCCACTTTCTCGCCAAGCACGCCGGGCGCAACCAGCGGCAGATGGACAAGATCGAACCGGAGGCGATGCGCCTGCTGCTGGACTACAACTGGCCGGGCAATGTGCGCGAGCTGGAGAACGTGATCGAGCGCGGCGTGGTCCTGGCGCGGGGCGACGCCCTCACCCCCGACGTCCTGCCGGCGAAGGTCACCGGCTCGGTGGGCGACCGCCTCGGCCTCGGGGAGATCTCCGACCTGCCCATGGAGGAGCTGGAGCGGCGCCACATCCTCGCCACCCTGGAGCGCCACAACTGGCACCGGGTGAAGGTGGCCGAGATATTGAAGATCGACCGCCGCACCTTGTACCGGAAGATCAAGGAGTATGGCTTTGAACCGTCCCCGCGCGGGGGGGCCAAGTGACCCAAAGGGGGTCGAAGGGGGAGGTGCCGGCCCAGGGGCGGCCCGCCGACCCGTACCACCGCTTCATCCGCCTCTCGGCGACGGATCGCAAACGGCTCGCGGAGATCGGCCGGCGACTCTCGCCGGAGTTTCCGGAGGTGGTCGAGGAGTTCTACGCCCACCTGGAGCAGTTCCCGCAACTCCGAATGCTCCTCGAACGACCGGGTGTCCTGGCGCGACTGAAACAGATCCTCGTGCAGTACCTCGGCGAGCTCCTCGGCGGCGACTACGGCGAGGCGTACGAGGCGACCCGGCGACGGGTCGGAGAGCGTCACCTGGAGGTAGGTCTGGAGCCGCGCTGGTATCTGGCGAGCTTCAACCTGGTCATCCAGCTTCTCCTGCCACGCATCGCGGCGCTCATGGACGACGACCCGGCAGGGCTGCTGGCCGCCACCCTGGCGCTGAGCCGGGTGGTCACCCTCGACCAGACCATCGCCATGGAGCGGTACGTCGAGCTGTACACCGGCCAGCTCGACGAGGCGAACCGGAAGCTCCAGGAGCACGCCGAGAACCTGGAGGCGCGGGTGGAGACGCGCACCCAGGAGCTGATCTACTCCGGCCGCTTCGCCCTCATCGGCGAGCTCGCCTCGGGGCTGGCGCACGAGATCGGCACGCCCCTGAACATCATCTCCGGCACCGCCGACTGGCTGCAGGCCGACCTGCCGGAGGACTCGCCGCACCGCGCCGAGCTGGCGACCATCGGCCGGCAGACCCAGCGGATCACCGACCTCGTCTGGCAGCTCCTGCGCTTCGCCCGGCCGGAGGAGGCGGAGGTGGTGCCCACCCAGCTTGGAGACGTCCTCGCCCAGGTGGGCTCGCTCCTCCAGCACCGGATGGAGAAGCACGGCATTGACCTGAGGCTCGACCTCGCCGACCCGCTGCCCGCGGTGCGGGCGGTGCCGGAGCAGCTCCAGCAGGTCTTTCTCAATCTGCTGGTAAACGCCGACCACGCGGTGGAGTGGCGGCCGGTGCGGCGCATCCAGGTGACGGCGCGGCCGATGGCAGGGGTGGTGGTGGTGGAGGTCACCGACAGCGGCTGCGGCATCCCCGCCGCCCACCTCGACCGCCTCTTCGACCCCTTCTTCACCACCAAGCCGCCGGGCAAGGGGACCGGCCTCGGCCTCTCCATCACCCGCCGGATCATCGCCGAGCACGACGGCCGCATCGAGATCGACTCCACCCCGGAGGCGGGGGCGACGGTGACCGTCCGCCTGCCGGTATGGGAGGAGCCACCTGCCGGTATGGGAGGAGGCGGGCAGTGACCAGGGCCGCGACTAGCTACACTGAACTCCGGCGGTCGAGGAGCTGCTTCGAGATGGGAGCTCGACTCGCCGCCCAACGGTACCTGCCGCTGTTACCCACCCACCGACGCCGCAGAAGGAGCCCGCCATGGCCTACCGCTTCCTCGTCGCCCTCGACACCGAGGGTGGATGCGACTACCTCCTCGACCACCTCGCCGAGGCCCTGGGGACGTGCATCAAGCCGCGCATCACCCTCTTCTCCGTCCTGCCGCCGCTGCCGGACGAGCTCAACCGGCGCGGCTGGTTCGGGGACACCCAGGAGCTGGAGGCGGCGGAGGCCCGGCGGGAGGAGTGGCACGCACAGGCGGTGGCGGCGGCGTACGAACGGCTGGAGGTAGCACGCGACCACCTCGCCCGGCGCGGCCTCGCCGACGGCGCGATCGAGACGAAGGTGGGGGAGCGGCCGACCGAGGAGCTGGCCGCGGGGATCGCCGAGGCGATCCGCAAGGAGGCGACGAGCGGCCGCTACGGCACCCTGGTGGTCGGACGGGGCAGCCGCTCGATGATCACCGCGTGGGTGGTGGGCCAGGTGACCGAGCGGCTGGCGCGCAAGCCGTTCGGCGTCTCCCTCTGGGCGATCGAGCGGCCGGCGTAAACGCCGACCCGCACGGGGCATCTCACCCCTCGGGGTCGATCGGCATCCCGAGGCTCTCCCAGGCGCCGCAGGCGGGGCACTGCGCCTGCCACTCCTCCGCATCCACGCCGCACGCCGAGCACCGGTAGGGCACCACCGCCGCCACCCGGAAGGGGACGCACGCCTGCAGCTCGCCGAAGGCGGCCTCGTCGTCGCCGCGCCGGTGGCGCACCTCGCCAAGGAGCCGGTGCAGCGCCGGGAAGGAGGCCCCCGCATCGGCAAGGTCGCGCAGGGTGTCGTAGGCGTTGTCGAGCATCTCCAACCGCAGGTAGAGCTTGCCGAGGCAGAACTGGAGCTCGACGCTCGCCGGTGCATCCTTGAGGGCGTTGAGGTAGACGGCGATCGCCGCGTCGGGGTCATCCTTCCCGAGGTAGTACCGCTCCAGGAGGTGGAGAAAGACGACGTCGTGGGTCTGGGCGTACCCCTCGCGCCAGCGGCGCACCGCCTCCTTCTCCTTGCCCTCGCCAAGCAGCAGACGGCCGAGCTCCACCTGCGCCGGGACAAAGGTGCGCTCCTGACGGAGGATCTCGGTGAGCTGCTTGCGTGCCGCCTCGGAGCTTCCCTCCTCCGCCCGCGCCATCGCCTGGAGGAACTGGAGGCGGCGCAGCATCCGGTGCGCCTCGCCGCCGAGCCCCTCGTGGCGCATGAGGTGGCGCTGGGTGTCGATCGCCTCCTCCAGGCGGCCGAGGCGAACCTGCAGGTCGCGGCTCCACACCAACACCCGCATCGCCTCACCCTCGATCTCCAGAAGCTTGCCGCACACCTCCAGGGCCTCCTGCCACCGCTCCGCGTCGAGACAGTCCTCCACCAGGGAGACCTGGGCGCGAATGTGGGTCGGCTCGCGCTCCAAGGCACGCTTGTGGTAGCGGATCGCCACCTCGGCGTCGCCCTGCCGCCGCCGCATCACCCCGAGCTGAACCAGGGCGGAGACGTGGCCCGGATCGTGGTCGAGGATCCGCTCGAAACAGGAGAGGGCGCGATCGGCAAGGCCGAGATCGGCCAGGTCGCACCCCTTCTCAAAGAGCGCCTCGAAGCGCCGCTCGCGCCGGAGGCGACGGCGCCGGCCGAGGCTACGCGCCGCGCCGCCCATCTCCGTGGCGGCCACCATCAGCAGGACAATAGAGGCGCCCGCCAGGACACAGGCGAGCACCAGCACCGACATGGGCAGGGTGACGACCCGACCGCTCCACAGCACCAGGGTGGTATCACCACGGTTGAAGATGGTGATGTACCCAAAGAGGAGCGCCAGCAGACCGCCGAGGGCGGCAACGATTCGGGCAAATGACATGGGGGTCTCCCTCCCTGGAGTGGCGCCGCGCCGGCAACGACGCGGCAGGCGAACCTGATCGGTGGAAGCGAACCTAATGATGGTATGGATGGCCCGTCAACAAGCAGTGGCAGCGGTAGAGCTGCTCAACGACCACCAGACGGGCGAGCTCGTGGGGCAGGGTGAGGGGCGACAGCGACAGCCGCTCGTCGGCGCGCGCCGCCACCGCCGGGGCCAGACCATCGGCGCCGCCGATCGCCAGCCACAGGCGACCCGCCACCGAGGCGCGCCACGACGCCACCTGCCGGGCAAGGGCCTCGGTGGTGTAGCGGCGCCCCTCCACCTCCAGGGCCACCAGTCGATCCCGGCCACCCACCCGCGCCAGCAGCCGCTCACCCTCCGCCTCCACCGCGCCGCGACCGTGGGCCGCGCCGGCGCGCACCTCCACCACCTCCAGGGGCGCACTGGCGGCGAGACGGGTGAGATACGGCGCGATCGCCGCCGCCAACCCCGGGGCGCGCACCCGACCGACACAGAGGAGACCCCAACGCATCAATCGAAGCTGGGCTCCGGCGCTGCGGGGATCTCGATGCGCGGCGCCTCCCCCCACAACCGCTCCAGGTTGTAGAAGTCGCGCGTCTCCTGCTCAAAGACGTGGACCACCACGTCGCCGTAGTCCAGCAGCACCCACACCGCCTCCTGTACCCCCTCGGTACCGTGCAGCTTGTACCCCGCCGCTTTGAGTTGGCGGAGCACCTCATCGGTGATCGCCTTCACCTGGCGACCGGTGTTCCCGGAACAGAAGACGAAGGCGTCGGCCAGCGAGGTCATGCCGCGTACATCGAGGGCAACGAGGTCCTTGGCCTTCTTCTCCTGACAGGCACGGCAGGCGGTCTCAACAAGGGTGATCGTGGGGTCTGTGGCCATGGGCGGGGAGTATGCGCGTTTTTCGCGGCGCGAAAAACGGAGGGTCCGGACCACCGGGGCGGCGGGAGAGGCGTGGGCAACGCGTGTGGTCGGTGTCGCAGCCCCTCACCGGCCACCCACCTCCCCGTTGACCCGGTCGAGCAGCTCGTGGATCCCCTGGACCGGATAGACCCTCACGCCGGCGCGCTCCTGGACCACATCACCGCCGTAGATGAGGCCGCCGCCGTGGGGAAGGTCGGGGAAGAGGCGGGCAAAGTGGTCGAGCCCCTTGAAGTCGTAGATCCGCGGGTAGAAGCCGGTCACCACCATCCGGTCGAGGGTGGCCACCTCGTCGCGACCGGCGACCTCCGCGATCGAGAAGGGGAGGAGCTTCAGGAGGGCGGTTCGCCCCGCCAGGGACTGGCTGATCCCCTCGACGACCTCGAACTGCTGGCGGCCGGTGAGGATCTCGCAACTTTGTAATCTGCAACCCCGACTTTCAGATTGCACGATTGCCGGGTAACACGATCCCGCCCCCATGGCCCCGCCCACTCTTCGCCTCGGGGTTGCGGCCGCCTTGGGGGGGCTGAATGATTGGCCGGTGCGGGCCGCACCAGAGGAGACGGCGATGGAGAGAGAGAGCTACCTGGGGGTGGCAACGGCCCTGGCGCGGGAGGCGGCGGCGCTGCTGCTCGACCACCAGCGCCACGGCTTCGCGGTGGCCACCAAGGCCAACGCCATCGACCTGGTGACCGACGCGGACCGGGCGAGCGAGGCCCTGGTGGTAGCGGGGATCAAGGCGCGCTTCCCGGACCACGCGATCCTCGCCGAGGAGGGCGGCGCCCAGGGGGCGGCAACGGCAAACGCCACGCCGCGCTGGATCATCGACCCCCTGGACGGCACCACCAACTTCGCCCACGGCTACCCCTTTTACTGCTGCTCGATCGGCGTGGAGGTGGCCGGCGAGCTGATCGCGGGGGTGGTGGAGGCACCGGCCCTCGGCGAGCGGTTTACCGCCACCGCCGGCGGTGGCGCCTACCTGGACCACCTGGGAAGCCGCCGTCGCCTGCGGGTCGCCGACACCGCCGACCTGCGCCAAGCGCTGCTGGTCACCGGCTTCCCCTACGACATCGGTGCGCGCGGCGACGCCCCCTTTGCCCGCTTCACCCGCTTCGTCCGCGCCGCCCAGGGGGTGCGGCGCGACGGCTCGGCGGCGCTCGACCTCTGCTACGTGGCCGCCGGCCGGTTCGACGGTTTCTGGGAGGAAAACCTCAAGCCGTGGGACCTCGCCGCCGGCAGCCTCATCGCCGCCGAGGCGGGGGCCCGCTTCTCGAATCTCGACGGCGACGCCTACTCGATTCACCGCGGCGACATCGTCGTCGCCCCGCCGGCGCTCCACCCGGCGATGGTCGACATCACCCGCATGGATTGAAATCCAGCCGTGGTTCAACCATAATGCCTCTTCCGTCGTGATCCGGCGTTGCTCGCTGCCCACCTGCTGGTGTAGCTGGGGTCCGGGTCTTGGTTTCACTCACGCACGCCGTAGGCGTGACCTGGTGGGAGGAGTACGCGTATGGATTCGTTGATTCAGTTTGTCCCCGCGATTGGCCTGGCCGGCCTGGTGGTCGCCTTCCTGATTTACAAGGCAATCCTCAAGGGTTCGGGTGGCACCGAGACAATGATCGCCATCTCCGAGGCGATCCACGAAGGCGCCAAGTCGTTCCTTCTCACCGAATACAAATACATTGCCGTGTTTGTCGGCGCGGTCTTCGTCCTCCTCGGCTTCTTTATCAACTGGAACACCTCCATCGCCTACCTCGGCGGTGCCCTCTGCTCCATCATCGCCGGCTACTCGGGGATGATGGCGGCCACCAACGCCAACGGCCGCACCACCGCCGCCGCCAAGGATCACGGCCAGGGGGCGGCGCTCCTCATGGCCTTCAACGGCGGCTCGGTCATGGGGCTGTGTGTCGCCAGCCTCGGCCTGGTCGGCCTGGGCGGCTACTTCTACCTCTTTGGCAAGCCGGAGACCGCCGCCATCCTCAACGGCTTCGGCATGGGCGCCTCCTCCATCGCCCTGTTCGCCCGCGTCGGCGGCGGCATCTACACCAAGGCGGCGGACGTGGGTGCCGACCTGGTGGGCAAGGTGGAGGCGGGAATCCCCGAGGACGACCCGCGTAACCCGGGGGTCATCGCCGACAACGTCGGCGACAACGTCGGTGACGTCGCCGGCCTCGGCGCCGACATCTTCGAGTCGTACGTCGGCTCCATGGTCGCCACCGTCGCCATCGGCGCCACCGTGGGCGGCGCCGCCTACACCGCCCTGGTGAGCGGGGGGACACGCATCGGGCTCATGTCGCTGCCCCTGAACCTCGCGGCCCTCGGCCTCATCTGCTCCTTCATCGGCATCCTGGCGATGCGCATCCTCAAGGACATGGACCCGGCCGGCGCCCTGCGTAACGGCACCTTCATCGCCGCCGGCCTCTTCCTGGTCGCCGCCTACTTCGGCATCAGCGCCATGCACCTCTCCGGGGGCATCTTCTGGGCGGTCCTCGCCGGCACCATCGGCGGCATCTCCATCGGCCTGATCACCGAGTACTACACCGGCGACTGGAAGCCCCCGGTAAAAAAGATCGCCGTCGCCTCGAAGACCGGCCCGGCGACCACGATGATCTACGGCCTGGCCGTGGGCATGGAGTCCACCGCCCTGCCCCTGGTGGTCATCTGCATCATGATCTTCGTCGCCAACCAGTACGCCGGCCTCTACGGCATCGCCATCGCTGCGGTGGGCATGCTCGCCACCGTCGGCATCACCATGTCGGTGGACGCCTACGGCCCGGTGGCGGACAACGCCGGCGGCATCGCGGAGATGGCCGAGCTCGGCCCCGAGGTGCGGGAGATCACCGACGGCCTCGACTCCCTCGGCAACACCACCGCGGCCATCGGCAAGGGCTTCGCGATCGGCTCCGCGGCCCTCACCGCCCTGGCCCTCTTCTCCGCCTACAACCTGGCGGTAAAGAAGTTCATCCCCGACTTCCAGATCGAGATCACCGACCCGAAGGCGATCATCGGTGTCTTCCTCGGCGGCATCATCCCCTTCCTCGTGGGGGCCATGACCATGACCTCGGTGGGTAAGGCGGCCGGCGCCATGGTGGACGAGATCCGCCGCCAGTTCCGCTCCATCCCCGGCCTGCTTGAAGGCAAGAAGGGGGTCAAGCCGGACTCCGGCCGCTGCGTCGCCATCGCCACCCAGGGGGCCCTCCACGAGATGATCGCCCCGGGCGTCCTGGCGGTCCTGGCGCCGGTCCTCGTCGGCCTCATCCTCGGGCCGGTAGCCCTCGGCGGCATGCTCGCCGGCGCCACCCTCGCGGGTGTGCTCATGGCGCTGTTCATGGCCAACGCCGGCGGTGCCTGGGACAACGCCAAGAAGGGGATCGAGGCGGGCCACCTGGAGGGTGAGGCCAAGGGCAGTGACGCCCACAAGGCGGCGGTGGTCGGCGATACCGTCGGCGACCCCTTCAAGGACACCTCCGGGCCGGCCATGAACATCCTCATCAAGCTCATGTCGATCATCAGCCTGGTGATCGTCCCCCTCGTCGCCCACTAGGCCCCGGGGGTACCCTGGCCAGCAACAGGCGAGCCGGGGCGGCGGTGTGCGGGAACGGCGCCGCCGCCCCATAACTTAGGTGGTGGGGAAATAGCTAGGTAGGGAGGGAGGGGAGGTGGGCCCTTTGGATCGAATTCAATGACGTGGAACAATCCCCGAGCAAACCGAATCGCGGGCCGCGTAGCGGCCGACCACCCCGATCTCCCTACCTCCCTACCTCCCTACCTCCCTAACTCCCTAATCCCCGCGAGCGAAGCGAGCCCCCCATGGAACGCACCCTGTCGATCATCAAGCCGGACGCCGTTCGCGCCGGCCACATCGGCGAGATCATCGCCACCTTCGAAAAGAACAACATCCGGATCGTGGCGATGAAGATGGTCCACCTCGACCCAAAGGGGGCCGAGGGGTTCTACGCCGTCCACCGGGAGCGCCCCTTCTTCGGCGAGCTCACCGCCTTCATGTGCGAGGGGCCGGTCGTGGTGATGGTGCTCGAAGGCGACAACGTCATCGCCAGGAACCGCGAGCTCATGGGCGCCACCAACCCGGCCGACGCTGCCGAGGGGACCCTGCGTAAGCGGTTCGCCTCCTCCCTGCAGAACAACGCCGTGCACGGCTCCGACGCGCCGGAGACGGCGGCGTTCGAGATCGGCTACTTCTTCAACGCCCTGGAGATCGCCGGATAGGGACCGTTGGACGCCGTGGCCGCCGCACCTCTAACGATCGCCCGCGGGTGGCCCGTGCCACCCGGTGTGTCGTCGCGTACCCTTCCGGCGATGGCGAACCCCAAGCGACCCTTCGGCTCCCCCCCCGCCCTCTTCTCGCGGGCGAACATGCGCCGCCTCGAGCTCGCCTCCATGGGGCTCTACCTCCTGGTGGCGATCGGCCTCGGGGTGGGGATCGGCTACTACCTCGACCGCTGGCTGCACACCGCGCCGTGGGGCCTCATCCTCTTCCTCACCGCCGGGGTGATCGCCGGCTTCCGCAACATGTATCGCCTGCTCAAGCGCGAGGTGGAGGCCTCCCACCACCCGGAGGATGAGGGATGATCCTCTTCCTCGCCCTCCTCACCGCCGCCGCGCTCACCTACACGGTTGCCGGCTTTGACGCGGCCACCGCCTGTGTCGTCGGCCTCGCCCTGGAGAGCGCCAACCTAATCTCCACCGAGCAGGTCGGCCGCTACCTTCTCGACCCACGACACAACCAGGCCGGCCTCTTTCGCCTCTTCTACTTTCTCAAGTACGCCGCGGTCATCGTCGGCTTCTCGCTGCTCGCGATCACCACCCAGCGGATCATCGCCCTGACCGTCGGCTTCTCCATCGCCCTCACCGTTCACGTCACCACCCGTTCCATGGCCACCCGCAAGGAGGCACTCCGTGCTGCGTAGACTCCTTCCCCTCGCCCTCCTCCTCTCCCCCGCCGTCGCCTTCGCCGCCGAAGAGGGCGGTGGCGGTCTCGAGGCGCCGCTGCTCATCCACCTCCCCGGCATCGCGCCGTGCGTCACCTACACCTGGGTGGTGATGGCGATCCTCATCGTTACCGGCATCCTCGCGGGACGCGGCGCTGCGATCGTCCCCAAGGGGGTCTCTCACTTCTACGAGGTGCTCCTCGAAGGGATCCTCAACTTCTCCCAGGGGATGGTGGGCGAGGAGGCGATGCGCTTCTTTCCCCTGATCGCCACCCTGTCGCTGTTCATCGTCACCGGCAACCTCATCGGCCTGATCCCCGGCTTCGAGTCGCCCACCGCCAACCTCAACACCACCGCCGCCCTCGCCGTCACCGCCGTGGTCTACAGCGAGATCGTCGGCATGAAGACCCACGGTGCCGGCTACATCAAGCACTTCATGGGGCCCCTCTGGTGGCTGGCGCCGCTCATGCTCCCCATCGAGTTCATCAGCCACCTGGCGCGGATGCTCTCTCTCTCCCTGCGTCTGTTCGGCAACATCCGCGGTGAGGACATCCTCCTCGCCGTCCTCCTCGGCCTGGTGCCGTATCTGGTGCCGGTGCCGATCATGCTCCTGGCGGTCTTCACCAGCTTCCTCCAGGCCTTCATCTTCGTCGTCCTCACCCTCATCTACATCCAGGGTGCCCTGGAGCACGCCCACTGATTTCCGCCCGCGGCCGAAATCAAAAGACCCACTCACGTTCAACTGCCGCCACACCCGCTCCCACCTTCGAAATCGGGGAAGAAGATCTAGAAGGGGCATCGTGCCGGGGATCGGGCCAAGCGGCGCCTTACCAAGGAGGTTCTCCATGAAGAGCCTATTCACACTCGCTGTTGTCGCCGTCGCGGTGCTGTTCGCCGCCCCCGCCTTTGCCGCCGAGGCGGCCGAGGGCGCCCTCCACAACTACTCGGTGATCGCCGCCGGGCTCGCCATCGGCATCGCCGCGCTGGGCACCGGCATCGGCCAGGGCAACGCGGTCAACGGCGCCACCCAGGGCATCGCCCGCAACCCCGGCGCCTACGGCAACATCTTCACCGCCATGATCGTCGGCCTGGCGCTCATCGAGTCCCTCTGCATCTACTCCCTGGTCGTCTCCCTGATCATCCTCTTCGTAAAGTGGTAAGAGGCGACCGGCCTTCGGGTCCGTAGCCAAAGGGGGGCCGCCTTGCGGTCCCCCTTTTATTGTCCGTTGAGCAATCCGGCACCGCCGGCAACGGCCAAGACGACCCCCTTTCAGGTGGCAAGAAGGGCCAGGCTCGGCCAGGCACACCCGAGAGACAGATGGCTTGAGACAAGGCCTTGGTCCTCCGGGGATCGGCAGGGGAGAACCTGTAACAGCGGGCCATGATCAAACAACCACAGCTTGCCCCCACCCTGCCCCCACCAACGCTCAGCCGCCCGCCGGGGCAGCCGAGCCGTAGAGGGCGGCGATACGCGCCCCCTCCTCGGCGATCTCCCGCCGCAGGGCGGCCGGCGCCAAGACCTCACAGTCGGCGCCGAACTTGAGGAGCTCCATCTTTACCTCGGGGAAGGCGGACACGGGGAAGCGGAGGGTGAGGGAGCCGTCGGGGTGCTCTTCGATCTCCTGCTCCCGGTGCCACCGCTGGTGGCGCACCCAGCGGGCCCGAAAGGGGTTGAAGCGGACGGCGACACGGTGGCGTCCCGGGCCGTGGAAGATGCCGAAGCTCGCCTCCAGGTAGGTGTCGGCGTCGAAGCCAGGATCGCGCACGAAGGGGTCGGCGGCCGGCCCGGTGATCTCCATGCGCACGAGGGCGAAGTCGCGCAGCGCCTGGCGCAGCTCGCAGTAGGCGATGAGGTGCCAGCCGCCGTCGTGGTGGACCAGGTGGTACGGGTGGACGGTACGCTCGGTCGTCTCTCCCTTGCCGGCGGCGAAGTAACGGATGGGGAGCTTGCGACGTGCAATCAGGGCGTGGAGGCACCCCTCCATGACCACCGGTACCTCACTGGTCTCCTCCGGGCTGCGGATGGAGATGAGGTCGGCGGGGTCGGAGACGTCGGCGGGCAGGAGGAAGCCGTAGCTGCCCAGCTTGCGGCGCACCCCGTCCAACGCCGGCAGGGCACGATCGGAGATCAGCCGCTCCAATGCGGCGCGCGCCAGCAGCAGGGCGACGAGTTCGTCAACGGTAAGCCAGGTGGCCGGGAGCTCGAAGGCGTCATCGGTGTAGGCATACCCCTTGCGCCCGGCGTCATAGACCAGGGGCGCGCCGAGCCGGTCGGTGAGAAACTCGATATCCCGCCGTGCCTGCTTCTGCGAGTATTCGAAATGGTCCGCGAGACGCACCGCGTTGGGATGGTGGCCCGCCTGGACCTCTTCGTGAAACCAGAGAAACCTCTCGTAGATCAGCCGTCCGGCCATTGCCCACCTCGTCGCCCGTTCACCCCATATGGCCATCGTAAGAGACCGGGGGGGCAAGAGATAGAACCCGGCCTCGGCCCTCGTCGCCGGCTCTGGCACGCCGCCCGTCGGGGGCCAGTGACGCGCCCTGGCCGCTGGCAGCGCGAGGGGCGACAATGGCGCCTCGAAACGATCGCGCCGCGTAACCGTCCTCCTCTCCCCCCCTCCTCCCGCTTCCCCCCAGGACCATGTCCATTCGCCTCCGCTTTGCCCCCTCGCCCACCGGCGACCTCCACGTGGGGGGTGCTCGCACCGCCCTGTTCAACTGGCTCTACGCCCGCCACATGGGCGGCAAGTTTCTCCTGCGCATCGAGGACACGGACCGCGAGCGCTCCACCGAGGCGGCGGTGCAGGCGATCTTCGACGGCCTCAAGTGGCTCGGCCTCGACTGGGACGAGGAGCCCCTCTTTCAGCACACCCGCCAGGAGGCGCACTGCGCCGCGGTGGCACGTCTCCTCGAGACGGGCCACGCCTACCGCTGCTACTGCACCGCCGAGGAGCTGGAGCAGATGCGCGCCGAGCAACGCGCCCACGGCGGCAAGCCGCGCTACAACGGCCGCTGCCGCCATCGCACCGATGCACCGGACCAACCCTTCGTGGTCCGCTTCCGGACCCCGAGCGAGGGGATGGTCGGGTTCGACGACCTCATCAAGGGGCGCGTGGCGGTGGCCAACGAGGAGCTCGACGACCTCGTCCTGCAGCGCTCCGACTCCACCCCCACCTACAACCTGGCGGTGGTGTGCGACGACGCGGAGATGGGGATCACCCACGTCATCCGCGGCGACGACCACGTCAACAACACCTTCCGCCAGCTCCACCTCTACGAAGCCCTCGGCCTGAAGGCACCACAGTTCGGGCACATGCCGCTGATCCTCGGGGAGGACGGCGCCAAGCTCTCCAAGCGCCACGGCGCCACCTCGGTCTTCGAGTATGCCCGCCTCGGCTACCTGCCGGCGGCGATGCGCAACCACCTCGCCCGCCTCGGCTGGTCGCACGGCGACCAGGAGCAGTTCACCACCGAGGAGCTGGTGGCGGCCTTCGACATCAAAGACGTGGGCGCCTCCCCCTCGGTCTTCGCCCTCCAGAAGCTCGACTCCCTCAACGGCTGGTACCTGCGCAACGGCGACCTCGACGAGGTCACCGACCTGTTCGCCGACTTCCTCCAGCAAGAGGCGATCCCCATCGAGGTCGACCACGACAGCGCCCGCCTGCGGCGCATCGTCGAGTCCCAGCGGGAGCGCACCGCCACCCTCAAGGAGATGGCGGAAAAGAGCGACTACTTCTTCCGCGAGGAGATCGACCTCGACGAGAAGGCGGCCCACAAGCACCTGCGGCCGGTGGTCCTGGCCCCCCTGCGCGAGCTGCGCGACACCCTCGCCGCCCTGCCCGCGCCGCTGACCGCCGAGGGGGTGAAGCCGCCCTTCGAGGCGATCCTAGAGAGGCACGGGCTGAAGATGGGCAAGCTCGCCCAGCCGGTGCGGGTGGCGCTCACCGGCGGCGGGATCAGCCCGGGGATCTACGACGTCATCGAGATCATCGGCAAAGAGCGCTGTCTCACTCGCCTCGACGCGGCCATCGCCTACGTCGAGCGGCGGGCGGAACACCCGTAACGGCCCGCCACCCACCCGCCACCTGGGCGTGACCCGCCCGTAACTTCGCGGCCCCACACTCCCCCTATGATCACCCCCACCCACCCCATGGCGATCATCCTCGGCGGCGGGCGCGGCTCGCGCCTCTACCCGCTCACCAAGGATCGGTGCAAGCCGGCGGTTCCCATCGGCGGCAAGTACCGGCTGATCGACATCCCCATCTCCAACTGCCTCCACTCCGGCATCCGCCGCATCTACGTCCTCACCCAGTTCCTCTCCGCCTCCCTGCACCGCCACATCGCCCGCGCCTACCGCCTCGACGACATCTCCGGCGGCTTCGTCGACATCCTCGCCGCCGAGCAGGGGGAGACCAACCTCGACTGGTACCAGGGGACCGCCGACGCGGTGCGCAAGCAGATCGGCTGCTTCGACCGCCCCGGGATCGATCCGGTCCTCATCCTCTCCGGCGACCACCTCTACAAGATGGACTACCGGCAGATGATCGCCACCCACAACGCCCGGCGCGCCGACATCACCATCGGCGTCATCCCCACCGACCGGGAGAGCGCGCCGTCGCTCGGCATCCTGCAGGTGGACACCGAGGGGATGATCAGCCGCTTCGAGGAGAAGCCGAGCGAGCCTTCGCTCCTCGACGACCTCACCACCCCGGAGGCGACCCTGAAGCGCCTCGGGGGCCACGACCCGGAGCGCCCCTTCCTCGCCTCCATGGGGATCTACTGCTTCCGCCGCGAGCTCCTCAGCGAGCTTTTGCGTAGCGGCACCGGCATCGACTTCGGCCACGACCTCATCCCCGCGGCCCTCCACGACCACCGGGTCGCCGCCCACTACTTCGACGGCTACTGTGAGGACGTGGGGACCATCGACGCCTACTACCGCTCCCAGCTCATGCTCAGCGAGGCGCCCCACCCCGCCTTCCTCTTCCACGGCTCCAACGACACCCGCATCTACAGCCGCGGCCGCTACCTGCCCGCCTCCCGCTGCATGGGCGCCACCCTCGACCACACCACCCTCGCCGATGGCTGCGTGCTCCACGACGGCTGCACCATCCGCCACTCGCTCCTCGGCCTGCGCTCCATCGTCCGCCCAGGGAGCACCATTGAAGACTCGATCATCAACGGCGGCGACTACTACGCCGACCAAACGTCGGCCGACAACCCGGCCGACGGCCCGCCGCACATCGGCATCGGCCGCGACTGCACCATTGTCCGCGCGATCCTCGACAAGAACGCCCGCATCGGCGACGGCGTCACCCTCCGCGGCGCCGAGGGGAGGCCCGACGAAGACGGCGACAACTACTGCGTCCGCGACGGCATCGTCATCGTCCCGAAGAACGGCATCATCGAGGCGGGAAGGACGATCTAGCGGGGGGGGGCTCACCGCAGAGGCGCAGGGGCCGCAGAGGGGGGCCACGCGGGGGGCCCGGTGACTCACCGGTGACACCGACCTCCCGATCCCCGACCTCTGCGTCCTCTGCGACTCTGCGGTGAGCTCGCCCCGCTTCCCCTCGTCACGATCGCCAAAATCCGACAGACTTCCAGCTACCGTCCATGGAACGACAGATTGGTAAGACCCGGTTGCTCCTCGTCCAGGGCGACATCACCCGCCAAGCGGTGGACGCGATCGTCAACGCGGCCAACTCGTCCCTCATGGGGGGCGGTGGCGTCGACGGGGCGATCCACCGGGCCGGGGGGCCGACGATCCTGGCTGCGTGCAAGGAGATCGTCGCCCGCGACGGACGGCTGCCCGCCGGCCGGGCGGTGGTAACCCCCGGCGGCAACCTCCCGGCCCGCTGGGTCGTCCACACGGTGGGACCGATCTACCGCGACGGGGGCCTCGGCGAGGCCGCCACCCTCGCCTCGTGCTACCGCGAGAGCCTCGCCGCGGCGGCCGAGGTGGGGGCCCGCTCCATCTGCTTCCCCTCCATCTCCACCGGCGCCTACCGCTACCCGATCGAGGCGGCGGCACAGGTGGCCGTAACCACCACCGTCGCGGAGATCCCCCGGCACGACTTCGCCGAGGTCCGCTTCTGCCTCTTCTCCGAGCGCGACCTGGCGGTCTACCAGGCGGCGATCGCAGAGGTGGCGTAGAGAGACCGCTCGCACCCCCCGGCGGAGCCCCCTTACCCATCTTCCGGATGGACGGGCTCGGGCACGACCCCCATGGGGTCGACGCGCTCCAGGTGGTCGCGGCCGGGGTAGCCGCGCTTGGGGCCGGGGACATCGACCTTCGGGCCGGTGAGCCAGGCGGTCCCCGGGGCGCCGACCACGACCCAGCCGTAGATGAGGGCGCCGGCGAGGACGACGGCGGCGGGGAGCCAGCGGGAGAGGCGCCGCGAGGGGAGGACCATCGTCGCAGTGTTACCCACTCGCCACGACAATACTCCACCAGGAGACGGTTCCCGTCCGCTCGGGGCGGGCGAACAGCTTTCAGCTTTCAGCGGCAGCTTCTCATTCAAGTGAAACCCCCACAGCACCTACACCGCAACCACTCCCCAAGACCAAGCCCCCCCTTCTGTTAGCTGTTCGCTGCAACAGCCTCGGGAACGAAGAGCGCGCGCGGCACGCCTCCTTTTACTCCGCGTACCGCTGCCGCACCTCGCTCGCCGGGGGCAGGAGGATGCGGACGGTGGTCCCCTGGCCGGGCTCACTGTCGAGGGTGACGCGGCCGTCGTGGGCGGTGATGGTCTCCAGGACCATGGAGAGGCCGATGCCGAGGCCGCCGCCCTGGAAGGCGGTGGCGGAGGTGTGGTGGTGGTCGGTGTCGCCGGTCTCGTAGAAGGCGTCGAAGACGAGGCGCTGTTGCTCCGGGTCGATGCCGACGCCGGTGTCCTCGACAACGATCCCCGGCCCCTCCTCGCCCCCCTCCCGCGATTGCCAGGCGTCGAGGCGGAGGGTGACGCGGCCGGCGTCGGGGGTGTACTGGATGCCGTTGCGCACGAGCTGGCGTATCGCCCGCCGGAGACGCACCGCGTCGGCGGGGTACCCCTCCCACGCCGCCCCCCCGGGGATCAGCTCCACCGCCACACCGCGCTGTGCCGCCTCCGCCGACATCTCGTCCACCACCGCGGCGAGGAGGTCACGCAGGCAGACCGCGTCGAGGTCGAGGGTTGTGGCCCCCTGGCGCGCCTCGGCGAGGTCGTGCATCCCCTCGACGATCTCGCGCAGGGAGCGGGTCACCTCGCCGAGCTTCTCCAGGAGCTCGTGCTGCTCGCCCGGGTCGAGGTCGAGGTCACCGAGGAGGAGGTCGGTGACCGCGGTGAGGATGGTCACCGGGGTCTTCAGCTCGTGGCTGGTGATGGCGAGAAATTTCTCCTTGAGCAGGGAGAGCTCGCGCAGGCGGGCGTTGGCCTGGCGCAGCTCCTCGTTCTCGACCCCGAGACGGCGCTTCTCTACCTGCCGGTCCAGCAGCCGTCTCACGTCGCGCAGGGAGAACGGCTTGACCAGAAAGTCGTAGGCGCCGGCACGCAGGGCGTCCACCGCCGACTCGAGGGTGCCGTGGCCGGTGGCGACGATAACGTCGACATCGGGGAGCTCGGCGCGCACCGTCTCCAGGACCCGCTGGCCGGGCAGGCCGGGCATGGAGAGGTCGGTGATCACCAGGTCGAAGGGCTGGCTGCGCGCCAGCTTGATCCCCTCGGTGCCGTTGGTGGCGATGACCGCGTCGTGGCCGAGCTTCGGCAGGAGCTTGCGCCAGTAGCTCTGGATGGCGGCGTCATCGTCGATCGCCAGGACCCGCAGGCAGACCGCGTCACCCATCGGACATCACCTGGAGGAGACCGCGCAGGGCATTGGCGTTGAAGGGTTTCTGGAGGAAGGGGAGCTGGTGGTCGCGAACGTATTGCTCGACGACCCGATCGATCGCCCCGGTCATGAAGACAACCCGCGACTGGAGCTTGGCACGCGAGCCGGTGAGGGACTCGTAGATCTGGATGCCGGTGGTGTCGGGAAGCATGTAGTCGAGGAGGATGAGAGAGAAGTCCCGCTTCGCTAGGTACGCCATCCCTTCGGCACCGTTCACCGCCACCTCGACCGGATAGCCGAACCCCTGGAGGACACGCTGGAGCCAGGTACGAATATGGCGCTCGTCGTCGATCACCAGGACCGGACCGGTGAGCGAGATCTCCGGGTCCACCGCCGAAACGGTGGCCTCGGCGTCACCCTCAACCTCCTTTTCGCACATTGGCAGGGGCAGCCAGATGGTGAAGGTGGTCCCCTTGCCGACCACCGACTCCACCTGCAGCCGCCCGCCGTGGCCCTCCACCGCCGCCTTG
>JAJRSX010000152.1 GCA_024278555.1 bacterium | reverse complement strand
GGGGGAGAGGGGGGCTTGCGGTGGCGCCACGGCCTCCGATTCGCTTGCTGAGAGGCGACGCTGTTTCCGCTGTCCGCTGTCCGCTGTCCGCTGTCCGCTGTCCGCTGTCCGCTGTTATTCCCCCATCATCGCGGCGAGCTGGGCGGCGGCCTGGTCCATCTCGTGTTCGAGGGCCATGCGGCTCTCGTCGTCGGGGAGGAGGTTGGCGAATGGGCGCAGCCAGCGTGCCTCCGGGTCGGCGGGGGTGATGCCGACCCGCTCTTCGGAGAGGCGGTCGGCGAGTTGCACCGCCTTGAGCAGCGGCGGCGTCTCCGGGGGGGCGGCGAGGGCGGCGTCGTTGAGGTTCCAGCCGTCGAGGTGGTTGCGGTGGGTGGGCGCCTGGTGGTGGTTGGCGATGACCGTCTGGTGCTCTTCCGGGAGCCGCCAGCGGCGGGTGAGGGCGGCGCCGAGGGCGGCGTGGTCGGTGCCGAGGAGGTCGCGCTCGGCTTCACACTGGGGGCGTTCGGCCGGCAGGAGGGGGGCGGCGATGTCGCGCCCCTTGGTGATCCCATCGACCAGGAGCATGCCGAGGTCGTGCAGCAGGCCGGCGGTGAAGGCCTCGCCCTCCCGTCCCGGTTCGGAGAGGCGGACCAGGTGGGCGGCGCCGAGGCCGGTCTCCAGGGAGTGGAGGCAGAAGGTGCGGCCGTCGATGCCGTAGGTCGCCATCTGTTGGTGGGCGGTACGGGAGAAGAAGGCCTGTGCCAGGGCGATGGCGCGGATGCGGTTGAGCCCCAGCAGCGGGATGGCGCGGCCGATGTCGGCCACCGGGTTGGGGAGGGCGAAGATCGCCGAGTTGACCCACTGGAGGACCTGGGCGGCGAGGGCGGGCTCCCGCGACAGGATCTCCGCCACCTGCCGCGGTGGGACCTCGAGCTCCGGGTCGGAGGTGACGTCGAGGAGCCGCTGGACCGCGTTGGAGGGGGCGGCGAGGTGGGCGTTGTCGTCTACCAGGCGGTTGAGCTGGGTCGGGCTGAGGAGGGTCGTCGGCATGGGGGTCTCCGTGGAGTTGTTATCTATTCGGCGCGTTGGGTGCCCGGGTGGAGGGGGGAGACGGGGATTTGACGCATGGCGCCGGAGGGCGCCAGGAATCCGTCTCTTTTTTGACTTGCCGCGGCCGGGGCGAAGGCCATGGGGCGGCCGGGGGCGGATCTGGATGGGCTCCAGAACTCTTTGACGTTTCGGGATTCGTGTCCCGCTTCGCCGGTTTGTGACGTAGTGGTGGAGGCGCCTTCTCCGGTTGTGGCACGGGGCGTGCATGGGCGGTGGTACGGGCCATCCCGGTCCGGACTTCACACCATGAATCCCATCTACATCGCTCTTACCGGCGCCGTTGCCCGCGATCGTCAGCTCGATGCGGTGGCCCATAATCTGGCCAACGTCTCGACCAACGGCTTTAAGCGCGAGCGTGTCGCCTTCGAGTCGCTCCTCATGGGGCAAGATGTGGAGGGGGTGGGAGAGACTACCGTCGCTCCGGACATGTCCGACGGGCCGCTGGTGGCCACCGGTCGCACCCTCGACCTCGCCCTCCAGGGGGAGGGGATGGTGGCGGTGCGCGGCAAAGGCGGCGAGCGGTATGTGCGCGGCGGCTCCCTGGTGGTCAATGACAAGGGGGAGCTGGCGCTCTCCACCGGCGAGGTGGTGGTGGCGGAGACCGGCCGCACCCTGCAGGTGGGGGTGGGCAATGACGGCCACCTCGGCTTCACCCGGAAGGGGGAGGTCCTGGTGGACGGCGCGCCCGTGGGGCGGATCCGCCTGCGCAGCTTTACCCGACCGGACCTGCTGGTACGCGAGGGTTCCGGCCTCTTCCGCGCCGGGCCCCAGGCGGGGCCGCGACCGGCCACTCCGGAGGTCCACGGCGGAGTGGTGGAGCACAGCAACAGCGACCCGACCCGCGGCCTGGTGGAGATGATCCGCCTTCAGCGCGCTTATGACTCCCAGGTGGAGTTGATGAAACAACGTGACGAGCTCACCCGCACCACCGTCGATCAGGTGGGCGAGGTGGCGCGTTAAAGGAGCCCTCCCATGATCCGAGCCCTGTTTACCGCTGCTACCGGCATGGAGGCGCAGCAGCTCAATATCGACACGATCGCCCACAACCTGGCGAACGCGAACACCACCGGCTTCAAGCGGGCGCGCGCCGATTTTCAGGATCTCCTCTACCAGTCGACCACCGCCCCGGGGACCGCCTCTTCCGCCTCCACCCAGACCCCCACCGGGATCCAGGTGGGGCTCGGGGTGAAGACCGCCGCGGTGGGCAAGGTCTTCACCCAGGGGGACCTGCGCCAGACCGGCGGTGAGCTCGACGTGGCAATCGAGGGCGCCGGCTTCCTGCAGGTGGTGCAGCCGAACGGGGAGATCGGCTACTCCCGCGCCGGCGCCCTGAAGCGCGACAGCTCCGGCCAGCTGGTCACCTCCAACGGCGATCCCCTGGAGCCGTCGATTACCATCCCCACCGATGCCACCTCCATCACCATCGGCTCCGACGGCACCGTCTCGGTCTTGCAGGCCGGCAGCTCCACCACCTCGGTGGTGGGGACGATCGAGCTGGCCACCTTCCCCAACCCCCAGGGGCTGCGCCCCATCGGCCGCAACCTCTACCAGCCGAGCGACTCCTCCGGCGCGGTGACCACCGGGGTGCCCGGGGAGAGCGGCATCGGCACCCTGAGTCAGGGCTTTTTGGAGATTTCCAACGTCTCCATCGCCGAGGAGTTGGTGAACATGATCATGAGCCAGCGCGCCTTCGAGGTGAACTCGAAGTCGATCCAGACCGCCAACGAGATGCTGCAGACGGCGAACAATTTGATTCGGTAGTGGGGTGGTGCTCGGTGGGGACGGGGGCGGAGAAAATGATGGGAGCGATGATGAGAGCTGGGGCTGAGGGGTGGGGGATGAGGGATGGGGGGGCAGGCCGGCCCTACGGGCCCGATGAAATGACGATGGATGCCACCCACGAAAAGATTGTTGGCCGCATGGCGGCCACCGCTCCGCTCACCCCCCACCCCTCAGCCCTCATCCCGGCGCGCGTAGCGCGCCTCCCCTTCCACCTCCCGCTGTCCCTCGCCCTCGGCCTTGTCTTCCTCCTCCTGGCCCAGGGTGCACGGGCGGGCGCTGTCTCCCCCCAGCGCCTCGACACCACAAGGGTACAGCGGGAGGTGGAGCGGTACGTCGAGGGTGAGCTCAAGGAGAGCGGCGACCAGTGGCAGGTAAAGCGCGTCGTCCTCACCGGCGACCCGCGCCTGCCTGCCGGTCCCCTCCACCTCTCCCTCTCACGTGGCCGCGGCGTCGCCCTGGCCGGCACCGTCGTCCTCCACCTGCAGGTGGAGGCGGCGGGCGGCGTGGTGCGCCACCTGCGGGTGAACGCCACCATCGACCGGCGGCGCCCGGTGTGGGTGGCGGCCCATGACCTCCGGCGCGGCACGGTGGTGGAGGCGGACTCCCTGCGGCAGGAGTACCTGCCGTGGGGGACGATGGCGCGTGACAGCGTGGTGCGCCTGGCGGACGCGGTGGGGATGCAGCTCAGCCGTTCGGTGCGCGCCGGCGACGTGGTGCGCGCCTCGCAGCTCAAGCCGGTTCCGGTGGTCCGCCGTGGCGATCGCGTCACCCTCGTTGCCCACCGTGGCCCATTGCTGGTGCGGGCGCGCGGCGTTGTGCGTGAGGCGGGCGGACACCATGCGCGGGTGCGAGTGGCCAACGCCACCTCCGGCAAGGTGGTGATGGGGACGGTGATCGACAGCGCGACCGTGGAGGTGGCCTTCTGATGAATTGTCTCTTCCGTCAGCTCCCCTGGCGTTCCGTCGCCGCGGTCGCCATGCTGGCGAGCCTCGGCTGTGCCGCCCACCATCGCGGAATGCCCCGTCCCCTGGATTCGGAGGTGTTGCCGCAGGCGGAGGTGGAACCGCCGCCGGCGCCGCCGCGGTTGACCGGCTCTCTATGGACCGAGGGGCGCGGCTCCCTGTTTACCGACCACCGGGCACGGCAGGTGGGGGACATCGTCACCATCCAGGTGAAGGAGACCGCCAGCGCCTCGAAATCGGCGAAGACCGACCTCAACCGGAAGAACGACGTCAAGTTCGGGATCCCCTCCATCTTCGGCCTGGAGGCGGCGGCGAACGCGCGCAAGGGGCGGGTGGCCACCGCCAACGGCAACGGGGCCGCGGCCATCGGCCTCGACCTCTCGTCGCTCCTGGCCGCCTCCAGCTCGAAGAAGTTCGCCGGCGACGGTGCCACCGAGCGCAGCGGCAAGCTCGACGCCACCCTCACCGCGGTGGTCACGAGGAGGCTGCCGAGCGGCAACCTGGTGATCGAGGGGCGCCGGCGGATCAACCTCAACGAGGAGAACCAGTACATCCTCCTCACCGGGATCATCCGGCCCGAGGACATCTCCCCCACCAACACCATCTCCTCCACCCAGATCGCCGACGCCTCGATCAGCTACTACGGCGTCGGCGCGATTGCCGACCAGCAGCGGCAGGGGTGGTTGGCGACGGTCGTAGACAAGGTATGGCCCTTCTAATGGAGAATTTTTCTGAAGATGCGGTTACGGGCGCGCATCTGGCCGTACCTTCGGGCCGCGTCCTCGGCCGCGATCCTCGACGTACGACCGAGTACGCCTGCGGTCGCGGCCTGCGGGTCGGCCCGAATCTACGGCCACCTGCCTTCGCGCTTCTCGCCCTCCTCCTCGCCCTTCTGGCGCCGGCGAACGCCGGTGCCACGCGGTTGAAGGATGTGGCGGACCTTACCGGGGTGCGGAGCAACCAGCTCATCGGCTACGGCCTGGTGGTGGGGCTCGACGGGACCGGTGACGGGGTGAAGGCGGCCTTCACCCGCCAGTCGCTCACCGCCATGCTCCAGCGCCTCGGGGTGAACGTGGATGCCTCGGCCCTGAAGGTGGAGAACATCGCCGCGGTGATGGTGACCGCCGACCTCCCCCCCTTCGCCCGCCAGGGGAGCCGCCTCGACGTCACCGTCTCGTCGATCGGCGACTGTGAGTCCCTGCGCGGCGGCACCCTGTTGATGACCCCCCTCAAGGGGGCGGACAACGGGGTCTATGCGGTGGCCCAGGGGGCGGTGTCGATCGGCGGCTTCTCCTTTGGCGGGCGCGGCGGTGGCGGGGTGCAGAAGAACCACCCGACCACCGGCCGGATCGTCTCCGGCGGGCTGGTGGAGCGGGAGGTGGATGTCGACTTCGCCGCGACCGACCACCTGCGCTACGCCCTGCGCCACCCGGACTTCACCACCGCCGAGCGGCTCGCGGTGGCGATCAACGAGCGGTTCGGTCGCCACCTGGCGGTGGCCGCGGACGCCGGCACGGTGGATGTGGCGGTGCCCGAGGAGTACCTGAAACACCCGGTGCCGTTCGCCGCCCGCCTCGAGGAGGTGCAGGTGACCGAGGACCGTGCCGCCAAGGTGATCCTCAACGAGCGCACCGGCACGGTGATTATGGGCTCGCAGGTACGTCTCTCCACCGTCGCCATCGCCCACGGCGGTCTCTCCATCTCGATCAAGGAGACCCCCCTGGTCTCCCAGCCGTCGCCCCTGTCCACCGGCGGCGAGACGGTCCAGGCGACCGACTCCACCGTGGAGGTGAAGGAGGAGGAGCGGCGGTTGGTGGTGGTCCCCGAGGGGGTGAGTCTGGCGGATGTGGTGGGGGCGTTGAACGCCCTCGGCGTCGGCCCCGGCGACCTGATCGCCATCCTCCAGGCGTTGCAGGCGGCGGGTGCCCTGCACGCCGAGCTGGAGATCATCTGATGAGGCCGGTCGCGTTACCGCCCGGGCTGACCCAGCCGCCGGACACCGCCGTGCGGCGGACCGCGGGGGGAGACTCGCCCGCGGCGTTGCATAAGGCGGCGCAGCAGTTCGAGTCGCTCTTCCTCCAGATGGTCATGAAGGCGGGCCGGTCGGCGAGCTCCGGCAACACCCTCCTCGGTCGCTCGAACGGCGAGGAGATCTTTATCGACCTGCGTGACTCGCAGTTCGCCAAGATCTCCTCCGAGCGCGGCGGCTTCGGTATTGCCGAGATGCTCGAGCGCCAGTGGGCGGCGCGTCTTACCCGCGGTGCGCCAGGGACGGTGCAAGGCAACCCCATGCAAGGAGAGCCCGATGAATGATCCCCTGGCCCCCGAGGCCCTCGACAGCATCAATGCCCTCCTGCGCAACATGGAGCGGGAGTCCGACCTCTTTCAGCGCCTCGCCGCCCTGCTGGATCGGCAACAGGAGGTATTGAAGCGGGTGGGCGCCCCCGGCCTGGGGGAGGTCCGCACCGAGACCGACCGGCTCCTCGAGAGGATGGGGGTGGTGGGGGCGGCGCGCAGCGCCAGCCTGTCGGAGGTTGGGCGACACCTGGGGATGGAGGCCGATACGGTGAGCGTCGGCGCGGTGCTCGAGCGGCTGCCGCCGGCAGATCGCCGGGAGCTGGAGTCGTTGCGCCGCCAGCTCACCCGGGTGGCGGCGGAGGTTCGCCGTCGCGGTGAGGTGGCCCACCACCTCCTGGGTGTCTCGGTTGACACCATCCACGGCATCGTGCAGATGGTCCGCCGCGAGGCCGAAGAGGCGGTAGGTCTCTACGGTGGCGAGGGCGTGGTTGCCGAGGGCAAGAGTCGCGGCGCCGTGCTTCAGGAGACGGCGTGAGGAACAGCTACGGATTAGAGAGGTGGGGAAGTAAGGGAGTAAGGAAGGACGGCCCTTCGGGCCGATGAGATGACGATGGAAGGCATCTACGAAACAAACATCTGGCCGCGTAGCGGCCAACCGTCCCCCCATCCCCCATCCCGCGAGCGCAGCGAGCCCACCCCTCATCCCTGCGAGCGAAGCGAGCCCTAATGTCCCTCTCCGGCATCCTCGACATGGGCCGTCGCGCCCTGGAGCTGGCCCAGATGCGGGTGCAGACGACGGCGCACAACATCTCCCACGCCGACACCGACGGTTACAGCCGGCAGGAGGTCTTTTCCGCCGCCACCCGGCCGCGGCTGGTGCCCGGTGGGCTGCTCGGTACCGGGGCGAGGCCGGAGTCGATCCAGCGCATCACCTCCAGCTTCCTGGAGCAGCAGCTCCTCACCGAGAAGCAGGCGCGGGGCCAGCTCGACCTCCTCTCCACCGCCGCGAGCCACATCGAGGAGGTCTTGAGCGAGTCGCAGGTGGGGGGGCTCTCCGAGTCCCTCTCCGCCTTCTTCTCCGCCTGGCACGAGCTTGCGGTGACCCCGGAGGGGGTGGCGGAGCGCCAGGCGGTGGTCGCCAACGGGGAGGCTCTGGCGCGCCAGTTCTCCCTCTATGCCGACGGCATCGATCGGGTGGCGGTGGACATGCGCTCGGACCTGGAGGCGTCGGTCTCGACGGTCAACGACATCACCGCCCAGATCGCTGACACCAATCGGGCGCTCATCTCGGCCGAGGCCGGGGGAAACGACGCCAACGACCTGCGCGACACCCGCGACGCCCTCCTCGGTCGTCTCGCGAACCTCACCGAGATGTCGGTGGTGGAGAGCGGCGACCCCCTCGACTTCACCGTCCAGGTGAAGGGGCAGACCCTGGTCCAGGGGGTGCAGGCGCAGGAGATCGAGGTGGTCAACGACGCCAACGGCCTGCCGACCCTCTCGGTGTTGCAGGGTGGCGGCTCGAACTCCTTCTTTGACCTCCCGGAGCGCGGCCGGATCGGCGCCGCCCTGCAGGTGATCCGCACCGACATCCCCGATGTGCAGGCGGGGCTCAACGAGATCGCCGTGTTTCTCGCCGCCAACGTGAACGCGAGCCACGCTGCCGGCTACGCCCTCGACGGGACCACCGGCCACCCCTTCTTTACCGCCCCCGTGACCGCCGGGGCGGGCGGCGCCAACACCGGGGGCGCGGCAATCGGTACGCCGGCGGTGGTGGACGGCCCCGCCTTCACCGGCCACGACTACGAGATCACCTTCACCGCCACCGATACCTACCAGGTGGTGGATACCACCAGCGGCGCGACGGTCATTGCCGCCGCCGCCGGCAACTACACCAGTGGCGCGACCATCGCCTTCGGCGGGGTCGAGGTGGCGATCACCAACGGCGGCGGGCCGCCGGCCAGCGGCGACACATTCTCGATCGCACCGGGGGCGAGCTACTACACCTCGATGCAGGTCGACTCCACCCTCGTCTCCAACCCGCAACTGGTGGTCGCCTCGTCGACCGCGGCCGGTCTCCCCGGCGACAACAAGACGGCGATAGCGATTGCCGACCTCGCCACCACCGGGACCATGGGCGGCGGCTCGACCACCTTGACCGAGGCGATCTCCGGTCTCGTCTCCCAAGCGGGGGTCAACAGCGCCCAGGCGCAAAAAGGGCTCGAGCGCCAGGAGTTGGTGGTCTCCCAGGTACAGGCCCAGCGCGACGCGGTCTCCGGGGTCTCCATCGATGAGGAGGCGGCAAACCTGGTGGAGTTCCAGCGCTCCTACCAGGCAGCGGCCAAGGTGATCGCGACCGCCGACCAGATGCTCGAGACCCTCCTGAATATGTGACCTCGGCCGATAACACGGGGATGGAGTAGCCCTTGTATCGCGTGACCCAAAATACCTTCCTCGGGAATATCCGCACCCAGTTGGCGCGGGGCGGCCGGCGGCTGCTCACCAGCCAGGAGCGGGTTGCCACCGGACGGCAGATCAACCACCCGTCGGACGATCCGAGCGGCGCCTACCGGGTCCTCGGGTTGAAGGCGGTGCAGGCGCGCAACGACCAGTACGAGCGCAACCTGTCATCGGTGACCTCCAGGCTGAACGTCTCGGAGAACGTCTTCGGACAGACCCAGGAGGTCCTCTATCGCTCCCTGGAGTTGGCCATCCAGGCGGCGAACAGCTCCCTCGACTCGGACCAGCGGCAGGTGATCGCCACCGAGGTGACCCAGCAGCTCGACGAGGTCAAGCGTCTCGCCAACAGCGAGCTTGGGGGACGCTACCTCTTCGGCGGCTATCAGACCGACCAGCCCCCCTTTGTGCGCAACCTGACGGTCGCGGCCGAGGCCGGTAATACCGGCAGCGGCACGATCGCCACCGCCACCTTCGATCCGGAGGCGCTCTCCGGCTCCCGTTACCGAATCCGCTTTACCGCCGCCAACACCTACCAGGTGGTCGAGGTCGGCACCAACGCCACCACCGCCACCGGCAGCTTCACCGACGGCGCCCCGATCGACTTTGATGGAAAGGGCAACCAGGTGACCATCAGCGGTACACCGGCCGCCAACGACACCTTCCTCATCACCCCGCACATGGTCTACCGCGGTGACGGCAACGACAGCCAGATCTCCGTGGGTGAGGGGCAGACGGTGACCGCCAACGTCCACGGCCACCAGTTCTTCCTCGGTGACAGCAACATGGACGGCGCCACCGACTCGGGACGGGTGAGCCTTTTCGGGACCCTGGAAGAGTTCAAGTTTGCCCTGGAGAACGACGATCAGGATGCCATCCAGACGATCATCGACCAGATCAACCAGGGGGTTGGTCAGATGAGCGAGGGGCAGGGGGTTATCGGTGGTCGTCTCAATATGGTGGAATCCGCAAAGAATGACTTGTCCCAGAGGTCGATCACCATCGAGGGGCTCCGTTCACAGATCGAAGACGTTGACATGGCCACCGCAATCACCAACCTCAGCGCAACGGAGGCGGTCTACCAGGCCACCCTGGGGACCGCGGCGCGGGTCCTACAGCGATCATTGCTCGATTACCTATAATGGCGTTCGAGGAGGAGGCCACCGCAGCGCGACCACGGGACATACATCATGTTGATTCTGACAAGGAAGTCAGGGCAGACCATCGTCATCGGCGGTGGAATCCAGGTGAAGGTTTTGGAGATCCGGGGGAAGCAGGTCCGCCTCGGGATTGACGCCGCCGCCGACGTCTCGGTCTACCGGGGCGAGCTCTTCGAAACCATCCAGGCGGAAAATCGCCGTGCCGCCAGTGGGCCCAAGGGGGGGCTCACCGGTCTCGCCGGCCGCGTCCGTGGTGAGGAGTGAGGGGATGGAGACGATCCACAGCGACCAGCTCGGAGAGGTAGAGGTGGCGGCGGGGGCGGTGATCCGTTTTGCCGACGGCATCCCCGGCTTCGAGGAGTTCCACGACTACGTCCTTGTGGAGGTGGCGGAGGTCGCCCCCTTCGAGTGGCTCCAGTCGACCGAGGAGCCGGCCCTCGCCTTTGCGGTGGTCGATCCACAGGCGGTATGCGGTGGCTACGACCCGCGTCTCGGACACGGTGATCTCTCCGCCGTCCACCTGGACGACCGTGCGAAGGGGATCATGCGTGTCATCCTCACCCTCAGCGACGACCCGGAAAAGATCACCGCGAACCTTCAGGCGCCCCTGCTCATCAACCGCGCCGAGGGTCTCGGGGCCCAGCTCCTCCTGACCCGTTCGGCGTACGACACGCGCTATCGGGTCGTGCAGGGGCTCTCCGCGTAGGGTTCGGGCCGCGGCGGAGCTTGCGCCCTTGGTCTGCCAACCCGTCTACTAGGGGCCATGGACGGTCAGCGTTTTCTCGTCACCGGCGGTGCCGGGTTCATCGGTTCCGCCCTGGTGCGCCAGCTCCTGACCGAGACGGAGCACGAGGTCGCCAACCTCGACGCCCTCACCTATGCGGGGAATCTCGACTCCCTGGGCCCCCTCCTCGACCACCCGCGCCACCGCTTCGTCCACGCCGACATCTGTGACGGGGCGGCGGTGGCCGCCCTCCTCGCCGACTTCCAGCCGGACGGGATCTTCCATCTGGCGGCCGAGTCGCACGTGGACCGCTCCATCGACGGCCCCGCCGCCTTCGTGCAGACGAACGTCGTCGGGACCTTCACCCTCCTGGATGCGGCGCTCACCTACTGGCAGACCCTCAGTGGCGTACGGCGTGACCGCTTCCGCTTCCTCCAGGTCTCCACCGACGAGGTGTACGGCTCTCTCGGTGCCGAGGGGCTCTTTACCGAGACCACCCCGTACGCCCCCAACTCCCCGTACTCCGCCTCCAAGGCGTCGGCGGACCACCTGGTGCGCGCCTACTTTCACACCTACGGCCTGCCGGTCCTCACCACCAACTGCTCGAACAACTACGGCCCCTACCAGTTTCCCGAGAAGCTCGTCCCGCTGATGATCCTCAACTGCCTCGACGGCAAGCCGCTGCCGGTCTACGGCGACGGCGGCAACATCCGCGACTGGCTCTACGTCGACGACCACTGCCGCGGCATGCGGCGGGTGATGGAGGCGGGCACGCCGGGTGAGGTGTACAACATCGGCGGCTTCAACGAGCACACCAACCTGGAGGTGGTGAGGACCCTGTGTGGCCACCTCGATCGCCTCGCCCCGCGCGACGACGGTCGGCCGCACGCCGACGCCATTACCTTTGTTGCCGATCGCCCCGGCCACGACCGCCGCTACGCCATCGACGCCACCAAGATCGAGCGCGATCTCGGCTGGCGGCCGCAAGAGTCGTTTGATACCGGCTTCGCCAAGACCGTGGCGTGGTACCTGGAGAACCGCACCTGGTGCGATCGGGTGGCCAGCGGTGCCTACCGGCGCGAGCGCCTCGGCACCGGAGAGGGGAGGGTGGGATGAAGGGGATCGTCCTCGCCGGCGGCGCCGGCACCCGGCTGCACCCGGTGACCCTGGCGGTCTCCAAGCAGCTCCTGCCGGTCTACGACAAGCCGATGATCTACTACCCCCTCTCCGCCCTCATGCTGGCGGGGATCCGGGAGATCCTGATCATCTCCACCCCCCATGACCTCCCCCTCTTCCGCCGCCTCTTCGGCGACGGCCGCCAGTTCGGTCTGGAACTCAGCTACTGCGAGCAGCCGCGCCCGGAGGGGCTCGCCCAGGCCTTCATCCTCGGGCGCGACTTCATCGGCGACGACCCCGTTGCCCTGGTCCTCGGCGACAACGTCCTCTACGGCAACGACCTCCGCATGGTCCTCTCCCGTGCCGCCGGTCTCACCGAGGGGGCGGTGATCTTCGCCTACCGGGTGCGCGACCCGCGCCGCTACGGCGTCGTCGAGTTCGACGAGTCCGGCCGCGCCATCTCCCTGGAGGAGAAGCCGGAGCGCCCCCGGTCGCGCTACGCGGTCCCCGGCCTCTACTTCTACGACCGCCGGGTGGTGGAGTACGCCGCCGCCCTCAAACCGTCGGCGCGCGGTGAGCTGGAGATCACCGACCTCAACCGGGTCTACCTCGAACGGGGTGAGCTGCAGGTGGAGGCGTTTGGTCGTGGTGTCGCCTGGCTCGATGCCGGCACCCACAGCTCGCTCCTCGCCGCCTCCGACTTCATCGAGGCGATCGAGCACCGCCAGGGGCTGAAGGTGGGGTGCGTGGAGGAGATCGCCTGGCACGAGGGGTTCATCGACGACGCCCAGCTCGGCCGTCTCGCCGAGGCGATGGGCACGGGGGAGTACGCCGACTACCTGCGCGACCTGTTGTTGGAGAAGGAGGGGCGCTGGGGATGATCTTCCGTGAGACGCAGCTCCCCGGGGTGATCGAGATCGAGCCGGAGCTCTTCGGTGACGCCCGCGGCTTCTTCATGGAGGTCTACCAGCGGGAGAAGTACCGCGCCGGCGGCATCGACGTGGAGTTTGTCCAGGAGAACCACTCGCGCTCCGCCCTGCGGGTCCTGCGCGGCCTCCACTACCAGCTCCGCCACCCCCAGGGGAAGTTGGTGCGGGCGGTGGTCGGGGAGATCTTCGACGTGGCGGTGGATATCCGCCGGAGCTCGCCCCACTTCGGCGAATGGGCCGGGGCGGTCCTGTCGGCGGAGAACCGGCGGCTCCTCTACATCCCCCCCGGCTTCGCCCACGGCTTCTGCGTCACCTCCGACATGGCCGAGGTGGTCTACCAGTGCACCGACTACTACGACCCGGAGGACGACCGCGGCATCCTCTGGTCCGACCCGCAGATCGACGTCCACTGGCCGATCACCGAGCCGCTCCTGTCACGCAAGGACCGGCACCACCCGCTCCTCGGCAGCGCGACGGAACAACTACCGGAATAGGGGCGCGCTGCGCCCATCCCAGGGATGGGGGCCAGGGGGTAGGGAAGGATGGCCTTACGGCCGGACGAGATTCCCAGGGAAGCCACCCACGAAAAGATCATGTGGCCGCGCCGCGGCCGACCATCCCCTCATCCCCCACCCCCCATCCCGCGAGCAGAGCGAGCCCCCATGCGCATCCTGATCACTGGTAGTCGCGGCCAGGTGGGGTGGGAGCTGGCCCGCTGCCTCGCGCCGCTGGGGGAGGTGGTCGCCCTCGACCACGCCGCCCTCGACCTCGCCGACCCGGCGGCGGTGCGGAGGACGGTGCGCGAGGTGCGGCCGGCGGTGGTGGTGAACGGTGCCGCCTACACCGCGGTGGATCGGGCCGAGACCGAGGAGGCGGAGGCGACCCGGATCAACGGCGAGGCGCCTGGCGTTCTTGCAGAAGAGTCAGCGAGTTGTGGTGCAGCCCTCATCCACTACTCCACCGACTACGTCTTCGACGGCAGCCAACCACGGCCCTACCGGGAGGACGACCCGACCGCGCCGATCAACGCCTACGGCCGCTCCAAGCTCGTGGGTGAGCGGGCGGTGGCGGCGGCAGGGGGGAGCTACCTTATCCTGCGCACGAGTTGGGTCTACGCGGCCCGCGGGACCAACTTCCCGCGCACCATCCTGCGCCTGGCGGCCGAGCGCGACCGGCTGACCATCGTCGACGACCAGGTCGGCGCCCCCACCTGGGCCCGGTGGATCGCCGAGGCGACCGGGGCGATCGTCGCCGCCGGCCGGGGCGACGTGGCCGGTTACCTGGGCGAGCGGGCCGGCTGCTACCACCTCGCCTGCGCCGGCGCCACCTCGTGGTACGGCTTCGCCCGCGAGCTCCTCGCGGTGGCGGCCCGGCAGGGGAGGGTGGCCGACCTGGCGCCGATCCCGAGCCGCGACTACCCGACTCCGGCGCCCCGCCCGGCGAGCTCACGGCTCGACTGCACGCGGCTCGCCGAGACCTTCGGGATTCGGCTGCCGGCGTGGGAGGAGGGGGTGCGCCTCTGTTTCGACGAGGGGTGAGGGGGGCGCGGCGCACGCCATCGCGGAGGTGCATCCTTTGGGTGCGGCTTGTCGGTAGGGGCGGGCCATGGCCGCGATCCCGGGTGGGGCCGACGGCCCGCCACGCCGGTGGCGTGGATCGGGGGCATGGCCCCCTCCTACCGCCGTATCCGGCCGGTGAGGAGCAGGTCGTCGCCGAGGCGGCGGGTCTCGAAGCGCTCCAGGCGCATCGCCTCGGCGAGGGTGGCAAAGCCGTCGCCGCCGAGGAGCGAGGG
>JAJRSX010000151.1 GCA_024278555.1 bacterium | reverse complement strand
GGTCGGCGCCGCGGCGAGGCGAGCAAGGGCGTGGGGTGGGGCGGTAAAGAGAAGTTCGAAATCCTCCCCTCCGGTGAGCGCCAGGCGGAGCGCCTCGCGTCTGCCAAAGAGAGGTTCCAGGATGGGGTCAACGGGCACCGTGTCAAGGTCGATGGCCAGGCCGACCCCCGAGCGGCCGGCGAGACGCGGGCCGTCGGCGGCCAGCCCGTCGGAGAGGTCGATCATCGCCGAGGCCAGCCCCTCCCGGGCGAGCCACGCCCCCAGGGCCAGGCGCGGCTCGGGCCGCCGGTGGCGGGCCACCAGCGCCGCCTGCTCGGTGACCGCCCCCCCCTCGGCGAGCCAGCGCAGGCCGCCGGCGGCACCCCCCAGGGTGCCGCTGACCAACAGGTGGTCGCCGACCCGGGCGCCATCTCGGCGAATCGGCAGGTTCACCGGACGGCCGAGGAGGCAGATTCCCACCACCCAGCCGGCCGGCGCGGCCACCGTGTCGCCGCCGGCGAGCCAGGCACCGCTGGCCTGCGCCAGGGCGGAGAGCCCCGCGGCAAACCCCTCCAGATCCGCCACCGGCGTGGCCGGCGGTAGGCCGAGGGTGAGAAAGAGGGGGCCGGGGGTCGCCCCCATCGCCGCCACGTCCGACAGGTTCACCGCCAGCGCCTTGTGGCCCACATCCGCGGGCGACGAATAGCGCCGGTCGAAGTGGCTCCCCTCCACCAGCAGGTCGGTGGTCACCACCCAGCCGCCGGCGGCGGCGAGCACCGCCGCATCGTCGCCGATCCCCAACCTGCCGCCTCTGCCCGCCGTCGGGCAGGCGCGGGCGAGGAGGTTGATGATCCCCTGCTCGCCGAGGTCGGTGATGGTGGTAGGCATGGATGGGATCGGCGTTGGAAGCGGTCGCGGCGGCAGGGGCAGCGTGCCGTGGGGCGGGAGTCTGGCGAACTTTGGGCATCGTGACGAGGCCGGGGAAGGGCCCATAATCGTCGGTTGGATTGTCGCGCAGAGATGCGGAGTCGCAGAGAGGATCAGCGGAAATAGATCGGTTGCCCCGGATTTTCATTCCGAAAATGGCCCCAAAATGGGCCGCGGTCGGCCTCTACGGCGATCAGACGGGGTAGAGAAGGAGCACGGCGTTGACGGGTCCGGACGGGGGTTCGACTGGGGGAAGGGGCACCCGGGCGGCGAGGATGCGGATCCGGGTGGGGGTGGCCACCAAGCTGACACAAATCGGCACCGCCGCCGCCGCCGTCTCCAACCGCATCAGGTTGTAGGCCAACACCTTGAGCAGGATCTCCGCCTGAATCGTCTCACTCAGACGCGAGCTCACCCGGTGGCCAGGCAGCGACGCCCCGCTCGGGATCCCGCACCCCCTGCTGCTGGGCCATCTTCAGCGTCCGCTCCATCGCCTGGGCGAAGAAGGGCCGGTGGGTGCGCCGGAAGGTGCGCAGGGTCGAAACGGGCTGGGTAGGCATGTTTATGTCTGGCATGAAATGTATCTATAGTCAACAAAAACATTGAGATATTTTCGCTGATCCTCTTTGTGTTGAGGTCGTTGCCTTCCAGGCCAAGCCGGGCGCCTGATTGGACCGCTCGCGACAGCCACGCCCCAGCCCCCCCCCTCTCATTCCGAAGCTCGCGCAATCTGCGTAACCTGCGGCGAGTCTCGCCATTCAGGGACGCCGACCTCCCCGAAAGATTACCGACGCCACCAGGCCCTCCCTCTCCTCTTCTACCGCCGTAGCCCTGAGCCCGTGACCGCCTCGCACGCCACGTCCGGTGTTGCCCCCCTCCTCACCGCCGAGGAGGTGGAGGTTCGGCTGCCCGGTTTCCATCTCGGGCCGGTGGAGCTGGCGGTGGCGGCCGGGGAGTATCTGGTGTTGGTGGGGCCGTCGGGGGTGGGGAAGACGGTGCTGCTGGAGGCATTGCTCGGGTGGCACCCCCTGGCGGCGGGCGCGGTGCGGCTCGACGGGAGGGAGCTTTCGGAGACGGCGCCGGGGGCGCGGGGGATCGCCTATGTGCCGCAGGAGCTCGGGCTGCTGCCCCACCTCGGGGTGGAGGAGAACCTCCTGTGGGGGGTGGCGTGTCGCGGCGAGCGACCCGACCCGGCGCTTCTGGTCCGCCTCACCGAGGTCCTCGACCTGGGGCCGCTGTTGGGGCGGCGGTCGGTGCGCACCCTGTCGCGCGGTGAGCAGCAGCGGGTCGCCCTCGGCCGGGCCCTCCTCACCCGGCCGCGGCTGCTGATGCTCGATGAGCCGTGCGCGGCCCTGGATCCGCACCGGCGGCGCGAGTTCCAGCGCCTCCTGCGGCGGTTGCACCGGGAGTCGGGGCTCACCGCGCTCCACATCACCCACGATCGTGAGGAGGCCTTTCTCCTCGGTGACCGGATCGGCATCCTCCTCGATGGCCGCCTGCGCCAGCTCGCCCCCCCGCGCACCCTCTACGACCGCCCCGCCGATCCGGCGGTGGCCGCCTTCCTCGCCCCGGAGAACCTGTGGCCGGCGGTGGTGGTGGGGGAGACCGACGGGGGGGGCTGCCGGGTGCGCCTGCAGGACCACCCCCTGGAGCTCGTCGCCGCCGCGGAGCCCGCCGGGGGTCGCTGTCTCGTGGGAATCCGGCCCGAGGAGGTGATGCTTCTCCACCCGGACCGCCCCCTGCGGCCGCAGGTCGCGGCCAACGTGGTGGAGGCGGTGGTGGCGGAGCTCCTGCTTCTCGACGGCCGCGTCGAGGTGACCCTCGCCGCCGGCCCCCTCCCGCCGATCTCCGTGCGCCTGCCGGTGTGCGCGGCCGATGACCTTGGCCTGGCAGTGGGAAATCCGGTGCGCGCCAGCCTCAAGCCGCGCTCCATCTTTCTCCTCGCCGCGGAGGCGGCAGTGGAGGTGGCGCTGTGAGGGCGGGGCGGGCCGCCTTTGCCGTGTGCGGCTGGTCTGGGTCGGGGAAGACCACCCTCTTGGAGGCGGTGCTCCCGGAGTTGGTGGAGAGGGGGCTGGCGGTGGCGGTGGTGAAGCACGACGCCCACGGGGTCTGCCTCGACACCCCGGGGAAGGACTCGGACCGCCTCTTTCGCGCCGGCGCCGACATCTGCCTGCGCGGCCCCGACGAGGTGGCGTGGCGGCTCCGGCCGGGGGCGGCCACGGCGCTCGATGCGGTGGTGGACGGTCTACTCCTCGACCACGACCTCGTCCTGGTGGAGGGCCACAAGCAGACGCCGCTACCGAAGGTGTGGCTCGCCCACCCGGACGACGCGGCAGTGCCGCCGGCGGTGACCGAGGTGGCGGAGGTCCTCCCGTGGGGGGCGGGGCGGGAGGCGCCGCTCCTGGCGCGGATCGAGCAGTGGCTCGACGCGGCGTGGGCGGCGCGGCCGCTGTTCGGCGGCCTCCTCGTGGGGGGGCAGAGTGTGCGGATGGGGCGGCCGAAGCAGCTCCTCCGCTACCAGGGTCGCACCCTGGCGGAGATCGCCGCCGCCGCCCTGGCGCCCCACGTGGGGGAGGTCCTGCTCCTCGGCTCCGGCGAGGTGGCGCCACCGCTGATCCACCTCCGCCGCCTCCCCGACCCGCCGGGGGTGTCGGGGCCACTGGCCGGGCTCCTCGCCGGCCACCGGTGGGCGCCGGAGGCGGCGTGGCTGGTGGCGGCGTGCGACCTCCCGCGGCTGGGGGGGGAGGCGGTGGCGTGGCTGAGGGGGGCGCGGCAGCCCGGCCGCTGGGCGGTGGTACCGAGCCACGGTGGAGGCGTCGAGCCGCTCCTGGCCTGCTACGAGCCGCAGGCGGCGGCCCGGTTCGAGGGGGAGGCGGCGGCAGGCCGCCTCGCCCCGCGGGCGATCGCCCGCCACCCGAAGGCGGCGACCCCCACGCCGCCTACGGCGCTCGCCGCCGCCTGGACCAACGTCAACACCCCGGAGGCGCTCGCCGCCCTGGAGGAGGATGAGGCGGCGGGCGGGTGAGGAGCCGGAACAAGAAGAGGTTGCACCCAGACTCCTCGCGATTCGCGCCGCGCCCCCAGCGGGTGAACGCCCCCTTCCATGAGGAGGCCGCTCCCTGTCCACGGGCTCCGGCCGACGCGCCACGGTCCCCAGAACTCGGTCCTCCCGGCTCAGCCTCCTTCCACCAGGCTTCCATCCGCAGTCTGAGCAGGACACCAGGTCCATTCGAGGCTCGCTGCACGTTGGGGTCCGACCCG